>NZ_JCALEJ010000004.1:0-337833 GCF_059813315.1 Mycobacterium sp. NGS11
TTCGCTGCCCCGCGAATCAGCCCACCGCCCCGCGCAGTCGGACGCGGCCGCTGACCGACGGCTACATTTGAGGTTTCTATGAACTCCGTGACAGTCCCGTGTGCGGCTTGCCAGAATGTAGGAACATGACCGCAATGTCGGGAACCTCAGCCGCGCAGCGCCCACGTCAAGCCATCCTGGGGCAGCTGCCCAGGATCTACCGTGCCGACGGGTCACCCATCAGGGTTTTGCTGGTCGACGACGAGCCGGCGTTGACGAACCTGGTGAAAATGGCGCTGCATTACGAAGGCTGGGTCGTCGACATCGCCCACAACGGACGCGAAGCCATGGCCAAGTTCGACCGGGTCAACCCGGACGTCCTCGTCCTCGACATCATGCTTCCCGATGTGGACGGGTTGCGAATACTGGAACGCGTCCGGCAGTCCGACGCCTACACCCCCACGCTGTTCCTCACCGCGCGCGACTCGGTGATGGACCGGGTCACCGGTCTGACCGCGGGCGCCGACGACTACATGACCAAGCCGTTCAGCCTCGAGGAACTGGTTGCCCGGCTGCGCGGCTTGCTGCGCCGCTCCGGGCAGCAACCCACGCCGACCGCCGAGACGCTCAAAGTCGGCGGACTCAAGGTCGACAGCGCCAGCCGGGAAGTCACCCGCGACGGCGACCCGATTTCGCTGTCCTCCACCGAATTCGAATTGCTGCGCTTCCTCATGCGCAATCCCCGCCGCGCGTTGAGCCGGACCGAGATCCTGGACCGTGTCTGGAATTACGACTTCGCCGGCCGCACCAGCATCGTGGATCTCTACATCTCGTACTTGAGGAAGAAGATCGACTCCGGGCGGGAACCGATGATTCATACCGTCCGTGGTGTGGGGTACATGCTCCGGCCGGCGGAATGACCCGAGACCCGATCGGCGTATCCAGGGACTTTCCCCGGTGGTTCCCCCATTCGCTGCGGCGCCAACTGCTGTTGGGGGTGCTGGCGGTGGTCAGCGTGGTGCTGGTGACGATCGGGATCGTGTCGGTGTTGAGCCTGCGCGGCTACGTCAACATCATGAGCGACGCCGATGTGGCCGAGTCTCTGGACGCGTTCAGCCACCAGTACACCAAATACCGCAACGGCGAACATGTTTCGCCGAAGCCCGGCACCCCGCCGATCGCACAGGCGATGCTGGAGTTCACCGGGCAGACGCCGGGCAACCTGATCGCCGTGTTGCACAACGGCACCGTGATCGGGTCGGCAGTGTTCTCCGAAGACGAACCCAAACCCGCGCCGGCCGACGTCGTCCGTGACCTTCAATCGCAATCCTGGGGTGATGGGCCGCCGCGCACCGAAATTCTCGGCAGGCTGGGGCCTTACCGCATCGACAGCACTGTCAACGGGTCCGACGTCCTCGTCGTCGGGGTGTCGCACAACCTGGCCGACCGAATCATCGCCCGCAAACAGCTCACCACCATCGTGCTCACCGCGGCGGCACTGCTGGTCACCGCCGGGCTCACGGTGTGGGTGGTCGGCTACACCCTTCGCCCGCTGCGCCGGCTCGTGGCCGTCGCCGCCGGTGTCGCCGCCATGCCGCTCACCGGCGACGACCACCTGATCAGCGTCCGGGTACCACCGCAGGACACCAACCCCCAGAATGAGGTGGGGATCGTCGGCCACACGCTGAACCGCTTGCTGGACAACGTCGATAGCGCTCTGGCGCATCGGGTCGACTCGGATCTGCGGATGCGCCAATTCATCACCGACGCAAGCCATGAGTTGCGCACACCGCTGGCCGCCATTCAGGGCTACGCCGAACTGACCCGCCAGGACAGTTCGGCGCTGCCGCCGACCACCGAATACGCCTTGGCCAGAATAGAATCCGAGGCTCGGCGGATGGCATTGCTCGTCGACGAGTTGCTCCTGCTTTCGCGGCTGGGTGAAGGCCAGGATCTGCAGACCGAAGAGGTCGACCTGGCCGAGTTGGTCAGCAACGCGGTGAACGACGCGACGGTGGCAGCCTCGACGCACCACTGGGTCAAAGACCTGCCCGACGAGCCGGTATGGGTGCTCGGCGATCACGCCCGGCTGCATCAGCTGGTCAGCAATCTGCTCAGCAATGCCCACGTGCACACTCCGCCAGGGGTTACGGTGACGACCGGAATCACCTGCCGCCGTGTCGGTCCCGGTGCGCCCTACGCGGAAGTGACCGTCACCGACGACGGCCCGGGCATCGACGCCGAGCTGCTGCCCAGGTTGTTCGAGCGGTTCGTCCGGGCCGACAAGTCGAGGTCCAACGGCTCGGGCAATGGACTGGGTTTAGCCATCGTCAACTCGATCGTCAAGGCTCATCAAGGTTCGGTCACCGCCGAATCCGACGAGAGCCGCACCGTTTTCCGGGTACGGCTGCCGTTGATCACCAGGTCGACCGCCGACACACCGTCGCAGTAGCGCACCCGCGGTGGTCGCATGGATGCCGTTGCCGCAGCCGCTGATTGACCGACACTGCGATTCTTTCCTGCCCGGACCCCGGGCGTAAAGGAACCGTAAATGTGCACCGTGCGCCCGTTAGGAAACCGTCAACCGGACGCGCCGGCGGATGCCACCGAGCTAATTTCGAGCTGATCTTGACTGGCGAGACCTTCGCTGATGGTGGTGACCCGCTGTGCCCGGCTGTGCCGCGCTTGCGATCACCACACGATGTGGCCGGCTCGTCGAGTCCCATTTCGTATGCACGTGATTGGCGCGGACGGAGAAATGATGGGCGTGGCGGTGTATCTCGTGCTGACGGTGGCGGTGTTCGCCACACTCGGCCTGGCTCAAAAGTTGGTCGAGCGGCTGTGAACTACCAGAATGCGGTCGGCCTGGGGCTTTCCATCCTTATCGCGCTCTACCTCGCAGGCGCCCTGCTGTTCCCGGAGAGGTTCTAAATGAACACGACGACAGCCGGGATCCTTTTTTTGGTCGTTCTCGTCGTGGCGCTGGTGGTCGTGCATATTCCCTTCGGCGACTATATGTTTCGGGTGTACACGTCGGACAAGGACCTGCAGGCCGAGCGAGTGATCTATCGACTGATCGGGGTCGATGCCCGCGCGGAGCAGACCTGGGGGGCCTACGCCCGCAGCGTGTTGGCGTTCTCGTCGGTCAGCATCCTGTTCCTGTTCGTATTCGAACTCGTGCAGGGAAAGTTGCCGTTGCATCTGCATGACCCGGCCACCAAGATGACGCCCTCACTGGCCTGGAACACCGCGGTCAGCTTTGTCACCAACACGAACTGGCAAGCGTATTCGGGCGAAACGACCCAAGGCCATCTCGTGCAGATGGCCGGGCTGGCTGTGCAGAACTTCGTTTCCGCCGCCGTCGGTATGGCGGTGGCGGTGGCGCTCGTGCGCGGGTTCGCCCGCAGGCGTACCGGCGAGCTGGGCAACTTCTGGGTGGACCTGGTGCGCGGAACGCTGCGCATCCTGCTGCCCATCGCCATCATCAGCGCGATCCTGTTGGTGGCCGGTGGGGCGATCCAGAACTTCCACCTGCACGACCAGATCGTCGCAGGAGTCAACGGCACCGCGCAGACCATCACCGGCGGTCCGGTGGCCAGCCAGGAGGTCATCAAGGAACTCGGCACCAACGGTGGCGGTTTCTACAACGCGAACTCCGCGCACCCGTTTGAGAACCCGACCGCGTGGACCAATTGGCTGGAAATCTTCCTGATCCTGGTGATCGGCTTCTCGCTGCCCCGCACCTTCGGACGGATGGTGGGAAACACCAAGCAGGGCTTCGCGATTGCGGCCGTGATGGCGACGCTCTACACGATCAGCACGACGTTCATGCTGTGGTTTCAGGTGCAGCACCACGGCACGGTGCCGACGTCGATCGGCGCGGCGATGGAGGGAGTCGAGCAGCGCTTCGGCGTCACCGACTCCGGGGTGTTCGCCGCCGCCACGACGCTCACCTCGACCGGTGCCGTCGACTCCGCTCATGACTCCCTCACCAGCCTGGGCGGCATGATCGCGATGTTCAACATGCAGCTGGGCGAGGTCGCGCCCGGCGGCACCGGGTCCGGCCTGTACGGCATCCTCGTGCTGGCGGTGATCACCGTCTTCGTCGCCGGGCTGATGGTCGGGCGCACCCCCGAATACCTCGGCAAGAAGATCACCCCCCGCGAAATCAAGCTTGCCGCAAGCTATTTCCTGGTCACGCCGTTGATCGTGCTGACCGGCACCGCGATCGCGATGGCACTGCCCGGCGAGCGGGCCGGCATGCTCAACGGCGGGCCGCACGGACTCTCCGAGGTGCTCTACGCGTTCACCTCCGCGGCCAACAACAACGGGTCGGCCTTCGCCGGGCTCAGCGCCAACACGATTTGGTGGAACACGGCCCTCGGGCTGGCGATGGCCTTCGGCAGATTCCTGCCCATTGTGCTCGTGCTGGCCTTGGCCGGCTCGCTGGCCAAGCAGGGCGCCACACCGGAGTCGACGGGCACCCTGCCCACCCATCGGCCGCAATTCGTCGGGATGGTGGCCGGCGTCACGTTGATCGTCGTTGCCCTCACGTTCTTGCCCATGCTCGCGCTCGGGCCTCTCGCCGAAGGAATCCACTGATGACCGCGACCGCGATCGAGCCGGCCGAACAGACGCAACCGGCTCCGGTAAGCCGAAAACGGGTGCAGGGCGGCCTGCTCGACCCGAAGATGCTGTGGAAGTCGACCCCAGATGCGCTGCGCAAACTCGACCCGCGCACCCTCTGGCGGAATCCGGTGATGTTCATCGTCGAAATCGGCGCCGCCTGGAGCACCGTGCTGGCGTTCCTGAGCCCGACGTGGTTCGCCTGGCTGACGGTGATCTGGCTATGGCTGACCGTGCTGTTCGCCAACCTCGCCGAGGCGGTCGCCGAAGGCCGGGGCAAGGCCCAGGCCGAAACGCTGCGTCGGGCCAAGACCCAAACCATGGCCCGGCGGCTCAAAGACTGGGCGCCCGGAGCCACCGCGGTCGAGGAAGCCGTCGCCGCGGCGCAGTTGCAGCAAGGCGACATCGTCGTGGTCGAAGCCGGACAGGTGATCCCGGGTGACGGCGATGTCGTGGAAGGCATTGCCTCGGTGGACGAATCGGCGATCACCGGTGAATCGGCGCCGGTGATCCGCGAATCCGGAGGAGACCGCTCGGCGGTCACCGGGGGAACCACCGTGCTGAGCGACCGCATCGTCGTGAAAGTCACCCAGAAGCCGGGCGAAAGCTTCATCGACCGGATGATCGCGCTGGTCGAGGGCGCCAACCGGCAGAAGACTCCCAACGAGATCGCGCTGAACATCCTGCTGGCGGCGCTGACCATCATCTTCGTGTTCGCCGTCGCGACGCTGCAGCCGCTGGCGATCTACTCCAAGGTCAACAATCCGGGCGTCCCGGATGGCCAGGCGCTGGGCGCAAGCGGTGTCACCGGGATCGTGATGGTGTCGCTGCTGGTCTGCTTGATTCCGACGACGATCGGTGCGCTGCTGTCGGCCATCGGCATCGCCGGCATGGACCGGCTGGTGCAGCGCAACGTGCTCGCCATGTCCGGGCGGGCGGTGGAAGCCGCCGGCGACGTGAACACCCTGCTGCTGGACAAGACCGGCACCATCACCCTGGGCAACCGGCAGGCCGCGGCCTTTGTCCCGCTCGACGGCGTCTCCGCCGAACAGCTGGCCGACGCCGCGCAGTTGTCCAGCCTCGCCGACGAAACACCCGAGGGCCGTTCGGTTGTCGTGTTCGCCAAGCGGCACTTCGGGTTGCGGGCACGCACGCCCGGTGAACTGGCCCAGGCCCAATGGGTGACGTTCTCGGCCACCACCCGGATGTCGGGTGTCGACCTCGAGGGGCACCTGTTGCGCAAGGGTGCCGCGAGTTCGGTGGCGGAATGGGTACGCGCGCAAGGCGGTACGGTGCCCCAGCAGCTCGGCGAGGTCGTCGACGGCATCTCTGCCGGGGGCGGTACTCCGCTGGTGGTCGGGGAAAGCCGTGGCGGCACAGCGTCGGTGCTCGGCGTCATCCATCTCAAGGATGTTGTCAAGCAGGGCATGCGCGAGCGGTTCGACGAGATGCGGCGGATGGGCATCCGGACGGTGATGATCACCGGTGATAACCCGTTGACCGCCAAGGCGATTGCCGATGAGGCCGGAGTCGACGACTTCTTGGCCGAGGCCACTCCCGAGGACAAACTCGACCTGATCAAGCGCGAACAGGAAGGCGGCAAGCTGGTCGCGATGACCGGTGACGGTACCAACGATGCGCCGGCCCTGGCTCAAGCCGACGTGGGCGTGGCGATGAACACCGGCACGTCGGCCGCCAAAGAGGCCGGCAATATGGTCGACCTGGACTCCGACCCCACCAAACTCATTGAGATCGTGGAGATCGGTAAGCAGCTGCTGATCACCCGGGGCGCCCTGACCACCTTTTCGATCGCCAATGACATTGCCAAGTATTTCGCGATCATCCCGGCGATGTTCGTCGCACTGTTTCCCGGGCTGGACCTGATCAACGTGATGCGGCTGCACAGCCCGCAGTCGGCGATCCTGTCCGCGGTGATCTTCAACGCGATCATCATCGTGCTGCTGATCCCGCTGTCGCTGCGCGGTGTGCGATACACGCCGAACAGTGCGTCAAAGTTGCTGAGCCGCAACCTGTACGTCTATGGCCTCGGCGGCATCGTCGCCCCGTTCGTCGGAATCAAGTTGATCGATCTGATCGTCCAATTCATCCCGGGGATGTCCTGACATGTCTTTGTCGAATTTCGTTCGCCTGCACTGGGCGGCACTGCGCACCCTGCTGGTGCTGACCGTCGTCACTGGTCTCGCCTACCCAGCGTTCGTCTGGCTGGTCGCGCAGTTCCCCGGGTTGCGCGACCAGGCCGAGGGGTCGATTCTGACCGCCAACGGTAAGCCGGTGGGCAGCAGACTGATCGGCCAGCTGTTCACCGACAAGGACGGCAACGCGCTGCCGCAGTACTTCCAGAGCCGGCCCTCGGCGGCCGGCAACGGGTATGACCCGACCTCGTCTGGCGGCAGCAACCTCGGCCCGGAAAGCATCGTCGACACGCCCGCCGATCCGTCGCAACTGGCGGGCGGCAAGTCGGCGTCGGACGCCGGCTTCAAACCGAGCTTGTTGACGACCGTGTGCTCGCGCAGCGCCGCGGTGGGCAAGCTGGAGGGGGTCGACGGGTCGCGACCGTTCTGCACCGGCGGTGGCGTGGGTGCGGTGTTGTCGGTGATCGGCCCCCGCGACGCGCGCGGCGGCATCATCCGACCGACCCGGGTGGTCAGCGTCAACGAGCCGTGCGGAGCGACGATCACACCGTTCCTCGCCCTGTACCAGGGCGTGCGGGTCGAATGTGCCAGGTACGGCGAGGACTACTCGATCGGGCAGACCGTCCCCATCCGCGGTGCCGCACCCGCCGATCCGGCGGTGCCTGCGGACGCGGTGACCGCCGGCGGCAGCGGCCTGGATCCGAACATCTCACCCGCCTACGCCGACATCCAGGTGGCGCGGGTGGCCAAGGTGCGCCACGTCAGTCCAGAGCAGATACGTGAGGTCGTCGCGCAGAACAGCAGCGGTCGCGGGCTCGGATTTTTCGGTGAACCATGCGTCAATGTGCTGCAACTAAATCTGCAACTCGACCACCGGTACCCGGTCACGAGTTAGCGCCGAGGGGGGATGATGGTTGACGTGAGCGACGTCAGCCTCCGCGACCACCATCCCAAACGCGGGGAGCTGCGCATCTATCTCGGCGCGGCTCCGGGCGTGGGCAAGACGTACTCGATGCTGGGCGAGGCACATCGGCGGCTGGAACGAGGCACCGATCTGGTGGCCGGCGTGGTGGAAACCCACGGGCGGTCGAAAACCGCTGAGCTGCTTGAGGGCATCGAGCTCATCCCGCCCCGCCAAGTCGACTATCGCGGCGGCAGCTTCGCCGAACTAGACGTGCCCGCGGTCCTGCAGCGCCGCCCCCAGGTCGTCCTCGTCGACGAACTCGCGCATACCAATACACCGGGCAGTAAGAATGCCAAGCGCTGGCAAGATGTCGAGGAACTGCTCGACGCCGGGATCACCGTGATCTCAACGGTCAACGTGCAACATTTGGAAAGCCTGAACGACGTTGTCGCCCAGATCACCGGCATAGAACAGAAGGAGACGGTGCCCGACTCGGTGGTCCGACAGGCCTCTCAGGTCGAGCTGATCGATATCACGCCAGAAGCATTGCGCCGCAGGCTATCTCACGGCAACGTCTACGCGCCGGATCGCATCGATGCGGCGCTGTCCAACTACTTCCGTCGCGGAAACCTGACCGCGTTAAGGGAATTGGCCCTGCTGTGGCTTGCCGACCAGGTCGACACGGCGCTGGCCAAGTACCGCGCCGAGAACAAGATCACCGACATGTGGGAGGCGCGCGAGCGGGTGGTCGTGGCGGTCACCGGTGGACCCGAATCCGAGACGCTGGTGCGACGGGCGTCGCGTATCGCGTCGAAGTCCACCGCGGAGCTCATGGTGGTGCACGTCGTGCGCGGCGACGGGCTGGCCGGCCTGTCGGAGTCGCGGATGGCCAAGATTCGCAAGTTGGCGAGCAGCCTCGACGCGTCGATGCATACCGTGGTCGGTGACGAGGTGCCCACGGCGCTGCTCGAATTCGCCCGCGAAATGAACGCCACGCAGCTGGTGATCGGCACCTCGCGGCGATCACGCTGGGCACGCCTCTTCGAGGAGGGCATCGGTCCAAGGATTGTCGAGCTGTCGGGAAAGATCGACGTACACCTGGTCACCCACGAGGAGTCCAAACGCGGCTTCCGGGTGTCTTCACTCGTACCCCGCGAGCGGCGGGTGGCATCGTGGCTGGCGGCCTTCATCGTGCCGTCGGTCATCTGCGCGATCACGGTCACGATGCTGGACCCATATCTGGACACCGGCGGCGAGAGCGCGCTGTTCTTCATCGGCGTGCTGCTGGTGGGCCTGCTGGGAGGCGTTGCGCCCGCGGCGCTTTCGGCCGTGCTTTCCGGCCTGCTGCTGAACTACTACCTGATCGCACCGCGGCACAGCTTCACCATCGCCGAACCCAACAGCGCCATCACCGAATTGGTGCTGCTGCTCATCGCGGTCGCCGTCGCCGTGCTGGTCGACTTCGCGGCCAAACGCACCCGGGAAGCCCGACGCGCCTCGCAGGAGGCCGAGCTGCTGACCCTTTTCGCCGGGTCGGTGCTGCGCGGCGCCGACCTGGAAACGCTGCTCGAACGGGTACGGGAGACCTACGCCCAGCGCGCCGTCAGCATGCTGCGGGAAACCGGTGAGGAAGCGCTCGCCGGCGGGAAGAAGAGCGAAGTCATCGCCTGCGTCGGCAGAACCCCCTGCGCCACCGTCGATTCCGCCGACACCGCGATCGAAGTCGGCGACGACGAGTTCTGGATGCTGCTGGCCGGCCGACAGCTCTCCGCGCGCGACCGGCGGGTGCTCGGCGCGGTGGCCAGGCAGGCCGCGGGTTTGATCAGACAGCGTGAGCTTGCCGAAGAGGCGAGCCGCGCCGAGGCGATCGTCCGGGCCGACGAACTTCGGCGCTCACTGCTGTCGGCGGTCAGCCATGACCTGCGCACCCCGCTGGCCGCGGCCAAGGTCGCCGTCTCCAGCCTGCGCGCCGAGGACGTCGCCTTCTCCCCCAACGACACCGCGGAACTGCTGGCCACCATCGAGGAGTCGATCGACCAGCTGACCGCGCTGGTCGGAAACCTGCTCGACTCATCGCGTCTGGCCGCCGGGGTGATCCACCCGGAGCTGAGCCGGGTGTATCTGGAGGAGGCCGTGCAGCGGGCCCTGGTCAGTATCGGCAAGGGCGCCACCGGGTTCTTCCGGTCCGCCATCGATCGGGTCAAGGTCGAGGTGGCCGACGCCATGGTGATGGCCGACGCCGGGCTGCTGGAACGGGTGCTGGCCAACCTGATCGACAACGCGCTGCGTTACGCGCCCGACTGCGTGGTCCGGGTCAACGCGGGCCGGGTGGGTGATCGCGTGCTGATCAATGTCATCGATGAGGGCCCGGGGATTCCGCACGGGGCCGAGGAACAGATCTTCGAAGCGTTTCAGCGCCTTGGCGATAACGACAACACCATCGGTGTCGGCCTGGGCATGTCGGTGGCGCGCGGCTTCGTCGAAGCCATGGGCGGGACGATTACGGCCACCGACACCCCGGGCGGCGGCCTGACCGTCATCGTGGATATGGCTGCGCCACAAGCGATGGACGCGTGATGACGCGCGTCCTGGTGATCGACGACGAACCGCAGATCCTGCGTGCGCTGCGCATCAACCTGTCAGTGCGGGGCTACGAGGTGATCACCGCGTCCAGCGGTGCCGGCGCATTGCGCGCGGCCGCCGAGCACAAGCCCGACGTGGTGATCCTCGACCTCGGCCTGCCCGACATCTCCGGCATCGACGTGCTGGCCGGTCTGCGCGGCTGGCTCACCGCACCCGTTATCGTGCTCTCGGCGCGCACCGATTCCTCGGACAAGGTCGAGGCGCTGGATGCCGGCGCCGACGACTATGTGACGAAACCCTTTGGGATGGACGAATTCCTGGCGCGACTGCGGGCGGCAGTGCGGCGCAACACCGCCGCCTCCGAGCTGGAGCAACCGGTGATCGAGACCGAATCGTTCACCGTCGACTTGGCCGCCAAGAAGGTCACCAAGAACGGCAGCGAAGTGCATCTCACCCCGACCGAATGGGGAATGCTCGAGGTCCTTGTCCGCAATCGCGGCAAGCTGGTCGGCCGTGAGGAACTGCTCAAAGAGGTGTGGGGCCCGGCGTATGCCACCGAAACACATTACCTGCGTGTGTATCTCGCGCAGCTGCGCCGCAAACTCGAGAACGACCCGTCGCATCCCAAGCACCTGCTGACCGAGTCGGGCATGGGATATCGCTTCGAGGCATGAAACCCGCGGCCGGGTGCGCACGCCACTCTGGCGTCCGCTCCGGTGAGTTAGTTAATTGCCCGCCTCATAGCGACAGCCGGGCCGCCTCGCGCAATGCCAGCACACGCTGGTGGATCCGATGTTCGGTGCCACGCGGCATATATCCGGGCCCATACCGGCCTCGCCCGAGTCGCGACACCCTGCCGCGTTCGACCTCCCATCGCAGCGCATCCGAGATCGCCTTCGATGGTCTCCCGCACACCCCGAAGCTGTGCCATTGCAGCGCATCGATCAATTCGGTGATGGTCGCCGGGCCGTGCACCGCCAGTTGCATCGCGAGCACGTAGCGCAATTCGATTCCGCGAAGTGTCATCCCCGGACGGTCGCATACGGGTACGACACCGCCGAGACTGTCGCTACGAGGCGGGCGAAAGGCACACCCATTTTTCTAGATGCAAATGTGGCCTGTGTGATCTACGCCGAGATGGACAACACGATGCCGTCCAGGATGTCGTGCTCGCTGACCGTCAGCTCGCCGATGCCCGCTCGGGCACGCAGTTCGCGCGCCAACTCCTCGACCACGATCGCACCCCCGCCGATCACGTCGGCGCGACCCTCGTGCATCGGCGGCAAGGCCGCGCGCTCGGCGCGCGTCATGCCGATCAGCCGTTCGCAGACCGACAACAGGTCGTCGCCGGGTACGCACGAAAGATGAATGGCTGCAGAATCATACGCCGTCAAATTGTGGGCCAGCGCGGACAGCGTCGTCATCGTCCCGGCCAGCCCGACCCAGGTCTTCGCCCCCTCCACCGGCACCTCACCCAGCGCGACCTCCAGGCGTTCGCGCACCACCGCGCGCGCCGCCGCGACCTCCTCGGGCGTCGGTGGATCGGAATGCAGGCAGCGTTCGGTCAGCCGTACGCAGCCGATGTCGGCGGAGTAGCTGGCCGTCACGCCGCCGTCAGCATCGGCGCCGACCACGATCTCGGTGGAGCCACCGCCCAGGTCGACGACGACGAAAGGGCCCGCCGCACTGTCTAACTCGCCGACCGCCCCACGGAAAGAGAGCTCGGCCTCTTCGGCACCGGTAATCACCTCCGCCACCGCTCCGGGCAGCACCGCGCCCAACACCTCGGCCGTCATCGCAAAGAACGCGTCGCGGTTGGCGACATCGCGGGCGGCGGATGTCGCCACCATTCGCACCCGCCGCGCGCCGTGCTCGTCGATCAACGCCGCATAATCGCTCAGCGCCGCGCGGGTGCGCGCAATCGCGTCCGCCGCGAACTCGCCGGTCGCGTCCACGCCCTGGCCCAGCCGCACGATCCGCGTCTCCCGGTGCACGTCAACCAGCCGGCCACCGTCGAGGTCGGCGATCAGCAAGCGAATTGAGTTGGTACCGCAGTCGATTCCCGCGAGCCTTGCGTTCACCATTGGCCTGTCACCAACACGCCCGCCATCGCGGGCTCGTCAGCCAGGATCGCCAGCGCCTCGTCGCCGAACGGATTGACGCCGGGGCCCTTGGCCAGCGAGTGGGCGATCAGTACGTGCAGGCACTTGACCCGGTCCGGCATCCCGCCGCCGGAGAACGTCGTTCCCAACGATTCGATCGCGTCTCGTTCGGCCAGATACGACTCGTGGGCGCGGCGGTAGGCGGCCGCCAACTCGGCGTCCTGGGCCAGCCGCTCGGTCATCTCGCGCATCAACCCCGTCGTCTCCAGCCTGCTTGCAGCGGCCGTCAACGCCGGATGGGTCAGGTAGTACAGCGTCGGAAACGGCGTGCCGTCAGGTAATTTCGGCGCTGTCTTCACCACGCCGGGCTCACCATTGGGACACCGGTAGGCGATCTCGAGTACCCCGCGCGGCTCGCGCCCGAGCTGGCGCGCCACCGCTTCCAGGTCGGCATGGTCAACCACCGGGACCCGTGGGGTTCGGTGCGGGCACCGGCTCGGTCGATCCCGGCTCCGCCGGAGGAGGCGGGGGCGCAGGCGATTTGGCGGGCGGCAGGTGCGGGGCGTCGGCGATGGTGTGCCACAGCGACGTGTACCAGGGATCTCCGTTGGCCGGCTTCGCCGACGGGGATCCCGGCTGCGCGGGCTCGGCCGCCGACGGCGGAAGCTGAACCTGAAACGGGATGTCTCCTGGCTTGACGAAGCCCAGCCGCTCGCGGGCCTGCGCCGCAATGTAGGCCGGGTCGGCGAGTTTGGCCTTCCGCTGCTCCAACTCCGCGACCTGACTGCGCAGCGCAGCCTCGGTGGCGGCGAGCTGATTCATCTCGGTGCGCTGCGCGAAATAGGTGCGCACCGGTCCGGCGATGGTCAGCGTCAGCACGCAGACCACTGCGGCGAGCACCGCCGCGCGGCGCGCGGTGAAGCCCAGCCGTTGTTCGGAGCGCTGCTCGAGGGATTCGGCGGCCTGGCGCACGATGGGCTCGACGACATGCTCTTGCTGCCTACGCGTGGGATTGCGGCCGGCCTGGTTCGCGGTGGGCGACGTCCGCGACGACGGCTTGGAGGACGGCTTGGCCGTGCGACGCCCCCGACCCGAATCGCCGGCCTTCCCCGGGCGGGATGCCGGGGAGCGCCGCTTCGAGTCGGGCCGTTTCGCGTCAGCCATGTCAGCCGTTGAACGTCAAGCTATTTCGCCTCCACGGCATACCGAGGGAAGGCAAGGTCACCGGCGTAGCGGGCCGCGTCACCGAGCGCCTCCTCGATCCGCAACAGCTGGTTGTACTTGGCGACGCGCTCGCTGCGGGCCGGCGCACCGGTCTTGATCTGCCCGCTGCCGACGGCCACCGCCAAATCGGCGATCGTGGTGTCCTCGGTCTCGCCGCTGCGGTGGCTCATCATCGTGCGGTAGCCGCTGTGGTGGGCCAGCGCGACGGCGTCCAGCGTCTCGGTGAGCGTGCCGATCTGATTCACCTTGACCAGCAACGCGTTTGCGACGCCCTTGTCGATGCCCTCTTCCAGCCGTTCGGGATTGGTGACGAAGATGTCGTCGCCGACCAGCTGCACCCGGTCGCCGATCGACGCGGTCAACGTCACCCAGCCGTCCCAATCGTCTTCTGACAGCGGGTCTTCGATGGACACCAGCGGGTACGAGCCGAGCAGGCCGGCGTAGAACTCTGCCATCTGCTCGGCGGTGCGGGTGGCTCCCTCGAACTTGTAGCCGGTCCCGTCGGTGAAGAATTCGGTGGCGGCCGCGTCGAGGGCCAGCGCCACGTCGGCGCCGGGCTTGAAACCGACCGACTCGATGGCCCGGCTGATCAGATCCAGGGCCGCGGTGGTGCCGGCGACGTCCGGGGCGAAGCCGCCCTCGTCGCCCAGGCCCGTGCTCAGACCCTCCTTCTTGAGCACCGACTTCAGCGCGTGATACACCTCGGCGCCCCAGCGCAGCGCTTCGGCGAAGCTGGGCGCACCGATCGGCGCGACCATGAACTCCTGGATGTCGACGGCGGTGTCGGCGTGCGCGCCGCCGTTGAGGATGTTCATCATCGGCACCGGCAGGATGTGCGCGTTCGGGCCGCCCAGGTAACGGAACAGCGGCAACTCGGCGGAGTCGGCGGCGGCCTTGGCCACGGCAAGCGACACACCCAGGATCGCGTTGCCGCCCAGCCTCGACTTGTCGGGCGTGCCATCCAGATCCAGCAGCGCCTGGTCCACCAGCCGCTGATCGTCCGCGTTCAGGCCGATCACCGCCGGACCGATCTCGTCCAGCACGGCCTGCACCGCTTTGCGCACGCCCTTGCCGCCGTAGCGCTCGCCGCCGTCGCGCAGCTCGACGGCCTCGTGCTCACCCGTCGACGCACCGGACGGCACCGCCGCGCGGGCAAAGGTCCCGTCGATCAGGGCTATCTCGACCTCGACGGTCGGGTTACCGCGGGAGTCGAGGATCTCGCGGGCCCCGACCTGCTCGATAATCGGCACTGAGTTCTCCTTGCTTGGACTTGCCTAGTCGCCGGTGCGCTTTCGCCGGTCAGCGATACATCCTGCTACAGCGGGTGACCTTTCGCGTAAGCGGTCGCCCAATCCCGGACGGCCCGCGCGTAGACGCCGGAGTTGTTGTAGGCGCGCAGCGCGGTGATCCAGCCGCGGGGCGTTCCGAGATCCTTTCCGCGCCAACACAGATAGCCGGCCGCCGCGAGCGCGGCGTCGTCGATGTTGTCGGGGCTGACGCGGCCGTCGTTGTGAGCGTCGACACCATAGAGCCGCCACGTCTCCGGGATGAACTGCATCGGCCCCATGGCGCGCGTCACGCCGTCTTCGTCGGTGACGGCTTCCTCGGTGTCCACGATGCGCAGGGTGCCGCCGCTGCCGTCGAGGCGGACGCCCCGAATCGGGGGGCTCACATCGCCGTTGGGGGCCAGCCGCGCGCCGCGATAGGTGCCGTGGTGGCTCTCGACCTGGCCGATGCCGGCCAGGGTGGTCCAGGCGATGTGGCATTTCGGGTTTTCCACTTCCGCGACCCGGGCGGCGTAGGCGTAGGCCTCGAGCGCGATCACCGGGATCTCCAGCCCCGCCGACCGCTGTTGCGCCCACTCCCGCAACTGATCCGCGGGCCGGCCGCTGGCATGAGTGTCCACCGCCGGCACCGCATCCCCGGCCGGCGGCGGGACGCCGTCGGGAATGAACAGGCTGAGCTGCCAGGTACAACTAGAGGCCAGCACGATCGAGGTCGCGCCGATCACGGCGGCCGCGCGCAGCCAACGCCTCGGCGACACCATGCTTTCCTGAGCTCCCCACACTCGCCTGCACCAACTTCCGCCACACCATCGTCCCATGCGTTCGGCAACTACCCGGTTGCCTCGGGCCTCGGCGCACCGACTTATCGCCGGTTTCAGCTAATCATCGGTTAGCTGCTGGTCGCCCTGGCTAGCCCGGCCAGACCGACGCCGACCACGGTGATTCGCAACCTCATCCGCGATATTACCGAGTGGCCGATGACATATCCGGCAAACATTCCGGTGATCGCTCACGCGGACGGGCGAAAGTGTTGAAAAAAGGCGCGGGGGCGCCGCGGTAACGACGTGGCCACTGCCTCAGGCGTCACCGGCCGCGGCGTCGGCGCTGGATTCCACCTCGACCAAGTCGGAGTCGGCCTCGACCGCCGACTCTTCATCGTCGAGTGCCGCCGCGACCGTCGGCCAGTGCTCACGCCACTCCTCCTCGGAGATCTCGCCGGGCGGGGCCACGTCGAACTCGTCGGGAACGTCGGTGCCGCGGCGTGCGGCCGAGATCGTCCGCTCGACTTCGCGGACCGTCTCCACGAAGCCCAGAACGGCGGCGCGCAGGGCACTTTCGGCGTCGACGTCGGCCGACACCGAGATCGAGCTGATCGCCTCGGGGATCAGGTCGGCGGGTAGGCCCGCTTTGCCGGCACGGGCAATGACCTTCTGGGCGAGCGCCAATGCGGGCTGCCCGGTGTGCACGTCGTCCATCACCGATTTCCGTGGCTTCTCGGCCGCCTTGCGCTCTTCCCACTGGGCCAGTTGTTCTTCGAGCGAAATGGATTGCCCGGCAAGCACTCCCGGTACCCGATTGCCCAGTTTGCGCATCAGGGTGGCGGCGACGTCGTCGATGGTGAAGGGAGACTGCGCCGCATCCTCGGCGATGCGGGCGTGGAACAGCACCTGCAACAGCACGTCGCCGAGCTCTTCGCGCAACGCCTCGGCGTTGCCGCTGCCGACCGCGTCCAGCAGTTCGTAGGTCTCCTCCAGCAGAAATCTGCGCAGGGAGTCGTGCGTTTGCTCGCTTTCCCATGGGCCGGCGGTGCGCAGTTTGTCCATCATCGCCACGGCATCGACCAGCCGTTCACCACGTGGCGTCTCGGGCGCCGAGATCAGCCGGGCACCGGCCGCCAACCGTGCGACGACGGCGGGGTGCTCGCGGTCCGACGACAGCAGCACCGGCGCGTCGTCGCCGGAGTGCACCGGGCGCGCCGCTGACAGCGACCAGGGCACCGCGACGGGCATCTCCTCGGTGTATTGCACCTCGCCGGACAGGTGCTCGATGGCTTCGACGGGGACCAGCGAGGGCCGGCGGGGGTCGAACAAGACGACGATCAACTGCGCCCCTCCTCCTCATCGCTTCGTCCCCCTCGCCGCTTCGCGGCTGGGGGTTCCCCCACTGCATCGTCGCTGGCGCGGATCATCGCGCCTGTCGCTCCTCACTTGCCATCGATGCAGGCAGCTCACTCGTTATACCAATATCTGTCTGCGGTTTACCCTGCAGTGCCGTCACCAGGTTGGCCACCATCTGCACCAGCTCGACATCGCGCAGACGCGGCGCGCCGACCCCGCCGGCCCGCGGGATGGGAACCTGCACCGTCGACGTCGTGGCCCGATAGCTCGCCGCCGGATACATCCGCTTGAGTCGCACCTGAGCGGAATCCGGCAACGTCATCGGCGACAGGCGCACGGTCGACGCCGACGCCGCGGACACCTCGGTGATGCCGGCGGCGCGGCACAGCAGCCGCAGGCGCGCCACCGCCACCAGCCGAAGGGCCGGCTCGGGTAGCGCCCCGTACCGGTCGACGAGTTCCTCGACCACCGCGTCGATCTCGCCGTCGGAGGCCGCCGCGGCCAGCCGCCGGTACCCCTCCAGGCGCAGCCGGTCACTGGCGATGTAGTCCGGCGGCAGGTGCGCATCGACGGGCAGGTCGATGCGCACGTCCTTGGGCTCCTCGGTGGTGGTGACGGTCTGGCCGTCGGCGGCCGCCCGGTAGGCCTCCACCGCCTCGCCCACCAATCGGACGTACAGGTCGAAGCCGACCCCGGCGACGTGTCCGGACTGCTCGACCCCCAAGACGTTGCCGGCGCCGCGGATTTCGAGGTCCTTCATCGCGACGGCCATGCCCGCGCCCAACTCGTTGTTCTGCGCGATGGTGGCCAGCCGGTCGTAGGCCGTCTCGGTCAGCGGCGAGTGCGGCGGATAAAGGAAGTAGGCGTAGCCACGCTCTCGGCTGCGGCCGACCCGGCCGCGCAGCTGGTGCAGCTGCGAGAGACCGAAGGTGTCGGCGCGCTCGACGATCAGCGTGTTGGCGTTGGAGATGTCCAGCCCGGTTTCCACGATCGTGGTGCACACCAGGATGTCGTATTCGCGGTTCCAGAACCCCTGCACCGTGCGCTCGAGCCGTTCTTCGGGCATCTGCCCGTGCGCGACGACGACGCGCGCCTCGGGCACCAGCTCCCGGATCCGGGCGGCCGTCCGGTCGATCGAGCTGACCCGATTGTGCACGTAGAAGACCTGCCCGTCGCGGAGTAGCTCGCGCCGCAGGGCGGCCGCGACCTGCTTGTCGTCCTGCGGCCCGACGTAGGTCAGCACCGGATACCGCTCTTCGGGCGGCGTCAGGATCGTCGACATCTCGCGGATCCCGGCCAGGCTCATCTCCAGCGTTCGCGGGATGGGAGTGGCGCTCATGGTCAGCACGTCGACGTGGGTGCGCAGGCTCTTGATGTGCTCCTTGTGCTCGACGCCGAACCGCTGCTCCTCGTCGACCACGACCAGCCCGAGGTCCTTCCAGCGCACGCCGGTCTGCAGCAGCCGGTGCGTGCCGATCACCACGTCCACCGATCCGTCGGCCAGGCCCTCGATCACCGCCTTGGATTCGGCCGCATCGGTGAACCGGGACAGGCCCTTCACGGTCACCGGGAATCCGGTCATCCGGTCGCTGAAGGTCTGCAGATGCTGGTCGGCCAGCAGGGTGGTGGGCACCAGCACGGCCACCTGCTTTCCGTCCTGGACCGCCTTGAACGCCGCCCGCACCGCGATCTCGGTCTTGCCGTAGCCGACGTCGCCGCAGATCACCCGGTCCATCGGGATCGGCTTTTCCATGTCGCCCTTGACCTCGGTGATCGCGGTCAGCTGGTCAACCGTCTCGGTGTAGCCGAACGCGTCCTCCATCTCGGCCTGCCAGGGGGTGTCCGGACCGAACGCGTGCCCGGGGCTGGCCTGCCGCTTGGCGTACAGCGACACCAGCTCACCGGCGATCTCGCGCACCGCGCGGCGGGCCTTGGTCTTGGTGTTGGTCCAGTCGCTGCCGCCCAGCTTGCTCAGCGCGGGCGCCTGCCCGCCGACGTACCGCGACAGCTGGTCCAGCGAATCCATCGGCACATACAGCTTGTCCGAGCCGCCACCCCTCTTGCTCGAGGCGTATTCGAGCACCAGGTACTCGCGGCGCGCGCCGCCGACGGTGCGCTCGACCATCTCCACGAACCGGCCGATGCCGTGCTGGTCGTGCACCACCAGATCACCGGCCGTGAGCGCCAACGGGTCAACGGTGTTGCGCCGCTTGGCCGCCAGGCGCTTGCCCTCGACGGCGGCCACCCGGCTGCCGGTCAGGTCGGTCTCGGTGATCACCACCAACCTGGCGCCGGGGATGATGACGCCGTCGTGCAGCGGGCCCTTGAGCACCCCGACCACGCCGGCCTTGGGGGCGGCGCCCGATTCGAGCATGGCGGCGGGGGTGTCGCATTCGGCCAGCCGTTCCACCACGCGATGCGCGGTGCCGGCGCCGGGTGCAACGACGGCGGCGTAGCCGCCCGTGCTGACGTGCGCGCGCAGCATCGCGAAGATGCCGTCGATGTCGTGCTGGTGCCCGCGCGCCGACGGCGCCGACCGGATGTCCAGCTCAACGGCCGACTCGTCGGACAGCTGGCTCAGCGTCCACCACGGATGCCCGCCACGGGCCGCCGCGGCTCGCACGTCATCGAGTTCGGCGAAACCCGATCCGCCGAACTGCGTCACGTCGACGGGGGCGTCGGTGCCCAGCGCGGCCACCGACCACGACGCTTCGAGGAATTCGCTGCCGGTCTTGATCAGGTCGGCGGCCCGGGTGCGGACCTTCTCCGGATCGCACAGCAAGACCGGTGTCCGCTGGGCCAATTGGTCGGTGAGCAGCACGTGTTCGCCGGGCCGAAGCACCGGCAACAGCGCCTCCATGCCGTCGACCGCGATGCCCTCGGCGATCTTGGCCAGCATGTCGGTGACGCTGCCGGTGATGGCGGGCTCGGTGGTGCGGTGCCGCGCGGCCAGCTCGGCGGCGCGCTCACGCACCTCATCGGTGAGCAGCAGTTCGCGGCAGGCCACCGCGATCAGGGTGTCGACCTCTAGCTCCGGGATCGAGCGCTGATCGGCGACCGAGAACATGCGCATCTCGCTGACCTCGTCGCCCCAGAACTCGATGCGCACCGGGTGCTCGGCGGTCGGCGGGAAGACGTCGAGAATGCCTCCGCGCACGGCGAATTCGCCGCGCCGGCCGACCATGTCCACCCGGGTGTAGGCCAGCTCGGCGAGCCGGGTGATCACGCTCTCGAATTCGATTTCCGCGCCGACGCTCAACGTGACCGGCTCCACCAGGCCCAGCTGCGGCGTCATCGGCTGCAGCAACGAGCGCACCGCGGTCACCACGACCCGCAAAGGGGGCCCGGATGGGCGCCCGTCAGGACCGAGGCCGGGATGGGCCAGCCGGCGCAACACCGTCAACCGGGCGCCGACGGTGTCGACGCCGGGCGAAAGTCGTTCGTGGGGCAGGGTTTCCCACGACGGAAAGACCGCGACGGCGTCGCCGAAGACGCCGCGCAGTTCAGCGGTCAGGTCGTCGGCTTCGCGCCCGGTCGCGGTGACTACCAGCAGAGGACCCAACCGCGCCAGCGCACTAGCGACGAATAGCCGTGCGCTGGCTGGACCCACCAGGTGTAATTCGGCCGGCGAAGCGGCCGCGCTGTCGATCAGCTGCTGGAAGGTCGGCGCGGTGAGCGCCAATTCAACGAGCCCCGCGATCGGGGTTTCTGGGCGAGCAGCCCCCGGTGCGGTCATGATGAATTCCATTCTAGGGGCCCTCGGTGGCCGGGCCGGACACACCGAACCTCGTCAATATCGAGCTCTCCGGCGTCAAGGGATCGTAAGGAAGGCACCACCGGGTTACCCGCGGACGCACGTTGAATTCATGACATTGCTGGACATTCTGCCGTCTCTCGGTCAGGCGGCTTCCCCGCGTTTCGATCCCGCGATCTGGCCCATCACCGCGCACCCCGACGAGGCGGGCAGGCTGTGCGTCGGCGGTGTACCACTGACCGATATCGCCGACGAGTTTCACACCCCGGCCTACGTCATCGACGAAACCGACTTCCGGCATCGCGCCCGCCGCTACCGCAAGGCGCTGCGCGGCGTTGAGGTGGTGTACGCCGGGAAGTCGCTGCTGAGCACCGCGGTGGCCCGCTGGGCCCGCGACGAAGGCCTCGGGCTCGACGTCTGCTCCAGCGGCGAGCTGGCCGTCGCCCTTGCGGGCGGAGTGGACCCCGCGCGCATCGTCATGCACGGCAACGCGAAATCGCCCGAAGAGCTGCGCGAAGCGGTGCGGGTCGGGGTGGGACGCATCGTGCTGGATTCGGGCATGGAAATCGCCTACCTCGCCGGGCTGGCACAGCGCCGCCAGCGGGTGCTCATTCGGGTGACCCCGGACATCGACATCCACGGCCACCGGGCGGTCACCACCGGCATCAGCGACCAGAAGTTCGGGTTCACGCTGCATGGCGACCGCGCCGACGTCGCGGCCCAGCGGGTGCTCGCGCACCCGATACTCGACCTGGTCGGCCTGCATTGCCATATCGGCTCCCAGGTCACCGACGCCGACCTGTACGGCGAAGCGATCCGCCGGATGATCGCGGCGATGGCCGACACCCGGACCAGGCACGGCGTCATCCTCACCGAGCTCAACATCGGCGGCGGCCACGCCATCCCCTATCTGGCCGGCGACCGCGAGCTCAACCTCGAACAGTTGGCCGACGTCATCGAGAACGCACTCGACGAAGCCTGCGCCGCCGAACATTTCCCGCGGCCCCAGATGGTGGCGGAGCCGGGGCGGGCCATCTGCGGCCGGGCCGGCGTGACGCTGTACCGGGTGTGCTCGATCAAAACCCAGCCGGGTGGACGCACCTTCGTCGCGGTGGACGGCGGCATGAGCGACAACCCGCGGGTGTCGCTGTACGGCGCGCGATACACGGCCGCGCTGGCCAACCGGCATGCGCTGGGGCCCAAGCACCGGGTCACCGTCGTCGGCCGGCACTGCGAGGCGGGCGACGAGATCGCCCGCGACATCGAGCTGCCCGCGGACCTGCACCCCGGCGACCTGTTGGCCGTGGCCTGCACCGGCGCCTACCACCACAGCATGGCGTCGAACTACAACATGGTCGGCCGCCCGGCGCTGGTGGCGGTCAAGGACGGGCACGTCCGCGAACTGGTTCGCCGGGAGACCGTCGCCGACCTGCTGGCCCGCGACTGCGGTTAGCCCGCGCGGCTACTCGTCCTGCAGCCGGGGGTCGGCCTCCAGGTGGGTCAGCCCGTTCCACATCAGGTTGACCAGGTGGGCGGCCACCACTTCCTTCTTGGGTTCGCGCGTATCGAGCCACCACTGGGCCGTCATCGACACCGAGCCGACGAGGGCCTGGGCGTACAGCGGCGCCAGCCCGGGATCCAGGCCACGGCGGGAAAAATCGCCGGCCAGGATGGAGCTGACCTGGTTCACGGCGTCATTGAGCAGGCTGGAGTAGGTGCCCGAGCTGATCGCGGCCGGTGAGTCGCGGATCATGATCCGGAAGCCGTCGGTGCGCTGTTCGACGTAGGTGAGCAGCGCCAGTGCGACGCGCTCGACGCGTACCCGCGACCGGTTGTTGGTCAGCGACGAGGTGATGCCGTCCAGCAGCGCGGACATCTCGCGGTCGACGACGACCGCGTAGAGGCCTTCCTTGCCGCCGAAGTGCTCGTAGACCACCGGTTTGGACACGTTGGCGCGCAGCGCGATCTCCTCGATCGAGGTGCCTTCGTATCCGCGTTCGGCGAACAGCGTGCGCGCGATGCCGACGAGCTGCTGGCGGCGCTCGGTGCCGGTCATCCGGGCGCGCGGCGCCCGCACTTCCTTCTCCACCTTGTCCGGGTCACGATCGAGCACGGCCACGTCAATCAGCGTATCGGTGAACAGCCGACAAGCGGCCCGCATCGTCGTCAGACTAAAGTCTTCTTGGCGCCGTCGGTATAAAACCGCCGCTCGCCAGTGGTTAGCGATCCGTCGTGGTGTAATCGGCAGCACCTCTGATTTTGGTTCAGATAGTTCAGGTTCGAGTCCTGGCGACGGAGCTCGATTGCTGATTGCGATATCCCATCGTTTTTTGCCTTCACCGCAGCTGAAGTGACACGCTTGACGGCGTGTCGGCGCTTGAAGCGCGCAGCCCGCGCGAACCAACGCAAGGAGGGTTGATGTCGTCTCCTGGTGATACCGCGGTCCTGGTGCTGGCGGCCGGGCCCGGCACCCGGATGCGCTCGGACACCCCGAAAGTCCTGCACACCATCGGTGGGCGCAGCATGCTGTCCCATCTTTTGCACGCGATCACCAAGGTGGCTCCCCAGCACCTGGCCGTCGTCCTAGGCCATGATCACGAGCGGATCGCCCCGCTGGTGGCCGACTGGGCCGACGCCCTGGGGCGCGCCATCGATGTGGCGCTGCAAGAGCGCCCCCGCGGCACCGGCGACGCCGTGCTGTGCGGCCTGTCCGCGCTGCCCCCCGACTACGCCGGGGTCGTCGTCGTCACCTCGGGCGACACCCCGCTGCTGGACGCCGACACCCTGGCCGACCTGATCGCCACCCACAGCGCGGCGCCGGCCGCGGTCACCGTGCTGACCACCACGGTGAGCGACCCCAGCGGCTACGGCCGCATCCTGCGCACCCAGGACAACGAGGTGATGGCGATCGTGGAACACGCCGACGCCACGCCCTCGCAACGCGAGATCCGTGAGGTCAACGCCGGCGTCTACGCCTTCGACACCGCGGCGCTGCGCTCCGCGCTGAATCGGTTGAGCTCCAACAACGCTCAGCAGGAGCTCTACCTGACCGACGTCATCGCCATTTTGCGCGGCGACGGCCTGGCCATCCACGCCCGCCACGTCGACGACAGCGCGCTGGTGGCCGGCGTCAACAACCGCGTCCAACTGGCGCAGCTGGGTGCCGAACTGAACCGCCGCATCATCGCGGCCCATCAGATGGCCGGCGTCACCATCGTCGACCCGACCACCACCTGGATCGACGTCGACGTCAGCATCGGGCGCGACACCGTCATCCAGCCGGGGACGCAGCTGCTCGGCCGCACTCAGGTCGGGAGCCACTGCGTCGTCGGGCCGGACACCACCCTGACCGACGTCAGCGTCGGCGACGGCGCCTCGGTGGTGCGCACTCACGGCACCGCGTCGTCGATCGGCGCCGGCGCGACCGTCGGGCCGTTCACCTATCTGCGACCCGGCACGATGCTGGGCGACGACGGCAAGCTCGGCGCGTTCGTCGAGACCAAGAACGCCACCATCGGCACCGGCTCGAAAGTGCCGCACCTGACCTACGTCGGGGACGCGGACATCGGCGAACACAGCAACATCGGCGCGTCCAGCGTGTTCGTCAACTACGACGGCGAATCCAAGCGGCGGACCACCATCGGCTCGCACGTGCGCACCGGCTCGGACACCATGTTCGTCGCGCCGGTGACCGTCGGCGACGGCGCCTACACCGGGGCGGGCACGGTGGTGCGCAACGACGTCCCGCCCGGAACGCTCGCCGTATCCGCCGGTCCACAACGCAACATCGAAGGATGGGTGCGCCGCAAGCGCCCGGGCAGTGCGGCCGCGCAGGCCGCCGAGGCCGCCGAGAAAGCCGCCGGTCAGAGCGTCACGGCCGGCCCAGCGCCAGAAGCCGAACCGACACCGTGAATTTGCTAGCTGGCAACCCGGCCATCGTTCCGTACCATTCGCTTCGTACGATGGGGCCTTCCATCCCCCACCCCGATTTGGCGAGGGCAGTGCGTTGAGCCACGACTGGACCGATAACCGCAAAAACTTGATGCTCTTCTCCGGCCGCGCGCATCCGGAGTTGGCCGAGCAGGTGGCCAAGGAGCTCGACGTCCACGTCACCGCACAGACCGCGCGGGAGTTCGCCAACGGCGAGATCTTCGTGCGGTTCCACGAATCGGTGCGCGGGTGTGACGCCTTCGTTCTGCAGTCGGCCCCGGACCCGGTCAACAACTGGCTGATGGAACAACTGATCATGATCGACGCCCTCAAGCGGGGCAGCGCCAAGCGGATCACCGCGGTCATGCCGTTCTACCCCTATGCCCGGCAGGACAAGAAGCACCGCGGCCGCGAGCCGATCTCGGCCCGGCTGGTCGCCGACCTGCTCAAGACCGCCGGCGCGGACCGGATCGTCACCGTGGACCTGCACACCGACCAGATCCAGGGCTTCTTCGACGGGCCCGTCGATCACATGCGCGGGCAGAACCTGCTGACCGGCTACATCCGCGACAACTACCCCGACGGCAACATGGTGGTCGTCTCGCCCGACTCCGGCCGGGTGCGCATCGCCGAGAAATGGGCCGACGCGCTGGGCGGCGTCCCGCTGGCCTTCATCCACAAGACCCGCGACCCGCGGGTGCCCAACCAGGTGGTGTCCAACCGCGTCGTCGGTGAGGTGCAGGGGCGGACCTGCGTCCTGATCGACGACATGATCGACACGGGCGGCACCATCGCCGGCGCCGTCAAGTTGCTGCGCGACGAGGGCGCCGGCGACGTGATCATCGCGGCCACCCACGGCGTGCTGTCCGATCCGGCGGCCGAGCGGCTTGCCGCCTGCGGCGCCCGGGAAGTGATCGTGACGAACACCCTGCCGATCGGTGAGGAGAAGCGCTTCCCCCAGCTGACGGTCCTGTCCATCGCGCCGCTGCTGGCCAGCACCATCCGCGCCGTCTTCGAAAACGGTTCGGTCACCGGGCTGTTCGACGGAGACGCCTAGATGGCCGATTCCGTCATCTATCACAACCCCAAATGCAGCACCTCGCGCAAGACGCTGGATTTATTGCGGGACAACGGCATTGAGCCTACCGTCGTCCAATACCTGAAAACCCCGCCGTCGCGCAGCGAGCTGGCGAAGATGATCCGCGACGCCGGCATCGACGTGCGCGCTGCGGTGCGCAAGCGGGAAGCCCTCTACGAGGAGCTCGATCTCGCGGACGCGAACGATGACCGCTTGCTCGACGCCATGGTCGAACACCCCATCCTCATCGAACGACCCTTCGTCGTCACGCCGAAGGGCACTCGGCTGGCCCGCCCGATCGACGCGGTCCGCGAGATTCTGTGAATCGGCTCGGCCGCCTCGTGGCCGCTGCCGCGACGGTCGCGGCGGCTTTCTTCGCCGCCGCCTGCGCACCGAAATCGCCTGACTACCAATCGATCCTGTCCAACACCCCCACCACCACGACCACCAAGCCGGCGGAGAAGCCGGTTCCGCTGTCGCAGTATCTGCAAAGCATCGGGGTGACCGGAGAGCCGGTGGCGCCGGGATCGCTGCCCGACCTGACGGTGTCGATACCCACACCGCCGGGCTGGTCGCCGTTCACCAGCCCGAACATCAGCCCGCAGACGCTGATCATCTCGCAGGGCGGCAAGTTTCCGACGGCGAGGCTGGTCGTGTTCAAGCTCAACGGCGACTTCGACGCCGCCCAGGTCATCAAGCACGGCAACGACGATGCCCAACTGTTCGAGAACTTCAAGCAGCTGGACGCCTCGGGCGCGCCCTATAACGGCTTCCCCTCGTCGATGATCCAGGGCAGCTACGACCTCGACGCTGGTATGCGGCTGCACAGCTGGAACCGGATCGTCATCGCGACCGGATCACCGCCCGCGCGCCAGCGTTATCTTGTGCAGTTGACCATCACCGGCTTCGCCAATCAGGCCGCCGCGCAGGCGAGCGACATCGACACGATCATTCACGGGTTTGTCGTCGCGGCGAAGTGATTGGCGATACGGCGCTGATCTCACCGAAATTGCCGTCACGGTCGTAATCGACAATCAAACACAGCCCTGACGGCAATCTCGGCGGCCGTGCCGCGGCGCGGCGCGCTCCGCGATTAGTGTTATCACGCATGACTGGCTGGACCGCCGCTGATCTCCCGTCGTTCGCCGAACGAACCGTCGTCATCACCGGCGCCAACAGCGGGCTGGGCGCCGTGACCGCCCGCGAGCTGGCGCGACGAGGGGCCACGATCATCATGGCCGTCCGCGACATCCGCAGAGGCGAGACCGCGGCCCGGCGGATGGCCGGTCAGGTCGAGGTGCGGGAGCTCGACCTGCAGGACCTGTCGTCGGTGCGGCGATTCGCCGACGGGGTGGGCCAGGCCGACGTCCTGATCAACAACGCCGGCATCATGGCCGCCCCCTTCGGCCTGACGGTCGACGGCTTCGAGACCCAGATCGGCACCAATCACCTCGGCCATTTCGCGCTAACGAACTTACTGCTGCCCAAGCTGACCGATCGGGTGGTGACAGTGTCGTCGATGGCGCACTGGCCCGGAACCATCAACCTCGACGACCTGAACTGGCAGAACCGGCGCTACTCGCCGTGGCTGGCCTACAGCCAGTCCAAGCTCGCCAACCTGCTGTTCACCAGCGAGCTGCAGCGCCGCCTGACCGCCGCCGGTTCCCCGCTGCGCGCGCTCGCCGCCCACCCCGGCTATTCGCACACGAACCTGCAGGGCGCCTCCGGCCGCAAGCTGGGTGACACGTTGATGTCGGCCGTCACCCGGGTGGTCGCGACGGACGCCGATTTCGGCGCCCGGCAAACCCTGTACGCGGCGTCCCAGGATCTGCCCGGCGACACCTTCGTGGGCCCGCGATTCGGTCAGATCGGCCGCACGCAACCGGTCGCGCGCAGCCGGCGTGCCCGGGACACGGCCACCGCGTCGGCGCTGTGGTCGCTGTCCGAGCAGCTCACGAAGACCCCCTTTCCCCTCTGAGCACGTGTCACATGAGTCCCTCGCCGGCCGATAGACGTTTTGCCCGCCTTCGAGCGACAACCCAGGTCGACCGCACCACGGCCGCACACGACCGCAAAAGCAACATGCCCCCGGCGTGTGACGGGTGTGACAAGACCGCGACCGGCCACGAAATTTCCCCTGTGAGGTGCGGATGCGCTAACCTGGCCGGGCGTCACGGCGAGGGTGGCTGGCTGGCCAGCACCGTTATCGACGGAGACCGACGAATCGTCGCGACCCCGGCCGTGCCCCGAACACAGGCGAGCACACAGGAGCGACAAGATGGCCAAGCAAGCACTCAACCAGCTCAAGGTCGCGGTCCGCGGCGAGACCGGCAAGGGTGCGTCGCGGCGGGCCCGCCGCGACGGCAAGATCCCGGCCGTCCTCTACGGCCACGGCTCCGCCCCGCAGCACCTGGAACTGCCCGGCCATGACTTCGCGGCGGTGCTCCGGCACGCCGGCACCAACGCGGTGCTGACCCTCGACATCGAGGGCAAGGAGCAGCTGGCGCTCACCAAGTCGCTCGACATCCACCCCATTCGCCGCACCATTCAGCACGCCGACCTGCTGGTCGTGCGTCGAGGCGAGAAGGTCGTCGTCGAGGTCCGCGTCGTCATCGAGGGCGACGCCGTGCCCGGCACCCTGGTGACGCAGGACGCCAGCGCCATCGAGATCGAGGCCGACGCCCTGTCGATTCCCGAGCAGTTGACGGTGTCGGTTGAGGGCGCCGAGCCCGGCACCCAGTTCTCCGCCGGACAGATCGTCCTGCCCAACGGTGTCAACCTGATCTCCGACCCGGAGACGCTGGTGGTCAACGTCGTCACCGCGCCGACGGAGGAGGAGCTCGCCGAAGAGGGCGCCGGCGAGGTCACCGAGGAAGCCGCTGCGGCCGAAGGCGAGGAAGCGGGCGAGACCGGCGAAGAAGAGGCCGCCGCAGCCGAGTCCGAGTAGGCGGATCACAACGTGGCCGAGCCGTTGCTGGTCGTCGGCCTGGGCAATCCCGGAGACAACTACGCCCGGACCCGACACAACGTCGGCTTCATGGTCGCCGACCTGCTCGCGGCGCGGATGGGTTCGAAGTTCAAGGCGCACAAGCGTTCCGGTGCCGAGATCGTCAGCGGCCGCCTCGCCGGGCATTCGGTGATCGTGGCCAAGCCGCGCTGCTACATGAACGAATCCGGCCGTCAGGTCGGCCCTTTGGCGAAGTTCTATTCGGTGACACCGGGCGACATCATCGTCATACACGACGATCTCGACTTGGACTTCGGCCGTATCCGGCTCAAGATCGGGGGCGGCGAAGGTGGCCACAACGGTCTGCGTTCGGTCGGGAACGCTCTGGGCAGCAAGGACTTTCAGCGGGTTCGCATCGGGATCGGCCGTCCGCCCGGACGCAAGGATCCGGCGGTGTTCGTGCTGGAGAACTTCGGCGCCGCTGAGCGCCCCGAGGTCCCCACCATTTGCGAGCAGGCCGCGGATGCCACCGAGTTGTTGATCGAACTGGGGCTAGAGCCCGCGCAGAACCGCGTCCACGCCTGGTAGCCGCCGCGTAACCGGACTAGGTGACCAGGTCGAGCGACGTGGATCGGCGCAACTTGCCCGACGGCGTCTTCGGGATGGTGCCCGGGCCGAGCACCACCACGTTGCGCGGCCGGACGTCGACCTCGGCCACCACCTCGCGGGCGACCCGGTGCTCGATGCGGCGCACCTCGGCCTGGTCCTGGTAGGCGTTGGACTCCACGGCCACCGCGAACGTCTCGCGGGAATGGCCGGCGTCCAGGCGCACGGCGACCGCGCAGCCCGGCCGCACACCCTCGACGCGGCAAGCGGCGCGCTCGATGTCGGTGGGATAGATGTTGCGGCCCGCCATGATGATGACGTCCTTGACGCGGCCGCACACCACCACGTGGCCTTCCTCGGTCAGGTAGCCGAGGTCACCGGTGTCGTACCAGCCGTGCTCGTCCTGGGCCGAGATGAACCCGCCCATGGTGAGGTAGCCGGGCGTCAGCGACTCGCCGCGCAGCTCGATGACTCCGACCCCGCGCGCCGGCATCACCTCGCCGTTCTCGTCGATGATGCGCGCCTCGAGGTCCTTCAGCAGCGGGCCGAGCGTGGCCAGCCGGCGGGTGTTGCCCTTGGTGGCGGGCACGGCCCGGCGCAGGGCGGCCAGCAGGTCGGCGTCGACCTCGTCGACCACCAGACCGGCGTTGCACTCCGAGAAGGACACGGCCAGCGTGGTCTCGGCCATGCCGTAGGCCGGCAGGATCGCCGACGGCCGCAGGCCGAACGGCTTGCCCGCGTCGAGCAGGTCCTCGACGTCGGCGGGCTCGACGGGCTCGGCGCCGGACAGCGCGAACCGCAGGGTCGACAGGTCGAAGTCGCCGGGCTTGGCCTGCCGGCGCAGCCGCTTGGCCAGCAGCGCGTAGGCGAAGTTGGGCGCCGCGGTCATGGTGCCCTTGTACTTGTCGATGAGCTTGGCCCACAGCAGCGTGTCCCGCAGGAAGTCCATCGGGGTGACCTTGACCAGCTCGGCACCGAAGTACATCGGGATGGTGAGGAATCCGACCATGCCCATGTCGTGGAAGCAGGGCAGCCAGCTGACCATGACGTCCTTGTCGACGTCGTACTGGGCGCCGATGAACATCGCCTCGGCGTTGGAGTAGATGTTGCGGTGGGTGATCTGCACCGCTTTGGGCGATCCGGTGGATCCCGACGTCAGCTGCATCAGCGCGAGCGCGTCCTCGCCGACCTCGACGGGGTCGACCGGTTCCGCCGCGAGCAGATCGGCAACGGTGACGACGTGAATGCCCTTCTCCTCGAGGACCGGGATGGCCACCAGGAAGGGCTCCGAGACGACGACGGCCTTCGCCTCGATCATGCCGATGACGTTCATGGTGTCCTCGGCCCACACGGCCAGGTCCGTGCGTGGCGTGGGCTGGTGCAGCATGGTGAGGCTCGCGCCGCGCATCCACAGGCCCTGCGCCGTCGGCGCAATCTCCACCGGGTAACCGGCGAGCACGCCGACCGCGTCGCCGGGCCCGATGCCCGCGGCGGCCAGGCCACCCGCGATACGGCGCGCGCGTTCGTGGACCTCGCCCCAGGTGTGACGGACCGGTTCGTGGGGTTCACCGGTGACCATGCCCGTCGTCGCGGACCGGGCATTGCGGTACATCTTCTCGGTAAACCTGCTCACAAATCCTCCTCGGTTGCAGCCCTCGTACCAACGCCCCGGATTTCATGGTCCGCCCGCTGGGTAGCGCTTCGCCGCAAGCACGCCAACACAGTTGAGCGGCGGTTAGGTCTCGGATCGATGATGCCTCCGCATCCGCCGCGATCCGGCAGCGCTTCCGGTCACCGCGCCTCATCTTAAACTCCTCTTAGGGAGGCGCCAAACCAACGCACACGTTGGGAAGAAATTCACACTTCGGTGGGTGTAGGCACCACGCGCGCGCCCACCACCGGCCCACTGGCCACCCGCACCGTGCGGCAGACACCCGCGCCGGACACCTCGGTCCCGATGTCGACCGCGGCGGCCGCCGACGAGCACAGGAAGGCGCACGTCGGGCCCGAACCGGACACGATGCCCGCCAGCGCCCCGGCCTGGACACCGGCGCGCAACGTCCGCCGCAGGGCGGGGTGCAGGCTCACCGCGGCCGCCTGCATCTCATTGCCCAGCAGCGGCGCCAACTGCTCGGCGTCGCCGGCGGCCAGGGCGGCCAGCACCGGCCCGGGAGCGGGCAACCGGGGCGGATCTCCCGCCTCGCGCAGCCGGTCCAGCTCGGCGAACACGGCCGGCGTCAGCAGCTCACTGTCGGCGAACGCCAGCACCCAGTGGAAGGTGTTGCGGGACAACACGGTCGCTAACTCCTCGCCGCGGCCGGTGCCCAGCGCGGTTCCGCCGTGCAGCGCGAACGGCACGTCACTGCCCAAGCGAGCGGCCAGCATGCGCAGATCGCGGCGGGGCACGTTCAGCTCCCACAGCGAGTTCATCGCGACCAGCACTGCCGCAGCGTCGGCGCTGCCACCGGCCATACCGCCGGCCACCGGAATGGTCTTGTCGATCATGATCGACACATCCGGCGCCCGGCCGACGTGTTCGGCCATCAGCTCGGCGGCCTGCCAGGCAAGGTTGCGTTCGTCGGTGGGCAGCGTCTCGGCGCCCTCGCCGACGATCTCTAACGAGAGCACATCGGCGTTGCGGACCGTCACCTCGTCGAGCAGCGAGACGGCCTGAAAGATCGTGTTCAGCTCGTGATAGCCGTCCTCGCGGCGGTCACCGACCGCCAGGTAGAGGTTGACTTTTCCGGGCACCCGAACCGTGACCGAGCCGGTGGGAACCCACTGCGCGGCGGTGTTGCCATCAGACGCTGACACCGCAGCAGACTATCGCTGCAACCGGCAGATCACACGCAACGGCGCCCCGGCGGCCGCCGTCAGCCCGCGGACGCCCCCTGCTCGGCGGTCGCTGCTGTGCCAGGGGGCCGATCGGCGGACCGCTGCCGCAACCGGACGAAGTCGTCGATGGAAAGGGTCTCACCGCGGCGGGCGGGGTCGATGCTGGCGGCCAGCAGCCGATCCGCCGACTCGTTGCCCGAGCCGGCCCAGCCCACGAACGCATTACGGCATGTCTTGCGCCGCTGCCCGAACGCGATGTCGACCAGTTCGAACACCTGGCGGCGGAAGGCTTCGTCGGTGGGCCACGGCGAGGTCGCGTACCGGTCGATGCGAACCAGGCCGGAGTAGACGCGGGGAATCGGCCAGAAGACGGTCGGCGACACCATGCCGCAACGACGAACCCCACCGAAGAAGCGCACCTTGACGCTGGGCACGCCGTATTCCTTGCCACCCGGCTCGGCGGCCAGCCGCTCGGCGACCTCGGCCTGCACCATGACGGTCACGGTGCGAATGGACTCGAACTCGGCGAGCAGGTGCAACAGCGCCGGAACGGCGACGTTGTAGGGCAGATTCGCCACCACCGCGGTCGGCGGGACGGCGAGCTCGTCGCGGCGCAGGGTCAAGACATCGCGATTGACCACCGTAAGGCGCTGGCTTTCGCTGTTGGAGTGCTCGGTAACGGTTTGCGGCAGCCGTTCGGCCAGTACCGGATCGACTTCGACGGCGGTGACGGAGGAGCCGCGGTCGAGCAATGCCAGGGTCAGCGACCCCAGCCCGGGCCCGACTTCCAGGACATGGTCAGACCGGCCCACCCCGGAGGTCGAAACGATCCGGCGCACCGTATTCGCGTCGTGAACGAAGTTTTGGCCGAGGGATTTCCGTGGCCGAAATTCAAGTTCTTTCGCCAGCCGCCTGATCTCGGAACGCCCGAGCAGCCGAACGGTCAGCGTGCACCAGCTCTTCCGCTGCACACTGGCCACGCGCCCCAACCCTGGCGCTCACGGGTCACCTCGGCAACGGTGATCTGCTCTTCACGGGTGGCGAGGTCGGCGCGAGAGGCGAACCGCAAACCGCCGTTGCGCTCCCAGGTGCCTTGGTCGAACTGCACACCGCCGTAATACCCGTTTCCGGTGTTGATCGCCCAGTTTCCGCCCGCCTCGCAGCTCGCGATCGCATCCCAGACGGAACCGTCGCTGACCGGAGGCACCTCGGTGCCGGGTTTGGTGCCGATGCGCACCACCGAGTCGCGGGCGGGCATGATCACCGTGTTGGCGATCGGCAGCCGGCCCGTCTCGACGCCGTTGACGGTGGCCACCGAGAAGGTGACGTCTTGGGTGCCCGGGCTGCCCGGATCCTCGACGACCTGGCGGCTCATGTTCATGCCCGGATCTTCGATGCGACGGGCGGTGGGCGGCAGCGGGATTCGCTCGGTGACCTGCTGGATCCGGTTACGGGTGACCTGGACTTCCATCCCGTCGACGATCGGCATGCTCGCGGGGGGCGTCACCTGGTCGCTGTCCAGCAGCGGTGCGCCCGCGGCGCTCAACAGGCCGGCGACGTTGGGCGCCGCCAGGTGCACATTGCGGATAGCGCCGGCGTCGTTGATGCGGACGGTCTTCGCGCTGACCACGGGCAGCGCCATTCCGGCCAGCGGAACGCGGCTGCCGCGGTTGGCCGCGGCCGGCGCGGTGTCGGTCATCGAAAGCTGGGCCAGCGCCTCGTCGACTGTGGATGCGGTGGTCCACACCTGCTTGGTGTCGCGGCCGTCCAACGAGATCTGCAGTGGGCGGCTGCGCCGCAACACGATCTTGCCGGCGTCGTGGACCGCGACATCACCGGCGGGATACAAGTCGTCGCGTTCGTCGATGGCAAAGCCGTTCTCTTCAACGACGTCGATCACCCGCGACTTCATGGTGGTCACCTGCATGGCGACCCCGTCGACGGTCAGCGTCACCGTCTTGCACACCGAGACCGCGTATCCACCCGCGAATGCCAGGACTACCAGCAGCCCTCCGACCACGAGCCGCAACATCGGCGAAGGATTCTGATGCAGTTTTGTCAATACACTCAACGCGCGCTACCCAACCCTCAACGACCAACTCATTCAGCAGCAAGTCACAAATTAAGGGCCCGTAGGCCCTACCGTTCGATCACAAGACGGTAACGAACCGGTCAAGGTTGGGCAACTCCAACGCGGCGACTTTAAACCAAAGCGCCTGGTCGTTTACCTCACACTGTGACCAATCCGTACACCCGCGCAGCATTGCGAGTTGTCATCTCGGCCAGCTCTTCCGGGCGACGACCGACCAGTTCGGCGATCGCCCGAACAGTATAAGGAAGGCAATAGGGCTCGTTCGCAGTCCCCCGATAGGGGTGCGGCGTCAGGAATGGCGCGTCGGTCTCCACCAGCAGCTGCCCCGGCGGGATCAACGGGATGGCTTCGCGCAGGGCGTGCGCGTTGCGGAAGCTCGCGGTACCGGAGAGGCTCAGCAGCCACCCGGCGTCCACGCAGCGGCGGGCCATGGCGACGTCAGACGAAAAGCAGTGAAAGATCACGGCGTCCGGGGCGCCCTCGGCCGCCAGCACGTCGAGGACCTCGGCGTCGGCGTCGCGGTTGTGGATCATCAGCGGCTTGCCACATCGCTTCGCCAGGTCGATGTGCCAGGCGAACGCCTCGCGCTGCACGGCCGGCTCGGCGCAGCCGTCCAGACGGCCGGGCCAATACAAGTCCAGGCCGGTTTCGCCGACCGCCACCACCCTGGTATGGGCCACCAGTCGCTCGATTTCGGCTCGGGCGGCGTCGTCGAGCGCGTCGGCGCGGGTCGGGTGCAAGGCCACCGCAGCGTAGACCCGCGGGTCCCACTCGGCGGCGCGCGTGACCCAGCGCGCCGAATCGAGGTCGTCGGCGATGGTGACGACCGCCCGCACCCCTACCGCCGCCGCGCGGTCCACGATCGCCCGCACGCCCTCGGCGTCGGCGGCGCCGCACGCATCCAGGTGGGTGTGCGCGTCGACGAGTGGGCTCAACGGCTCGGGGGCCGGGGGCGGCTGGCGTTTGGAGCTCACGCGCACACAATAAGGTGCCCCCAAATAAGGTTGAGGGCGATGAGGCCCTATTACGTCACCACCGCGATCACCTATCCGAACGGCGATCCACACATCGGGCATGCGTACGAGTACATCGCGACCGACGCGATCGCCCGGTTCAAGCGGCTCGACGGGTTCGATGTGCGGTTTCTGACCGGCACCGACGAACACGGCCTCAAGATGGTCGAAACGGCGGCGGCCGAGGGCATCCCGACGGCCGAGCTGGCCCGGCGCAACTCCGATGTGTTCCAGCGGCTGCAGGAGCGGTTGAACATCTCCTTCGACCGCTTCATCCGCACCACCGATCCGGACCACCACGAGGCGTCCAAGGAGATCTGGCGTCGGATGGCGGCGGCCGGTGACATCTACCTGGACACCTACTCGGGGTGGTACTCGGTGCGCGACGAGCGGTTCTTCGTTGAATCGGAGACCAAACTCCTCGACGACGGCACCCGGCTTGCCGTGGAGACCGGCGCCCCGGTGACGTGGACCGAGGAGCAGACCTACTTCTTTCGGCTCTCGGCGTACACCGACAGACTGCTGGCCCACTACGAGGCGCACCCCGAGTTCATCGGACCCGACGTGCGGCGCAACGAGGTGGTCAGCTTCGTCTCGGGCGGCCTGCGCGATCTGTCCATCTCGCGCACTTCGTTCGACTGGGGCGTGCAGGTGCCCGAGCATCCCGACCACGTCATGTACGTCTGGGTCGACGCGCTGACCAACTACCTGACCGGGGTCGGCTACCCGGACACCGAATCCGAGCGGTTCCGGCGCTACTGGCCGGCCGACCTGCACATGATCGGCAAGGACATCATCCGATTCCACACTGTGTACTGGCCGGCGTTTTTGATGTCGGCCGGAATCGAGCTTCCGCGTAGGGTTTTCGCGCACGGCTTCCTGCTCAACAAGGGCGAGAAGATGAGCAAGTCGGTGGGCAACGTCGTCGACCCGATCAACCTGGTGGACACGTTCGGCGTGGATCAGGTGCGGTATTTCCTGTTGCGGGAAGTTCCCTTCGGGCAGGACGGCAGCTTCAGCGAAGACGCCGTCGTCACCCGGATCAATTCCGACCTGGCCAACGAGTTGGGCAACCTGGCTCAGCGGTCGTTGTCGATGATCGCCAAGAACCTCGACGGGGTCGTTCCCGAACCCGGTGAGCTGGTTGCCGCCGACTCCGAGTTGCTCGCGGCAGCCGACGGTTTGATGGACCGGGTGCGGGCCCACTTCGACTCCCAGGCGATGCATCTGGCCCTGGAGGCGATCTGGCTGATGCTCGGCGAGGCCAACAAGTATTTCTCGGCGCAGCAACCGTGGGTCCTGCGCAAGAGCGAATCCGCGGCCGACCAGCGACGGTTCCGCACGGTCTTGTACGTCACCTGTGAGGCGGTCCGCATCGCCGCGCTGCTGGCCCAGCCGGTCATGCCGGAGTCGGCCGGCAAGCTGCTCGATCTGCTCGGGCAGGAGCGCGACCAGCGAGCGTTCGCCGCCGTCGGCACGCGCCTGGCGCCCGGCACGGCGCTGCCCGCTCCCACGGGCGTGTTTCCCCGCTACCAGCCGGTTTCCGAAGCTGGGTGAGCAGCCGGGAGCAATGGGTCGTCCGCATCGGTGAAAGCGCCGAGCACAGCCTTCAGGGATAGGCCATAATCGGCCGGTGGACCGACGAGACCACCGGCCACCGAGCGAATCGCCGATGGCCGCATTGCAGCGCCTGCCGGCTTTGGTCGCGCTGGAGCAAATCGCGGTTCCCGTGCTGGCGATCGGACATGACGGCAGTGTCCTGTTCGCCAACACCGCCTTTGCCGACATGATGGGCTATCGGCGAGACGAGGCCTTGTCGCTGCGATTCGAACAGGTCTTCCTCCACGCGCAGGAATCGGATTCGGTGTTGGCGACGGTTCATGCGCTAGCGAATACGGTCGTCGAAATGGCGCACAAAGACGGCTCGGTCGTGCGCGCGATGATGAGCAACTCCGCAACCACGCAAGTGGACGACCAGTTCGCGATTGCGGCGTTTCAGGATCTGACCGAACAGCTCTGGGAAGAGGCCACTAGCCTCCGCCGCGGGTCGAGGCAACAACGCGCGGGATCTAGTTGATTTCCGATTCCGTTGCGGCCTCTTCACGGGAAGCCCTGGCCGCGGTGCGGCGTGTTTCTTCGCGGTAGAGGAATTGCTCGAAGTAGGGCAGCGACGCTTTTGAGACAACACCTGGGAGCAGCAAATTCCATATTTGATGCAAGCGTGCGGTGGGATCACCGATGACCTTGCCGACTTTGTCGTGGCTCCATATCGCGTTGGCTACCAATTGCGTTCCGAATATGGCGCCGATGATCGAGGCGCTGAACACGTCGGGGTCGATCTCACTGCGGAGGTCCCCCTCTTTGATAGCGCGCCGCGCCTCGTGTGCCGCCTCCCGAATCAAGTTGGCGTAGAAGCTCGAGGCGGTCGGGTTGAACCCGCCCAAAGCGATGGCCAATTGTGCAGCCGCGCGGGCCATTCTGTCCGAGCTCAACAGCTCAACGACTGTGAATGTGCCGTGCAACAGGTTCTCCAGCCCGGGCGACGACGACCCACCGACGTTGCGGAAAGCCCTGAGAAGTGTGTAGGACCCTTCCTCAATGATGTTCGCCGCCAACGCTTCCTTCGAATCGAAATGATGATAGAGGGCGCCCTTCGTCATTCCCGTCCGCTCGATGATGGTGTTCCATCCAGCGGCGGCGTACCCCACGTCACCGAAAACTTCGATCGCGGCATCGAGAATTTTTCGGCGAGTGGCTTCAGCCCGAACTTGGCGTGCCATGGTGGCAGTCCGCCGTCACTGCTGCTCGTCGGCATCCGCTGAACTGGTGTCGATGGCCAGCGCGGCTCGCCTCTGGAGAAATTGGCGGAAGTACTCGGTGCGGCCCGCTTGCAGAATCCCGGTCAGCAGCAGCAACCAACACTTTTCCAGGTCCAGCAGGAACCGCGCGGGTTCGTCCAGATTGCTGGTTTTTCGCAGCCCGATGTGCAGCGAAACCATCAAGCGGCCGATGTCCTCCGGGTCGCACGATTGGTCGATGTCGCCCTCGCTCTTGGCCTGCTCGGCGACACCGGCCAGGGCGCTGATCCATTGATCTTGCAACTTCTCCTGCAGCCCATCCGCCAGGCCGACCGACTCCATCAGATTCAGCCCCGACCTGACCGCGTCGGTCTTGATGTCCTTGACGGCGATCAGGTACGAGAAGTCGATCAGGGTCTCGAGGCCCGAGCGCCCGCGCGTCATCAGATCGTGCACGTCGTCGGTGCCCGCCTCGGTCAGGCTGTCGATGATCGCGACTGCCAACGCGTGCTTCGACCTGAAATGGAAGTACATCGCGCCTTTGGTGAGTTCGGCCTCACTCAGAATGTCGTCGAGACCTACGGCGTGGTACGGACGGCGCGCGAACTCACGGGATGCGGCCCGCAGGATCTGTTGCCGGGTCGCATCCGCTCGTCCTTCAGTCGAATGAGTCGTCATCGCACTCGCTAGCTCGGGTTCCCCGCAGCGCGAGGTTTGACGCGCATTTCCCGGCGAGATAGCCGCCGGGGGCTCGCATCGGCGGCCGCCACCTCGAGCTCACGCAGGGCACGACTACCTCGTTTTCTTCCGAAAGTGGAGCGAACACGCGTCCGTGTCGCTTAAGCCATCGAGCTGTCTCCCGAGGTTAGCAGCCACAGAACCGACGGTTGACACCTGCGTCAATACCGCAGATCTCCAGCATAGGCGGTCGTCGATCCATCAGAACGTGTCACACGCCGTGGATCGTTAGTTTTGCCCGCTAACGGAGTCACTCGGGATGTCAAGTGTGGCAATCGGGTACAGCCCGGCGCCGTCGCGCCCGTCTCGCGCCAGGGCCATCGGTGCGTAGTTCACGACGTGTGAGGCGCCCGGTATGTGCTGTTGCCATTCGACGGAGGCGCGCAGTGTGTAGTGACCGGGCGCCAGGCCCGTCACGTCGACGCGTACCGACTCGGTGGCGGACTCCGCAACCGGCTCCTCGCGTGACGGGCTGGATTCGTCGTGGACCAGGGTCTTGAGATTGACCGTCGCGGGCAGGCTGCGAACCACCGCGCCCGAGAAGTCGACCAGCTTGTAGCCGGGCACCCAGGCCTCGGTGGCCGCCGCCGCGCCGTAGTTGGTCCAGTCGACCGAGATCGTCGCCACCTTGCCCTGGATCGACTGCGAGCCCGGCTTCGCCTCGACCGAATACCGGTAGCCGGCAGAGGTATTGGCCTGGCTCCATAACTGAAACAGCTTGGGGTCCATCGCCGACGCCGCATCGCGGTCCGGGAAATCGGTGCTGGAGGTCATCGATACGTGGTACCGGATGACGTCGTGCAGGCCCTTTTCGTAGTACGACCGCGCATCGGCTCCTTTGGGCAGGCGGCACCACTGGCTGATCACCAGCGCCCTCATCAGCCGCTGCCTGATCGCGTTGACGACCGCGTCGTTGGACCGAACGTACTGCGAGTCGTTCGACTCGGCCCATTCCGGCAACGGCGTCTGCACCCCGAGGCAGTCGGCGCGGACGCCGACCGGTGCGGCCAGTTTCTTGGTGACGTCCTCGGCGAACAGCTGGCGGACGATCTCCGGATTCTGCGGAGCAACCACCAGTTGGGTGTGTGGGAAGGCGTTGACGTTGGCCGCTACCAGCTGGGCGATCGAAGCTTTGGTGATGCTCTGGTCGCGAAACTGGCTGTAATAGCCCAGCTTTGCGGTGCTGTCGTCGGGGGTGGGCCCCGCGGTGCCCAGCGAATCCCGCAGATAGGCGAGCTGGTTCTGGCCGAAGTCCCCGTATCCGGAGAACTCGAACACGGACAGCCGCTCGTCGCCGTCATAGCGGCGGCCGAGCGCGGCCAGCAGCTGGCCCACGCCGTTGAGGTAGTCGGCGTCGTTGAAGTTCGGCACCACCTGGGTGACGCCCGGTGCGGAACCGGCCGGCGCCGCGGGATAGCTGGCCGCCGACGGACGCAGCCAGTCCGGGATCGCGATGTTGGTGTTGCCGGCGTAGGAATCGTTGCAGCAGGACTTGTAGACGTACACGCCCAGGGTGAGGCGCATGTTGCGACTGCCGAGCTTGGTCAGCGCGTCATCTACGGCGCTGAAGTCGAACTTGCGGTCGTCGGGCGCGTCGGGGGGCAAGGTGCGGGGATCGACGGGCTGCAGCTGCCGCCAGGAGACACGCAGGCTGGCGTCGTACGACGCCGGCCAGGCGGAGTATCGCTGTTGCGCCGAATTACCCTGCGGGAAGAGCGGATTCAGCATTTCCTCATACTGGCCACGCAGCGGGTTGGGTATCTCTTGCGCGGTGGGCGGGATGGCCGGGCTGACCATCGCAGATAGCGGTCCAGGGTCGCTTTTGTCACCGCAACCGCTGAGCGCCGCCGCCGCGCACAGGACAGCGGCCAGCGCGCATTTCCTCCATGAGCACACCATGGTGGCGTCAGATCGCGCCCGGCGACCACGGGCCGCGAGGGTTGTGCGACTGCGCCGGCGCGCCGCCGGGCCCAGTCAAAACGATCGTCGTCGTCAAGGTTGCTTCTCCCAATACACACCGATGCGCGGGTAGGTGGCCCCATATTTTCGCGCGTTCCAGTGGTGCGTGAATCCGGCCTGGGGCAGGCCACAAATTGGCGTAGCGCAGCGTATCATGCGCGTTTCGGCATAGCTTCGCTGCAGCTCAGCGGGGGTGCACGGGCAAGCTGCGCGCAGTGAGACGGGTCACAATTGCGGGCGTGCCTGTCACGCTCGGCGGTTCTGCGGTGTCTCAAAGGGCACACGTCCTCACGAAAAAGGAGACAGCCATGACCGAGGTAGCCCCCGAAAGAACCCATGTCGTCGTTGTCGGCGCCGGATACGCCGGAACACTGGCGGCCAACCATCTGCGCCAGCGCCCGGACATCGACATCACGGTGGTGAATCCGCGACCGGTCTTCGTCGAGCGAATCCGCTTGCACCAGTTGGTCGCCGACACCGGCGCGCCGACGGCCGATTACGCGACGTTGCTCGGCGAAGGGATCCGGTTGATCGTCGACAGCGTCGATCGGATCGAGACCGCCGGCCGGCGGGTGCTGCTTTCCTCGGGTGCCGAGCTGAGCTACGACTATCTGGTCTACGCCGTGGGAAGCACCGGTGTCACCGCATCGGCGGTGCCGGGCTTCGCCGAATTCGCACATTCGGTCGCTGATCTGGAAAGCGCGCAGCGGCTGCACTACGCGCTCACCGATCTGCCGCTGCCGGCACCCATCACCGTGGTGGGTGGCGGATTGACCGGGATCGAGACCGCGTCCGAGCTGGCCGAGGGTGGCCGCCCGGTGACCCTGGTCTGCGGCCCGGTGCTCGGTCCGTCATTGAGCAAGCGGGGCCGGCGTTCGGTGGCCAAACAACTGCGCGGCCTGGGTGTCAACGTGCTGGAGTCCGTGGCGGTGGCCGAGGTGCGCTGGGATGAGGTGGTGCTCACCGACGGCGTGGTGCTGCCCAGCGCGGCGACCATCTGGACTGCCGGATTCGCCGTGCCGGATCTGGCCACGCGCAGCGGGCTGCACACCGACCCGATGGGCCGGCTGCTCACCGACGAGACGCTCACCAGCATCGACGACGAGCGCATCGTGGCCGCCGGTGACGCCGCCGCGCCGTCGGGTCAGCCGTTGCGGATGAGCTGCCAGGCCGCCGGCCCGTTGGGTGTCCAGGCCGCCAACACGGTGCTCAGCCGCATCGCCGGCGACGTCCCCGCGGCCCTGAGCCAGGCGTTCGTCGGGCAATGCATCAGCCTGGGCCGCACCCACGCGACCGTGCAGTTCTCCCGCACCGACGACACCCCGGTGAACATGTTCCTCGGCGGCCGGGCGGCGGCTTCGGTCAAGGAGGCGATCTGCAAGGGCACGCTGTGGTCGATCCGGCGCGAGGCCGCCAAGCCCGGTTCGTACTTCTGGATCAAGGGTGGCAAGCGGCCCGCGCAGTCACCGGCCGACGAGGAGGTCGCCGCGCGATGACGCAAGCACCGACCGGCAGCGAGCACGCCGAACGGTTCACCTTGCTGCGGCCACTGCTGTTCACCATCGCCTACGAGATGCTGGGCTCGGCGACCGAGGCCGACGACGTCTTGCAGGACAGCTATTTGCGGTGGGCGGCGGTCGACTTGGCGACGGTGCGCGACACCAAGTCGTACCTGGCCCAGCTGGTCACCCGCCAGGCGCTGAACTCGCTGCGGGCCGGTGCTCGCCGGCGCGAGGACTACGTGGGGCCGTGGCTGCCCGAACCGCTGCTGCTCGACGAGCAGGACCCCTCGGCCGACGTCGTTCTGGCGGAATCGATTTCGATGGCGATGCTGGTGTTGCTGGAGACGCTGAGTCCCGACGAGCGGGCCGTGTTCGTGCTGCGCGAGGTGTTCGGTTTCGACTATGCCGAGATCGCCGAGGCGGTGGGCAGGCCGGCGCCCACCGTCCGGCAGGTCGCGCACCGGGCCCGCGAACACGTGCGGGCCCGGCGGAAGCGATTCGACTCGGTCGACCCGGAACGCAACGCCGAGATCACCGCGCAGTTCCTGGCGACGGCGGCCGGCGGTGACGTGGACGCGCTGATGACGATGCTCGCCCCCGACGCGACCTGGACGGCCGACAGCGGTGGCGTGGTGAGCGCCGCCCGCCGGCCGGTGGTCGGCGCGCAGAAGGTCGCCCGCGCGATCGCCGGCCTGATGCGCCGGGCCGCGACGATGGGCGCGATGCGGGTGGAGATGGTGACCTGCAACAGCGCCCCGGCGGTGCTGCTCTACCTCGGCGAACAGCTCGAGGGCGTGATCACTCTCGAGATCGCCGAGGACAAGATCACCAACTTCTACGTGATGCGCAACCCGCAGAAGCTGGCCGCCCTGGCCACCGCCCGCGACATCAGCCGCGGCTGAGCGGCACACTGGGTCGGTGCGCATCGACCGGCTCGGCGATCTCGGCGCCGCACCCCAGGTGCTGCGCGCCGTCGGTGACGCCACCACCCGGCTGGGTCTCCCGCCGCCGGCCGCGCTTACCGGCGAGTGGTTCGGCGCCCTGGCGGTGATCGCGCCAAGCCTGTCGGTGCGCCCGGTCCAAGTCGGCGACGTGTTCGCGGTCCCGGCATCGCGGACGTCCGAGCCGCACGCGGTGGGCGGGGGCTGGATCGGTTACCTGTCGTATCCCGACCCCGGCGCCGACGCCCGGCCAAACCGGATTCCCGAGGCCGCCGGCGGCTGGACCGACAGCGTGCTTCGCCGCGACCGCGACGGGCAGTGGTGGTACGAGAGCCTCTCGGGTGCACCGATGCCGGACTGGCTCGCCACCGCGCTGACCACGCCGACGGCTCCGCCGCGCGAGTGCCACATCGACTGGGGCATCGCCGATCGGGCGGCGCATCGCGACGGGGTGCTGGCCTGCCTGGAAGCCATCCGCGCCGGCGAGGTCTACCAGGCGTGCGTGTGCACGCAGTTCACCGGAACGGTCACCGGCAACCCGCTGGACTTCTTCATCGACGGCGTCGCGCGCACCTCCCCGGCACGGGCGGCCTACGTCACCGGCGCCTGGGGTGCGGTGGCGGCGCTGTCGCCAGAGCTTTTCCTGCGGCGGCGCGGCACGATCGTCACGTCCAGCCCGATCAAGGGCACCTTGCCGCTGGACGCCTGGCCGTCGGCGCTGCGGGCGTCGGCGAAAGAGGTCGCGGAGAACATCATGATCGTCGACCTGGTGCGCAACGACCTCGGCCGGGTCGCGATCGTCGGAACGGTGACCGTGCCAGAGTTGTTGGTGGTGCGGCGCGCCCCGGGGGTGTGGCACCTGGTGTCGACCGTGTCCGCGCAGGTCCCCACCGAACTGCCGACGTCGGCGCTGCTGGACGCCACGTTCCCGCCAGCCTCGGTCACCGGGACGCCCAAACACCGTGCCCGTCAACTGCTTTCGCAGTGGGAGCCGAATCGTCGTGGAATATACTGCGGCACAATCGGTTTGGCCTCGCCGGTGGCCGGTTGCGAATTGAACGTCGCGATCCGCACCGTCGAATTCGACGCCGCGGGCGGCGCGGTGCTCGGTGTCGGCGGCGGGATCACCGCCGACTCCGACCCGGACGCCGAGTGGGCCGAATGCCTGCACAAGGCGTCCCCCATCGTCGGGCTGCCGTCCATCGCCGCCGGCTGACCGAGCGGCTAGTCCTGATGGCGGCGGCCCGCTACGCCCGGCTTCGCCGCGCTTGCGACCGCCGCTAGTCGCGTCGTGACCGCAGCACCGCGTCGTAGAGCTGGCGCGAACGCGCCCCCGGATGGGCGGCCGCCACCTGGCCGCAGGCGTCCTTGACGCGAGCGCCGTCGGCCACCAACTCCTCGACCTCGGCGACCAGCGACGCCAGGTCGGCGCTCGGGGTGGCCCCGGCCAGCACCACGGTGATCTCACCCAGCACACCGTCGGCCGCCCACGCCGACAGTTCGTCGAGCGATCCCCGGACCACCTCCTCGTGCACCTTGGTCAGCTCCCGGCAGATCGCCGCCCGGCGTTCGCCGCCGAGCCGCTCGACCGCGTCGCGCAGACAGGCGGACAACCGGCGCGGCGATTCGAAGAACACACAGGTGCGCCGCTCGTCGGCCAACGAATCCAGCCAGGTCCGCCGCGCCGCCTTCTTGCGTGGCGCGAATCCCTCGAAGCAGAACTTCTCGGCCGGCAGACCGGACAGGGCCAGCGCGGTCGTCACCGCCGACGGCCCGGGCAGGCATCCCACCGACAGGCCGGCCTCGACGCAGGCCGTCACCAGCCGGTAGCCGGGATCGCTGATCAGCGGCATCCCGGCGTCGCTGACCACCAGCACCGTCGCGCCCGCGCGGATCGCCTCGATCACGGACTGTGCCCGGGTGCTCTCGACCTGATCGAACATGCTGATCACCCGACCGGCGATTCGCACGTCGAGGGACTTGGCCAGCGTGCGCACCCGGCGGGTGTCCTCGGCGGCCACCACATCGGCTCGGGCCAGGGCGTCCAGCAAGCGGGGTGAGGCATCCGACGGCTGGCCCAGGGGGGTCGCGCCCAGCAACAGGCGGCCGGTGGTCATGACCGACAGCCTACGATCGACACCGATGACTGCCCCGCCCCGCGAATCCCCCTTGCACACCGAGGGTGCCGACGCGGAGCGCGCCGTGCCCGTCGTCAGCCCCGGACCGCTGGTGCCGGTGGCCGATTTCGGGCCGACCGATCAGATCCGCGGGTGGGTAGTGACCGGGGTGATCACGCTGGTGGCGGCGGTGACCCGGTTCCTGAACTTGGGCTCGCCCACCGATGGCGGCACCCCGGTCTTCGACGAAAAGCACTACGCGCCGCAGGCCTGGCAGGTGCTGCACAACCACGGCGTGGAAGACAACCCGGGCTTCGGCCTGGTCGTCCACCCGCCGGTCGGCAAGCAGCTGATCGCCCTCGGCGAGGCGATCTTCGCCTACAGCGGGGTCGGCTGGCGGTTCACCGGCGCACTGCTCGGCGTCGTGATGGTGGCGCTGGTGATGCGGATCGTCCGGCGGATCAGCCGCTCGACGCTGATCGGTGCGATCGCCGGCGTGCTGGTGATCTGCGACGGCGTCAGCTTCGTCGCCTCGCGGACCGCCCTGCTCGACGGCATCCTCACGTTCTTCGTGGTCGCTGCGTTCGGCGCGCTGATCGTCGACCGCGACCAGGTTCGGCAGCGGATGCACATCGCGCTGGCCGAGGGCCGCAACGCCGAGACGGTGTGGGGTCCCCGGCTGGGTGTGCGGTGGTGGCGCGTTGGCGCCGGGATCCTCCTCGGCTTGGCATGCGGCACAAAGTGGTCCGGCCTGTACTTCGTGTTGTTCTTCGGTGCCATGTCGCTGGCCTTCGACGTGGCCGCGCGGCGTCAGTACCAGGTGACCCGGCCGTGGCTGGGGACCTTGCGCCGCGACCTGGTTCCGACCGCGTACGCGCTGGGCGTCATGCCGGTGCTGGTGTACCTGGCCAGCTATGCGCCGTGGTTCGCCTCCGAGACCGCGATCGACCGGCACGAGGTGGGCCAGACGATCGGCGACCATGCGATTGTTCCGATGCCCGACGCCATCCGATCGCTGTGGCATTACACGGCCAAGGCGTTCCAATTCCACGCGGGCTTAACGAATTCCGCGGGCAACTACCACCCGTGGGAATCCAAACCGTGGAGTTGGCCGATGTCGTTGCGGCCGGTGCTCTACGCCATCGACGAGCAGAACGTCGCCGGGTGCGGCGCGCAATCGTGCGTCAAGGCCGAGATGCTGGTGGGCACCCCTGCGATGTGGTGGCTGGCCGTGCCGGTGTTGGTTTTCGCGTTGTGGCGCATGCTGGTACGCCGCGACTGGCGTTACGCCGCGGTGCTGGTCGGTTACTGCGCGGGCTGGCTGCCCTGGTTCGCCGACATCGACCGGCAGATGTACTTCTTCTACGCCGCGACCATGGCGCCGTTCTTGGTGATGGCGATCGCGCTCATTTGCGGCGACATTCTTTACACCCCCGGCGCCCCGCCCCGGCGGCTGCGACTGCAGCCGAATTCCGAGCGACGCACTCTTGGACTGATCGCCGTGTGCTGTTACGTGGCCCTGGTGGTCACCAACTTCGCGTGGCTGTTCCCGGTGCTCACCGGTCTGCCGATTTCGCAGCAGACCTGGAATATGGAGATCTGGCTGCCCAGCTGGCGCTAGTTTTCGCCGCCGAGATTGCCGTGAGGGCTGCGCTTCGCGCCTTGTCCACAGCCATGGCGGCAATGTGGACGCGACAGCGGCGCCGACCATCATGATGAGCGCGTGGCGAGGGTCTTCCTCGGGACCGAGGCGGTAGCGCGCGGCGGGCTGACCCGGGGCCGATTGCGTTGGAACTACCGGCGGATTCATCAAGACGTCTACCTGCCGAAAGGCGCCTCGAGATCCTTGCGGGACAACATCGTCGGGGCGTGGTTATGGTCAGGCCGCCGGGGAATCGTCGCGGGCCGCGCGGCGGCGGCGCTCCATGGGGACAAGTGGGTCGACGAATCCACACCGATAGAGATCATCGGGCCGTTCAACCATCCTCCGCCCGGAATCATCGTTCGCCGTGAACGAATCGGCGCCGACGAGATCGTTGACCTGGGCGGGCTACCTGTCACCAGCCTGGCGCGTACGGCGTTCGATCTGGGCCGGCACCTACCGCGGGGATCAGCAGTCGCTCATCTCGACGCGTTGTCCGCCGCGACGGGTGTCACCGCGGCCGAAGTGACTCCATTGATCATCACCCACAAGGGAGCGAGAGGAGTGCGCCGGTGCCGAACGCCCTTGGCACTCATGGACGGCGGCGCGCAATCACCCAAAGAAAGCTGGCTGCGACTCGTCCTCATAGACGCGGGACTCCCCGCGCCTGCCACGCAGATTCGGGTCACCGACGGACGTGTGGTGGCTTACCTGGATATGGGGTGGGAAGCGCCGATGGTGGCGGTCGAGTACGACGGCGAGCAACATCGCACCGATCGAAGACAGTACGTCAAAGACATCCGGCGAGCCGAGATGGTTGGCCGACTTGGCTGGAACGTGATCAGGGTGATCAACGAGGACCGTCCGAACCTCATCGTCCAACGTGCGCGCGAAGCGTTGGCCCGCCGTTCGTCGTCGAGATTGCCATGACGGCTGCGGTTCACGCGCGAATCGCGACCGTGGCGGCAATCTCGACGCGTCTAGGGCAGCAGGTCGCGGGCGACGGGGCAGGACATGCACCGGGGTCCGCCGCGGCCGGTACCCAGTTCGGAGCCGGCGATGGTGAGCACCTCGATGCCGGCGTCCTGCAGGCGAATGTTGGTCTGCAGATTGCGTTCGTAGGCGATTACCACGCCGGGCGCCAACGCCAGCGTGTTATTGCCGTCGTCCCACTGCTCGCGTTCGGCGACAACGGGATCCAGGCCCGTGTCGATGACGCGGAGCTGGTCGATCTCCATCGCCTTGGCCGCTGCCTCCAGGAAGGGGGCCACGTCGCTGATGGCGACCCCGTCCGGCGTGCGCTGAATCGTGAAGGCGGACAACGAGTCGACGATGTTCGCGTACATCACCACCGTATCGGTGTCGACCATGGTGCACACCGTGTCCAGGTGCATCTGGGCGCGCCGCTGCGCGATCGGCACCGCGAGCACCGTGTTCGCGAGGTCGTCGTCAAACAGGCTGCGCGCCAACGCTTCAGCGCCGGCGGGAGTGGTCCGCTCCCCGACCCCGACCGCGACCACCCCGGGCGCCAGCAGCAACACGTCACCGCCCTCGACGGGGGCGGTGCGCGACTCGTAGGCGCGTCGCACGCCGGTGAATCGGGGGTGGTGGGCGTAGATCAGATCGGTCAGCGACGCCTCGCGGGTGCGGGCTCGCAGCGCCAGCGTCGGGATGACCACCCGTTGGCCGATCCAGATCGACGAGTCGCGGGTGAACACCAGGTTGGGCAGCGGATCGATGACGAAGTCGCCGCCGTGATGCATGCGCAGCACCAGTGAGACGTCGGTCCGGGTGTCGGAGGGCAACTCGTTGAACGTCATGCCGGCCATCAGCACCTGAGCCAGCCGGGCCGGCTCGAGCCCCCGCAGGTATGCCGAAAGTTCTTGCGCCAAGGGCACTCCGAGTCGTCGCGCGTCGACGGCGGCCGCGACGCCCTGCATCCGGGCGGCTCCGCTGTGCGTCAGCGCCTCGGTGAGCAGGTCCGACAACAGCAGCACCTCGACGCCGCGGGACCGCAGCAGATCGGCGAACTGGTCGTGCTCGTCTTGCGCGCGGGCGACCCAGGGCAGGCCGTCGAACAGCAGCTGGTCGAGGTTGCGCGGATTCAGGCGGAGCAGTTCGGCGCCGGGGCGGTGCAGGATGACCACGCGCAACGCGCCGACCTCGGAATTGGTGCCCAGCTCGACAACACCCACAGCTCAACCGTAGCGGCGCCCCGCCTTGCCGTCCCGCCACACACGCCCGTCGCGCGCCACCCGCCATCGAACGGATGTGCGATAAACTCACTTCCGTGGAGATCGCGGTCCAAGGCTCCCTGTTCCAGCACACCGAGCGCAGACAACTCGGCGACGGCGCGTTCATCGAGATCCGTGCCGGCTGGCTCACCGATGCCGATGACCTGCTGGACGCCCTGCTGTCGACGGTGCCGTGGCGCGAGGAGCGCCGCCAGATGTACGACCGCGTCGTCGACGTGCCGCGGCTGGTGAGCTTTCACGACCTTGCCGTCGACGAGCCCCCGCATCCGGAACTGGCCCGGCTGCGGCGCCGGCTCAACGACATCTACGCCGGGGAGCTCGGTGAGCCGTTCACGACGGTCGGGTTGTGTTGCTACCGCGACGGTTCGGACAGCGTGGCCTGGCACGGCGACACCATCGGCCGCAGCAGTTCCGAGGACACCATGGTGGCGATCGTCAGCCTGGGCGCCACCCGCTCTTTCGCGATGCGCCGCCGCGGCGGCGGGCCGTCGCTGCGGCTGCCGCAGGCGCACGGCGATCTGCTGGTGATGGGCGGATCGTGCCAACGCACCTGGGAACACGCCGTGCCCAAGACGACGGCATCGGTCGGCCCCCGGGTGAGCATCCAGTTCCGCCCGCGCGGCGTGCGGTAAACAGTCAGGCGCGCACCGCGGACACGGCTTTGACGAGTAGGTCGCGCGCCCGCTGGGTGTCCACCGGGGCGACCGGCTGATCGGGGACCACCAGCGGGTTGGCGATGACGATCACCTGGTAGTCGCCGAATGCGGCCGAATAGTCATACAACTCGCCGGTGCGCGGGCCACCCGAAGTCAGCGCCTGCATGACGCGATGCACGCCCAGCGTGCGGGTGCTCTCGATCTGCGGCACCTCCACCACCTGGACACCGCCCCGCAGCTGCGGTCCGGTGAAGGTCACCTTGGCGCAGTCCTTCCCAGGATCGTTGAGCGGCAACGCTTTTGAGGTCTCGAGCGCGATCACCACGAACCGATTGCCGCGACCCTCGGCGGTGACCGCGGACATGTTGCCCTGCAGGTCCGCCGGCATGTCCGGCCCGGCCGCGACTTTCGCGCAGTTCGCGGGGTCGAACGTCAACCCGTCCGGCAGTTTGCGACCGGCCAACAGCTTGGGATCGATTCCCCGTTCGCTGATGTCGCTGACCTTGTACTCGGGTCCGAAGCTGGACTTCACGTCGACGACCTTGTTGATGTCGACCTTCGCCGGGTGAGTGGCCGATGAGCAGCCGGCCAGGACGCAGACAGCTACGACCGCGGGCAAGATCTTGGACATCGTCGCCAATCTACCCAAGCGAAGAGCTCAACTGCGCAACGTGGACACCGTTTTGGCGAGCAGATCCGCGGCGAATTGCGGCGGCAGCATCGGCAGCGCCGAGCCCGGATCGGTGGTGAGCGTGGTAAATGCGTAGTAGTTGCCCAGGTACGCGGTGAATGTGTAGATGCGCGAATCTATTTCGATACCCGACTCGACGGATGACTTGACGTCGGCCACCATTCCGACGGTGTCCACACCATCGACGTGCGGGGCGTCGGTGAGGTGCACGTGGGCCACGGTCTGCCCGGCGGTCTCCGACCACTGCGCACACGTGGTAACCAGGTCCTCGGGCAGATCGACCGGTCCCGGCAAAGCCACCACCACGGCGTCGACGATGCCGCCGCTGCCCGATCCCGAGACGCCCTGCGCCGACTGGTCGCGCCCGTTCCCCGGGTCGGCCAGCGTCCCGCACACTGCCGGCTTGGCCTGCAGGCCGTCCCCGAGGCTCCACATCACCCGGGGTGAGGCGGCACTGGGGATTGCGGTGTTCACCTCATAGCCGTGCGGCAGGTCGCGAACGACCCGTTTGATGTTCGCGGGGTTGACGGTAACGACGCTCGCCGGAACGGATTTCGTGGGACCGGCCGCCGGAGCGCGTGCCGGTGAGTGACCGCACGCCGCGATCGCCGACGTGAGCACCCCGATTAGCGCCGGACCGATCCAGAACGGCCGCATGAGGAGTTGATAGCACAGGACATCGCCAAACCGTCTCCCCCGCGCCAGCGCGGGTCTCAGCCAACCGCCGCGATGACCTGCCGGGCGACACGCTTGATCTGCTCGGCCTCCTCACGCCGCAGGTGGCGGGGGGCCGGCACGTCGATCACGGTGGTGATGACGCCGACGTCTTCGCGCTGCCAGACGGCTCCGTGGCGGTCCATGATCGCGCGCATCGGCCCGTTGTCGGAAAGCATTCGCGCGGAGAACCTTTCGACGCCGTCGACCTCGGCGGCGATGGACAGCGCGCTCATCAAGAAGGTGCCGATGCCACGGCCCTGATAGGCATCGGCGACGGTGAAGGCGATCTCGGCGACGGTCGGGTCACTCTCGTCGCGCACGAAACGCGCGTCGGCCACCGGGTCGCTGCCGTCGGTGACCACCCACACGAAGTGATCGACGTAGTCGACCTCCGATAGGTAATGCATCAAAGCGGGAGTCGGAAGTCGCGGGGTCATGAACCGCCGATAGAGCGTGTCGCTGGAGAAGTAAACGTGTCCGTGCACGGTGCGCTCGCTGTCGCCGGGGAGCACCGGCCGCAGCAACAGGAGCGTGCCGTCGCGCACGCGAATCGGGATCGGCGTGATGAACGCGGCGAGCCGCTGACGCACGGTGCGCAGCAGCCGCGGCGTGATGCCGGGGATGTGCACCATGCTGGCGAACGCCCTGGTGTCACCGATCCAGCCGGTCAACGGTTCGGCGGTGGTCACCGTCGCGGTCCGGGGAATGTCACGCAGCAGGGCGATCTCGCCGACAATCATGCCCGGGGAGGCATGCTCGACGATCGTTACGCCGTCGTCACCGACGTGTTTGATCTCGGCGGTGCCCGACGAGATCAGCAGAAACGAGACCGCCTGCTCTCCCTGCCGCATCAGCACCTGGCCGGCCGGGGCGCGCAGCGGTTGCAGGCGGCCCGCCAACGGCGCCAGGTCTTCGGCGGGACATCCCGTGAAGATGTCCATCGTCGCCAGCTCGTCCACCCGCGCGCCGGTGAGCCCGGCCACCGCTACGGACCGCCGCCCGCGGCATCGCGGCACCGCTCTGCGCGTCGCGGTGATGCCATGACCTGCCCGCCTGCTCGCCGTCGTCTGCCGCGCCGGGCCGACCCCCCGGATACGGTCGGATGTTGCCAGGTTATGAGCACGGTCGCGGCTCGGGCAAGCATGCGCGGGTCACTGGTGCGATCGGGCGGCCCGCCGGAAGGCAGACGCGCGGGGCGTTGCCGCGTGGAGCATTCGGCAAGCCTCAGGCGCTCTTCTGACTCGGCTGCAGCACGAAATCGACGACGATCGCGGCCACGTCGTCGATCGCGCGGCGAGCGATCACCTCATAGCCGTGGGTGCTCAGCGTGGGCAGGCACAGCAGGCCGGCGCGCGCGGTCAGCCCGTTCGCCTTTGAGTGCGAAGCGTCGGATTCGAACGCACCCAGCGCGGCCGCCTGCGGCGACAGCTCGCGGTCGGTGGCGATTTTGAGCAGCCGGTCGGCGACTTCTTTGTCGTAGACGCACAGGGCGTCGCTGTACCCGATGATAGGGCCGCCGGTGACGCTGGTGCTGTATTCGCGTTCGGTGGGGCCGACCTCCAGCGCCACGGTGAGGTCGCCGGGCAGGGTGGCGCTGGCGTAGGTGCCTCCCACCCCGCCGACCTCCTCGTTGGTGGTGAACACCAGGTACACGTCGTCGGCGGGGCGTTGCCCACGCTCGCGCAGTTGGCGTGCGGCGTGCAGCAGGGCGGTCACCGCGGCGCGGTCGTCGAGGAAGTAGGCGCCGACGAAGTCTCCGATCTCGACAACGGCTCTCTTGCTGCGGTCGACGCACACCCGGGTTCCGGCGTGCACCCCCGCGGCGGTCAGCTCGTCGCTGCTGCGGCCGGTGAACACGTAGACGTGATCCCAATCCAGCGCGCGGTCACCCTGGTCGGGTTTGGTCTCCCAGATTCGCGAGCTTTCCTGGGTGGTGTGCTCGGAGCCGAGAGTCAGTACGGCGGTGAGGGTTTCGTTGTCACCCAGCACGGCGACCGGACCCAGTCCGAAGTTGCCCGGGTACATGGTGCCCAGCTGCGTCAGGTGCAGTGTGCCATCGGATTCCACCCGTTTGACGATCATGGACAGCTCGTCCATGTGCGCCATGACCCGTGTGGCGGTGCCGGGGATGGACTCCGTGCGGTGGCGGTGGTTGGGCGCCCCGGCATCGCCGGCCGACGGGTTGGCGGCGACGTAGCCGATCAGGTTGCCGGCGTCATCAGTCCACATGTCGTCGACGACGGGTTGCAGTTCGCGGGCGATAACCGCGCGTACCTCGTCCTCCTGCCCGCACGGCCCGTAAGTCAACAACAGTTCTTGCAGCAGCTCATCGGCGTAGTCACGATCGCGGTCCGCCATCGAATCCTCTCCGTCATCGGGTTCGAAGGATCAGTACCCGCGTTGGTCTGCACCTACGCAACGGAAGGCGCGGATGCCGTCGAAGACAAGGCCCGTCAGCTCACGGCGTCCGGGTCTGCCAACGAGATCAGAATGTGCGACGGCGTAGGCCCGCCCTGATGCAATTGGTAGCGCCCCCCGGCCAACGCCCGGCGGGCCGGCTTGCTGGGCACCAGATGCGGAAAGTCATAGGTGGTGATCGTCAGGCACAGTCGATGGCCGGCGGCGATCAACGCCGCCGTCGGGAAGATCTCCACGTCGTAGCGGGTCACCTCCCCCGGCACGACGGGCTCGGCGGCCGATCGGGTGCTGAGGTGCTGCGGCCGCAGCACGGTGCCGTCTGGCAGGTACCAAGTGCGGTCGGGGTCCAGCTTTCGGTGCGACCCCAGTAGCGCGCCCTGCGTCAGCGGGCGGCTGGCCCCGTCGGGGGCGACGTCGTCGAGGTGGGCGACCCACAGTGTCTCGGTGGTGGTGGCCGTCGCGTGGATGGTCAGCGCGATCGGCCCGGCCACCAGCTTCGCCTCGCCGAACGGCTCGGTGGTGTAGGTCAATGCGCCGCGCTGCAGGCGGCGGTTGTCCTGGTCGTACCTGATGCTGCGGCCCCGTTGGGAGAACATGAAGCTGTTCAAACCCAGCGACCACTGCTCCAGGCTGCGACCGGACAGGGGTCCGCGCGCCACGTAGGTGATTGGCGCCGCGGTGCCTTCCGGCGACGCGTCCGGGCTCAGGCGGCCCGCGTCGGATAGATAGAAACGGGTGGGCGTCGCCTCGGCGAGGGGATAGTTGTCGGCGCGATACCACTGCGAGCTTCCAATCGCCTGAAAAGCCAACGGCTTTCCGCAGATGGCCGCGTCGGCGTCGTCCTTGAGCCAGCGGTTGAACCAACGCAACTGCAGCGCGTTGAGGTGCAGTCCGCCATGGTTGGACACGTGATACCAGGGGCCCATCATCAGTCGGATCCGATCCGATACCGGCTGGCCGGGTTCCATCGGTGCGTCCTGCGGCCGGCCCGCGGCCGCGTTCTGCAGGGCGGCGTAGTTCAGCGGCGCCCCGCGTTGGAACGCGTCGTGCCACCCGCCGACGAGGAAGGTCGCAACTCCGTTGGCCGCGACCTTGGATAGGACCAGCCCCGGACTCATCGCGTCCCAAAACGGGCCGTCAAAAGCGGTTTCACCCCCGGCGACGACCTCAGCGATCAGGGGTCGGAAATAGCGCCGCTGGTCGCGTCCGCGCTGCCGAACCGCGGCGAAGCCGCCCGAGCGCGGTCGCGCGTGACCGCCGCGCGCGAGCCACTCCAGGGTCGGGTTGACCACGTTGAGCAGCGTGTAGACGGAGCCGTATCCGCGAACCGCGTGCAGGTGCGGCACACCGCCCATCGTGGCGGCGTCGCGATAGAAATCCCGCGCCGCCATTACCGGGAAGATCGCTTTCAGCGGCGACTCCGGGCCGACCGCGGCCGCGGTGAACAGCTGGTTGATCGCAAGGTAGGACAGCCCGACCATGCCGACTCGGCCATTGGCATTGGGCAGCGTCGACGCCCACTGCACCAATTCCACGCCGTCCTGCGTCTGCCGCTCGCCGCACATCTCGAACGAACCGCCCGAGGATCCGGTCCCGCGAACGTCGACCATCACCTCGATGTAGCCGCGCTTGATCAGGTAGGGGGCCGCGCCGCCGCCGATCTGGGCGGCCGGCGGTGGCGCCTTCTTGCCATACGGCGTGATCGACAACAACACGGGAAACGGACCCGCCGCGGGCTGTCCGGTCTCGGGCACCGTGGGGTAATGGATGTCCGCCCGCAACTCGACACCGTCGGTCATCGGCACCGCGACGTTGTGACGGACGCCCACCCCGTACGACGCCGGGGGCGGCGTCCATTCCGGCGCGAACGGCGACGGGCTCGTCTGGCGAGCGCGTCGCCTCCGACGCGCGCGCCCCAATCGCCGACTGGCCATCAGAACGCGTTCTCCTCGGTCGGAAGACGGCTGGGATCCCGTCGCTCTCACCATCGGCAGCTCCCCCTGAGGCTCGCGGCCGCAGCGCCGCGAGATACCACAAGAACTTAGAGCAAGTCCTCCTGTGGAGGCAGAGGGGCATCGAGGCCGCCACGGTCCCCTAGCGGATTCGGCGGCGGGTTCTATCGGGGCATATGTCGGCCGACAGCAAACCCTTTGCGGTTTGCGCAATATTACACACACGTCAAAAGACAGCGATAACATCGGCTCACCGGCGGCAGTTTCTGCCACGGCTGTCTCTACCAGGAGAAAGGCGAACCGATGAGCGCAAGCAAGAAGAGGATGCTGAAAGCGGCCGCGCTGGTCACGGTGCTGACCGGTGTGATGCTGGGGTCGTCGGGCTGCATAGCAATCGAGCTTGGGGGCGCGCGGCCAATTCCCACTAGCTTCTGATCGCTAGCGCTTAGGCAATCGCGGCATTGGGCTGCGGACCTACGTCCGCGGCCCGGTGCCGGCGGCGATTCAAACCCTGTGTTCGCCCGCTGTGAAGCCGGTTGAAGCGCAGATCTTCTCGGCTTCGTGCCGCGGTGCGGCTCGGCGGCGGTCGACGCATAACTGGTAGCCTGTGTGGCACTGTGAGTTTCGGATTGAGCATGCCGTCACGATGGTTACGACGACGATCTGCGTTGGCCATCGTTGCCGCGCTGGCTCTCGTCGCCACCGTTTTTGGTTGCGGGGCGGTGCACGCCCAGGTGGCGGCCATCGCATCGCAGTCGTCCGCGGCGGCCCCGTTGGCCAGTCCGGAATCCAACCCGATGCCGTCAGCCGGCGCCGTGACGCCAGTCCGTCGGCTTGGCGTCGGATCGACCGTCAACGATGACAAAGCGTTCAGAAGCGCTGGCGTAAAGCGTGATCGGGCAACAACTTTGGCGCTTTCCACGCCACGATGGTCCGATTCTGCGACCCCGCCGTCGGTTGGCGCGACCTGGTCTGGGCAGCGGGCGGACCAGCCCGCACGAGCGCCGGTGCCCCGTTCCGCCGTACCCAATCTTTTGATTCAATTCTGCGTCGCCCGTTGCTGATTGAGCACGGCCGCTAGTCTGCGCCACAACGCCATTGCGGCAGGTTAGCGCTAGCCGGTACTAGCTGCAGCTCATTCGTGTCCGCGGCGATCGATGCCGTCTTCCGGATCTGGCTGAATGACGCCGTCGCGCGTTGCTGAGACACGCACATTACTCACCACTTGCTTTGCCGACCAACCGTTGTGGCCTACGTCGCCGGCTTCAATTCGACGCCGCCCACCGCCACATCGGTTAAAAGACTCAACCAAGAAACAGGGATAGACATGGACTTTGGGGCGCTACCACCAGAGATCAACTCCGGTCGAATGTACGCAGGGCCCGGACCCGCGACCTTACTGGCCGCCGCCACCAGCTGGGAGTCGCTGGCGGCCGAACTGGCGGAGGCCGCCAGCAGCTACCAGAGGGTGATCGCGAGCCTCACCGACGAGCCCTGGCTGGGGCCGGCGTCGATGTCGATGACGGCTGCCGTGATGCCCTTCATAGCCTGGATGACTGGGACCGCCGAACAATGTGGCCAGGCGGCCGCACAGGCGACGGCCGCCGCAGCAGCCTTCGAAACCGCCTATGCGATGACGGTGCCGCCCCCTCTGGTCGCGGCCAATCGCGTTCGCCTTCTGGCGTTGATTCAGACCAACATCTTCGGGCAGAACACCCCGGCCATCATGGCGACCGAGGCCGAGTACAGCGAGATGTGGGCCCAGGACGCCACCGCGATGTACGGCTACGCCACCAATTCCGCCGCGGCATCGAGACTTTCGCCGGTGCTCGCGCCGCCGCAGACGGCCAATCCGGCCGGCCTCACCGGTCACATCGGTGCCGTCACCCACGCAGCCGCCCACGCGGGCAGCAACACTACGACGCAATGGCTCTCCTCGGTGCCCCAAACTCTGCAAGGACTCTCCACCCCCGGCTCTTCCTCGAGCGCCGGATTGTCACAGGCGGCGATGGGCACCGGAGCGTCACTGGGGGCGTCGGGAGCGTCCGCGCCATTCAGTTCACTGTCGAGTTTGACCGGCGCCTCGGGCAAGGGGGCGGCGAAGAGCGCGAGCACCGGAGCGGGCGCGGCCTCGGGACTGGCCTCGGCGCTCGCTGCCGCACCCGCAGCGGACGGAGCCGCGGCCGGCCTGGCCTCCGAGGTGGCCGGCTATGGTGCCGACGGCGCCGGCCTCATCGCCGACGGCGGCGGCATCGGCATAGACCTCTACGGCCTGGATCTGGATTACCAGGGACTGGGACTGGACTACCAGGGATTGGCACTGGATGAAGCGGGCGCCGGTTCCATTTTAGGAGCCGAGGGCCGTGCCGGGATAGCGAGCATGGGAGGCGCGGCGGGCCTGGGAAACCTCGGCCCGCTGGCGGGGCTGGGCGAGGGGGCCTCGGCGAGCGTGGGCCAGGCCAGTTCGCTGAGCACCCTATCCGTGCCACCGAGTTGGGCGGCAACGGTTTCATCGGTCACCCCGCTGCATGCCCTCAACGGCGGCGCCATGCCGGGTGGATGGGCCGCCGCACCCGCACCCGGCACCGCTGTCTCCAAAGTGCCGCTGGGCGGCATGGTCGGTCGCGAATCGGAGGGCGCGGTTCAACGCGTCGGCATGCGCGTATCGCTCATTCCGCATTCGCCGGTGGCCGGGTAAGGCACCGAATCAGTCATCACGTTCGACTCCAAAGGAAATCGCCATGGCCAGCCCCAAGCCACCTGAGCCTCGGGCCCCGATCGGGACACGAAAACCGTTGCCCTTCACCACAAAAGCGCTGGCATGCGCCGGCCTAGTCTTAGCGTTCTTGACTTCGGCGCGGGCGCCTGCCGGCGCCGACCCAAGTCCGAGCGGCGACCCGAGTCCCTTCGGGGGCCTCAGCTGCAGCTGCAGCGAAACCGCCCCCGCAGACAGCTCATCCCTAGAACGACAGATCCGTCGGGGGATACGGCAAGGGCTCTCGATTGGGGGACGCGATTAGGACGTTCGCCTCGACGCAGATGGGCATGGACGGCGTTGTTCAAGTCAACGGCAGCGTGAGCAATGGCGAGGTGGTGGGTTGGCTCGACCCTCGGCCGGGTTCCTTGGTGAGCGCGAATACCGTGCTGTGTCCGAGGTCCCCAATCACCGCGGTGGTCGATGGCTTGACGGTGTCGGTGTCCATGGTTCCTGCGGGGCGGGGCCCCTTGGGATCTATAAGCCACATCTCGTAGACGCTGCCCGAGTGGGGCGGGGGCACGTTGTTCATGACGATGACGGCCGCGTTGCTGTGTTGGGATGACAGCATGGTCACGGTGCCGCCGCCGGGAAGTTGGGCGGTGGCGGTGCGAAGGTCCGGCGCGGCCAACACGTGTTCAGTCGTCGATGACGGCGGCGCCGGGCGCAGCGCCACGGTGATGCCCGTTGCGACCACCGCGGCGATGATAGCGGCTGCCGCCGCCAAAACCGCTGCACGCCAGTAGGTCCTACGTGGACTGGCCGGCAGGGCAACTTCGTTGAGTATCTTGGCTCGCAGCGCCGGCGAGGGTTCCAGCCGAGTCGTATCGGAGAGCGCCGCCATCGCCTCCCACACCGCCCGCACCTCTGCGTAGAACTCTTCGGCTTCAGATGAGGGGGCTGCGGCCACACGTCGTTCGATGTCCTCGCGTTCGCTGTCCGAGACAGCGTCCAGGGCGTAGGCGCTCGCCAGTTCGAGCAGCGGGGTGTCCATTGGATCGGTCATGGGATTTCCAAACAACGACGTAAGGCTCGCAACGCGTCGCGCATCCGAGATTTGACGGTCGAGGGGTTCTGCGTGAGCTGCTCCGCGACCTGGACGTAGGTCAGGCCTCGATAGTAGGCCAGCTCGATGCACTCGCGCTGCGTCGCAGTCAGCGCGTGGAGGCAACCGAGTACGCGATCACGCTCTTCGCGGGCGAGCGCCGTGTCCGCCACCACGTCGCTGGGGCGCTCGACATGGCTGGCACCGTAACGCGATTCGCGCTCCATGGCGGCCTGCTCGGATCGGACCCGATCGATGGCGCGCCGATGCGCCAGCATCAGCATCCATGCCAGCGCGCTTCCGGCGGCTGGGTCATAGTCGCCGGCGTTGCGCCAGATCTGCAGATAGAGCTCTTGGGTCGTTTCCTCGCTGTAGTTGGCATCACGCAGGATCTTGAAGATCAATCCGAACACCCGTGCGCGGGTCCGGTCGTAGAGCTGCGTAAACGCGTCGACGTCGTGCTCGGCGACACGGCGCAGCAACGCGTCGAGGTCGCCGCCGGTGCGCGCCGAACTGCCCATGGCGCGATAGCGTATCGGCTTTCGCGTCCGACGCTGCGCGTGCCGGGGCCGTGGCGCCATCCTGCGTGCCGAATTCGGCGCAGCACTGCCGGTCGCGTCCCCAGACCATGTCGTGAGGCTGGAGCGCGTCATCGGTCTGGTTACGGCGGATCGCATACCCGGTATTCGGCGCCGAACGGCATCCGGATGCAGACTTGCGCGGCTCGGACCCATCCGCGACGGCGACGTTTCCGAATGACTCATGACCGACCAACGATGGCGGCGCTGGGCCGCCCACCACGAAGGAGCCGAACGCAATGAGGAACGCTCGGGCAAGATCAGTCGCTGCCTCTGGCATGGCGGCGGCGGCGCTGGTAGCCGGCTTATCGGCATGTTCATCGAACAACTCGGCGTCTGGGACGACCACGGCCAGCAGCACGGCCGGCAGCATGGCCGCGTCCGTGACGACGTCCGTGACCGCCGATCCGGCGGCCGATCTGGTAGGCGCGGGCTGCGGGGACTACGCCAAGCAGAATCCGACCGGCCCCGGATCGGTCGCGGGCATGGCACAGGATCCTGTCGCCACGGCCGCCTCGAACAATCCAATGCTCACGACGCTGACGTCGGCGTTGTCGGGCAAACTGAACCCGCAGGTCAATCTCGTCGACACGCTCAACAACGGCCAGTACACGGTCTTCGCGCCGACCAACGCCGCTTTCGACAAACTGCCGGCGGGAACCATCGATAAGCTCAAGACCGACGCGGCGATGCTGAAAAGCATCCTGACGTATCACGTGGTTCAAGGGCAGACGAGTCCCAGCAAGATCGACGGCACCCATGCGACGCTGCAAGGCGCCAGCCTGGGCGTGACCGGCCAGGGCAACGATCTGAAGGTCAACGACGCGGGGTTGGTGTGCGGAGGGGTGCACACCGCAAACGCGACGGTGTACATGATCGACACGGTGCTGATGCCGCCCAGCCACTGAGTCCGCACGCCCACCAACCAAAGGCAGCCGGGCACAGCCCGGCTGCCTTTGGTCTGCCGTCGACTCGACGCGTCAGGCCATCCGCGAACGCTCCGGTAACGAATATCGGTCATGGTTACTCTTGCGTTGGTCGGCTTCCTCGGAGGCTTGATCACCGGCGTCTCGCCGTGCATCTTGCCGGTGTTACCGGTCATATTCTTCTCCGGCGCCGACCAAGGCTCCCCCAGCCAACGACAACATGCGCCCGAAGATTCCGGCACGTCAGTCATGACGAAAACGGCTCTCGCACAACGGTTCCGGCCCTACTGGGTGATCGGCGGCCTCGTGCTGAGCTTCAGCGCCGTCACGCTCGTCGGATCGGCGATGCTGTCCCTGCTGCACTTGCCGCAAGACGCCGTCCGATGGGCCGCGCTGGTCGCCCTGGTCGCGATCGGGCTCGGCCTGATCTTTCCGCGGTTCGAGCAGCTTCTCGAGAAGCCCTTCGCGCGCCTTCCCCAAAAGCAAACGCGTAACTACGGCAACGGATTCGCGCTCGGCCTGGCGCTGGGCGTACTCTACGTGCCCTGCGCCGGTCCGGTATTGGCCGCGATCATCGTGGCCGGCGCAACAGCGAAGATCGGCACCGCCACGATCGTGCTGACATGCGCTTTCGCGCTCGGCGCGGGACTCCCCTTGTTGTTGTTCGCGCTGGCAGGTCAGCAAGTGGCACAACGGGTGAGCGCGTTCCGGCGCCGCCAACGCCAGCTTCGCATCGCTGCGGGGATCGTGACGATCCTGCTCGCGGTGGCGCTGGTCTTCAATTTGCCCGCTCTGCTGCAACAGGCCATTCCCGACTACACGAGTCCGTTACAGGACAGAATCGCAAGCGATCACCGAATAGAAGAGAAGCTGAACTTGGGCGGGATCGTGAACGACGAGAACGCGCAGCTGTCACACTGCACCGACGGCGGCGCGCAGCTCGAAAGTTGCGGGCCCGCCCCCAGTCTCAAGGGCATCGTCGGCTGGCTCAACACACCCGGTAATCGACCGATCGACTTAAAAGCCTTGCGCGGCAAGGTTGTGCTGATCGATTTCTGGGCCTATTCGTGCATCAACTGCCAGCGCGCCATCCCCCACGTCGTCAACTGGTTCAAGGCCTACCACGACAATCTCGAAGTCATTGGAGTGCATACCCCCGAGTACGCGTTCGAGAAGGAGCCCGCCAACGTCGCCAAGGGCGCGGCAGACCTCGGCATCACCTACCCCATCGCGCTCGACAACGGCTATGCGACGTGGACCAACTACCGCAATCGCTACTGGCCGGCGGAATATCTGATCGACGCCACCGGTTCGGTGCGACACATCAAGTTCGGTGAAGGTGGCTACAGCAACACCGAGAAGCTCATCCGGCAGTTGATCGTCGACGCCGACCCAGGAGTCAAGCTTCCGCCCCCGCGAGACACCGCACAGGACAACCCCCCGCGGCAAAACACCACCCCCGAGACGTACTTCGGCGTCGGCAAGGTGGTCAACTATCGCGGCACCGGCCAATATGACGAGGGCGCAATGGTATTCGACTACCCACCGCATCTTCCCGCCGACAGCTTCGCCTTGCGCGGCCCATGGTCGCTGGATTACCAAGGCGCAACAGCCAACAGCGACGAGTCCAGCATCGAACTCAACTACCACGCCAAAAACGTCTATCTCGTCGCCGGCGGGACGGGCACCATCACCGTGACCCGAGGCGGACAGTCCAAAGCCATAGCCATCGCCGGCCCGCCGACATCGCACCTGCTGGTGGCGGACGACCACACCCAAACCGCGACGCTGCAGGTGCGCCTCACCAAGGGACTCCAGGCGTTCTCCTTCACGTACGGCTGATCGACGCTCGTCAATCCCCTGACCAATCCGAACCCGCCGCGGCTCCGAATCACCGATGCCACTGCGAACACGGCGCATGGCTGTCGACCAGAATCAAGGAGCAAACACGATGAAGATGTCCAAATCGCCATTGACGGCCGCAGGCCTGACAGCGGCGACCATCGTTGGATTTGCCGTTGCCACCGCACCGATGGCAACGGCGGCTGACTTAGTCGGACCCGGATGCGCAGACTATGCGAACGCACATCCCGCCGGACCCGCCTCCGTGCAGGGGATGTCGCAAGACCCCGTCGCGGTCGCAGCTTCCCACAACCCGATGCTCACCACGTTGACCGCCGCGGTCTCCGGACAGCTCAACCCACAGGTGAACTTGGTGGACACCCTGAACAACGGCCAGTACACGGTTTTCGCACCGACCGATGACGCGTTCGCCAAGTTGCCGGCCTCGACGATCGACGAACTCAAGACGAACTCCTCGATGCTGACCAGCATCCTGACCTACCACGTCGTCCAAGGTCAGATGAGTCCGGCCAAGATCATCGGCAGCCACAAGACCCTGCAGGGCGCAGATCTGAACGTCACCGGCCAGGCCAACACCCTGAGCGTCAACAACGCCGGTGTGGTGTGCGGCGGGGTGCCTACCGCCAACGCGACGGTCTACATGATCGACACCGTCTTGATGCCGCCGGCCTGACTTCCCACCGGCAGTCATGCCGCACCGGCCGCGACGCCGCTAAGCGGCGATGGCCAAATAGGCTTGAATCGTCGTGCCGATCGCGGTGGTATGCGTCCGTACGAGGTCGGCGACCGCATTCACCAGCAACAGGCCTCGGCCGCGCTGCGCGGTCGGCTGACGGTGGCCGCCGAGGGGATCGTCGAACCGGCCGGTATCGCTGGCCTCGCAGACGAGATGGCGGCCGTGCTGCCACAACGCCAGGCGGCAGGCGCTGCTGGTGTGTTGCAGGCTGTTGGTGGCCAGTTCGGTGGTGATCAGCAGCAAGTCGCTGATCCGCCTGCTGGGCAAGCCGAGCCACGTAGCGTAGCTGACAGCAAACGATCGCGCGAGGTTCAGATCGGCGAGGCGTTCGACCGTGTAGGTCCGTGCCGCAGGGTTGGTGGGCAGCGGCCGATTGTAGCGAGCCAGCGCCTCTTTGGGCGCGTAGTCGTCGCTGTCCACCGACGCCCCGTCCTGCAACAGCAGGGGGTGGGTAGCGCGGGCGTCGGCAAGTGTTTGGGCGTCGAGCCGGCCGGCGTTGTACGGGCATAGGCCGGTCACCTCGTAACCGTCGAACGCAAGATTGCACAGGGCTTCAAGCCGCACACAGGCGGGATACTCAAGCTGACTGCGCCCCGCCCAGACACATTCGCCGACCAGGCGCACCCGTCGACCCGGATACTTTGCGACGAAATTGCCGAACAGCCCGATCATGCGCCCCGGGTTGCGGCCCACCTCGGCCATATCGACCAGCGTCACCCCGGCGGCGTCGGTGCCCAGTGCGTCGTGCAACACATCCAAGTTGTATTTCGGCACAGCAACCAAAACCGGCTCATCGTTCGCCAAGCCGTCGACGATGTAGGGTGCGGTCGAATCGATGTAGTGCTGTTCAGAACGATAGAACAACGCGTGATGACGTACGCCGCGTGCGCCGCCAAATGGATCGTCGATCATCAAATCCGTTGTACCTCAACTGCACTCGCGCTGCGGGCAACCCCCGCGACGACTACGCCGTCGGCGCCCGATATCCCAGTACCGTCACCTGCACGGGACCTCCCGGGAAGGCGCGAACCGCCACCAGAGGAGAATCCGGTCGAGTCGCTTGCCGTCATTCGCCAGGATCAGCGGCGGCGTGCACCGCGGCTTCTGCGTCATCCCAAGTGGGATACAACGCAATAACCTTGTGCAACTGCGGGCGGTTCTGGTCCAAAGGGGGTTACCTCCCACCCTCTTGAGATACGGCTAGCTGGGCCAATAGCGCAGCCACGCGACGTTCTATCTCGTCGCGGATCGGTCGTACTGCTTCAAGGGGTTGGCCGGCGGGGTCGGGTAGCGTCCAGTCTTCGTAGCGTCGTCCGGGCAGGATCGGGCAGGTGTCGCCGCATCCCATGGTCACGACGACATCGACGGCTTCGAGCATGTCTGTGGTCCATCGCTTGGGCTGCTCGGCGGCGATGTCGATGCCCTTTTCTGCCATGGCAGCGATGGCTACCGGGTTTACGTCGCTGGCTGGTTGCGACCCGCCCGAGTAGACGGTTACCTAGTCACCGACGAAATGCTTGAAGAAACCCATGGTCATCTGGGAGCGCCCCGCGTTGTGCGTGCATAGGAAAAGCACGGCAGGTTTGCCGGAGCTGCCAGTCCTCGGATGACTTGACCTAATGTGACCGACAGTCGCGGGTCACCATCGGTGTATCGGCGCCGCAAGGCCAGTGAGACGTAGACCAGACCGACGAGGACGGGCACCTCGATAAGTGGGCCGACGACACCGGCGAGTGCTTGGCCCGAGGTGGCCCCATAGGTAGCGATGGCGACGGCGATGGCTAGCTCAAAGTTGTTGCCAGCGGCGGTAAATGCCAGCGTGGTAGTGCGTTGGTAGCCCAGGCCAAGCATCGTGCCCAGGGCGTACCCGCCGACCCACATGATGGCGAAGTAGGCCAGCAGAGGTAGGGCGATGCGAGCCACATCGATTGGGCGGCTGATGATCTGGTCACCTTGTAGCGCGAAGAGGATCACGATGGTGAACAGCAGCCCGTAGAGCGCCCAAGGGCCGATCTTGGGCAGCGCCGTGGTCTCGTACCAGCTTCGACCCCTAGCCCTTTCGCCAAAGCGTCGCGACAGATACCCAGCAATCAGCGGGATGCCTAAGAAGATCAGTACCGACTTGGCGATCTGGCAGGGCGATGTGGTGATGGTGGTCTGGGGCAGGCCGAGCCAGCCGGGTAGCACTGACAGATAAAACCAACCGAGCGCGGCGAACATGACGACTTGGAAGATCGAATTCAGGGCCACAAGTACCGCTGCGGCTTCGCGGTCGCCGCATGCGAGGTCGTTCCAGATCATGACCATCGCGATGCATCGGGCCAGGCCGACGATGATGAGCCCCGTCCGATACTCGGGCAGATCGGGTAGTAAGAGCCACGCCAAAGCGAACATTAACGCCGGGCCAAGTACCCAGTTCAACAGCAGCGAACTGAGTAGAAGCCTGCGGTCGGCGGTCACCGTGTCGAGGCGGTTGTAGCGGACCTTGGCCAGGACCGGATACATCATGACCAGCAAGCCCAGTGCGATAGGCAACGAAATCCCGTCTACCTGAACGTGATTGAGGGCTGCATTGAAGCTCGGTACGAACCAACCTAGAAGCAGTCCCGTCGCCATAGCGATGCCGATCCAGACCGGCAGAAAACGGTCGAGCACCGAAAGTTGTTTGACGACCGCCGTATGTTCGGGATGCTGCACAGTTTGGGTCACGACCGTGCGCCCACCGCGTCATCGCTGCCGGTTCCACAACACAGACCGCCGTTAGCGGCGTTCTGCGGCTCCGGGCCAAAGGATTCCGCATCGGCCAACACCGTGTACACCTCCCACTTTTCCCCGGCGGGTCCAGTCACCCAAACCTTGTCTTGTGTGGCAAAGCAGCATGTTGTCCCCATCTCTTCCTCAGTGAACACGCCCTCGCCGGCCAGACGGGCGATCTCAGCGTGAACGGCGTCGCTGGACTCCACTTCCACGCCAAGGTGGTTGAGAGTTCCGGCATGGCCGGGGTTTTCGATGAGGACCAGCTTTAACGGCGGCTCTGCCACCGCGAAGTTGGCGTAGCCCTGTTTGACTTTGGTGGGCGTTGTGTTGAACAGCTTCGAGTAAAAGGTAATCGCCTCGTCGAGGTCGTTGACATTGAGCGCAACTTGAGTCCGTGACATGGCTGATTTCTACCTCTGTGGCTTATGTCGAACTTGTAGTATTCCCGATACTGCCACCTCTTTGATATATGTCAAGAAGGTATGGCAGGATGTTTTGCATGCCGAAGACGTTGCCGGTGGTGGATATGTCCGCTCCAGTGTGCTGCTCTCCGGTGGCGGCTGGTCCGGTGGACGACCATGCGGCGTTGGACATTGCGCTGCGCCTCAAGGCGCTGGCCGACCCGGCACGGGTCAAGCTGGTCTCATTCCTGTTCTGCGCCAAGGCCGGCGAGATGTGCAGTAGCGACCTGGCGGCATCGGTCGGGCTCAGTGAATCGACTGTCAGCCATCATTTAGCCCAGCTACGCCGGGCCGGGATCGTGGAGTCCGAACGACGGGGCATGAATGTCTATCACCGTCCGCGTCGCGAGTCCCTGGCGGCACTGTGCGTGGTGCTCGACCCGGATTGTTGCCGCTAGGAGCCGCCAACGCCCCCTGTAGACGCTTGGCCGGCCTGCTCGCCGAGAACTCGATATAAGACAGTGGCGCGGCTGATGCAGAGACGGAAGTAATCCCTCGGCATCCCGATTCGACTCAGCGATGAGAAACTACGACGCCAGCACCGGGCCACACTTTCACAGCGACCATAACAATCCGCACGGAAACCAGGCAAGCCACCCATACGGCGAACCTCCGCATTCCGATGGTCACGACCACCGTTGTGAATGCCAGGCCGAAGGCAACACTTCCCGGCCAGCCCTGTGAACTGCTCAAACTCTGTGGAGCTAAGGGGAATCGAACCCCTGACCTAGTCGATGCGAACGAGTCGAAAACCGCCCACCTGCGCGTTTGTTGATTCAAGCTCTTGGCTGTGCACCATCGTCGCAGGTCACAGCGTTGGGACTGACGGTTGCCGAAAGTCGGCTCAAACTCCGCGATGATTTACTGCGGGCCGGACTGCGGGCCGGGGCCATCCTGACAGCGGGCCAGCAAACACACAGGGCGGGCGTCGCCGATCACGGGCCACGACCAGTTGATCCGCGCCGTGTCCAGCCGAAGTCCGGGAGCCGAGCCGCGTGCGCCGCTGGGCGGTCGACGGTGGCGCTGCCGCCGAACGTATTCGGCAATCTCCGACGAATCGGGAGGCGACATAGCGCCGACCGTCTTGAACGGTCCCACCCCGAATAGAATTCTTTTCGTGGGAAAGAAGCGCACACCCGAACAGTGCATGTACTGCGGCAAAACTGCGCTCATGACCCGCGAACACATCTTCCGGGCGTCGTGGCGAGACAAAATCGAGACCAACGAGCACCTAACGAACTTGCCGGGTGTCGACCGCAAATACATCACGTACGGACCCGACAACTCTAAGATCACCTCGAAGTCGGAGGACCTCTTCTCCGTGACACTGCGGCGAGTGTGCGACGACTGCAATAACCGGTGGATGAACCAGCTTGATTCCGTGGTAGAGCGGTGGGCACTTGACCCTAACAACGATGACAATCGGTGCGATCCGAAAGAGTTTCGGCGCTGGGCAATCAAAATTGCATTGCTCCGCGAAGCGTATGACAACCTGTTTATCGTCGACTCTGCTGATCCACCAAAGATTTTCGCCGGTGAGGACATACCGGAATGGCACGTGTACATCGGCCACACCGCGGTACCCGAACACCGGCACGCGATGTGCGGAATCGGGCCGGTGTTGTTGGGACCGCCAGGTGGGAAGCCGTTCGGGATTACACAAGTATCTTGGACACTCGGCCACAGTCTAGTTACGGCGCTACGTATCCATGGAACGGACATGATTTCGGGCAACTGTTACCGAAATTTTCGGCAGTACAACCGGGTTCGAGGAGGCGTGGTCCGTGAAGTCAAGCCGACTGACAGCGAAATGCCTACAGTTCGGCTAGTGAAAGCCTTGTCCGCAAATGAGATTCAAGAACTCGTCTGGCTCTACACGCCACATCCGTCTTCCCCGTTCGCAGACGAAGTACGCAAGGCAAACGAGGGAGCACGCACGCTCGCAGACCAACTCGGGGTTGAGTGGCGCGATTCAGTCTAGTCAGTGTGAGCATCTGACTCACATGGCTAAACGTGCCAGGCCGAAGCGATTCGAGCCTGGCACGTTTAGAACTGTTGCCAGCCTTTCGATTTCCCAGACTCGATGGCGCGCTGATCGGCCAGTGGCGTCTCTAGCCGTGTCACCGTGACTTCACGGCCGTTGTGCCGTTCGATATGTCGGCGCGCATAAACTTTCGACGTGTCGTTCATCGGTGCGAACCTTTCGACTTGGGTGCTGCCCCGGACGCCCAACCCTCGGCGACCCACCGTTGTGCCACCGCATCGGGCACGTCGGCGGTGTCGCCACTGTCGAATACTTCCCCGTCGTGGACGCACTGGAACCCTTGCGCCACTCTCACTTTCGCCATGATTTGCTCCTATCGCTATATGCTTCGCTGCTACGACGTGGGCAGACCGGTGAGTTTCAGTACAGCACTTGGCCTTTCGACCGCGAGGTTCAGCCGTTCCTCGCAGACGAACCGCACGATGTTCGACGTGAAGTCGTTGCCGTCCGTGCCGGTCCGCAACGTGATCGACTCTCGCAGCACCACGAACCCGAACTTGTTGGTGTCCAACACAAGCGCCGTCCCGGCCGCAATTTGCGTGGTAGCAATAACGTCGATGCCCCAGACCTGATTAGCCTGCTCGGCGCTCGGGTCGGCGTTGAGCAGGTAGCGCCCCTGCGTGTCCTTGCACCTGCGCACCGCTGAGAACGTGGGCGGATGCAGCACAACAAGATTCGCCTCGGCCAGCGCCGCACCGGTTCGCAGCGACGCTATCGCCTTCTACACCGCATCCAGGGCCGTGTCGGCGCCGATGGTCGCGGTGAGAATGCCTGTCGTGGAAAGGAACCCGGTCAGACGAGCCGTAGTTCCGTCGCCCGCGATCAGTTCCGCGTTCTCGGTGTTGATTACCTGCCGTGTCAACTCCTGCTGCACGTAGGTCACGAACCGGTCCCAATCGGACAGAATTTCCCACGACACACCAGTGTGTGCCGCGAGTTTCTTTGCAGAAACAGTGATTTGGTCAGTTGTGTAGACCAGCTCCGGCTTCTGCTCACCCTCGGCAACAATCGCCGGTGCTCCGGTTGTCGCCGTATGACGGACGTGGAGTTGGATGCGGCGATACAGTCGGCCACCAAGGCTGCCAAGAACGCGAACGCGTGATGGGTGGAAGCCGGTTCGACCAGTTCTAACCTCTAAATCGGTGGATCGACCCGGTACGCGAATCGCACTGAATAGTCGTACTGGGTGTGCCGATGATATTTGGTGCCTTCGGCGTACAGATAAACGCCCATTGCTTGGAATGTCCCGACCTCGTCGTCGGTCACATGCCAAGTGAGTTCGACTGGACGACCGGCTTTTTCAAGCACCTTCTGCCGTGGTTCTATGCCTAGAAGACTCGCCCGCAGTTCAAAGCGCAAATCGCGATCTTGGGCATCAAACGCGGTCGCGGTGAAGGTTACGAGGTCCCCCGGATGCAGCACAATCGCGGTAACAATGTCGTGGTTTATCTGGTCAGGTGCCTCGCCGTTGTAGGTGTTGCCGAATGAATCGATTATTGACTCGATTCGGGGGTAGTGGTCTCCCGCCGGGTCTTGTGTGGTCATGAAGATCGTCACCTGATTCCTGATTTGTCCGGCAATCCCCGAGTACAGCTCCTTTTCGAAGGTGACAAGTTCCCGGTGGTGGGCGACCGTGTTACGGAGGTTGTCAAACCGTTTGAGCAGAGCCACTGTCGAAGCCCTCTTACCGAGAGCCGGGGCCAGCGGCTGCCAATGCTTCTCGACGAAGCTGAGTAGGTCATAGAAATTGGCGTATGCAAGCCCGACGGACGGAACGACCGCCACCCCTTTACGCGTTGTCTGTTCAGTCGCAGCGCGGCCAGCCCATTCGTTTCTCTGGTCTTCTGTGGTGATTCGGTCGAGCCAGTCATCGCCGTAGGCGTCGCGGTATGCGTGCGTCATGAGTTGCCGTAGAGCGTTCTCGCATGTTTCCAGCGCGACTGTCGGGTCGAGGGCCACCACAATGATCTAGTTTGGCATGCAGTGGCTGCACCAGCAGCGCCCCTGTTTGCGGCGCAGTGCAGAAGCGGTATGCCGGAATGCCGCGCGAGCGCACCATTTTCGTGAGTTAGAGCGAGTCGTTGCGGGCCCGCTGCCGGCCGGGGCGGCCGAATCCGCGTCACCAGCTAACGGTTAAATACCGTATCTAGCTGGACTTTCTTCTGTGGAGCTAAGGGGAATCGAACCCCTGACCTACTCGATGCGAACGAGTCGCGCTACCAACTGCGCCATAGCCCCTGACCGCTAGCAGGCTACCAGCCGCGGCACCAACCGCCGAACTGCGAGCGCTACTCGCCGACCGCGCGCGGCAGGTCCCGGGGCCAGCCGAAGGTCCGCATCGCCATCGCGTAGTCCAGGTGCTCGAAGACGGGGTCCTCGTCGTCGATCTCCAGGACCACCGCGCCGGGGCGCCGCAGCCGCGACGGGATCACGTCGTAGTCGCGGTCGTAGGCGTTCTCCACGCCGAGTCGCGCCCGCGCCATCCGCTTCATCCGGCGGTGCCGCACCTTCTCCTCGATGCGCGTCTGGCGGCGGAGGTAACCCAGGTAGAGCAGGGTGATCGCGGTGGCGCTGCCGCACGCCCACCAGGCCGCCGGCGAGACCTTGAAGGCCGCGGTGGCCGAGCCGATCAGCACGAGCGCCATCGCGATCAGGACCTTCTTGCGGAAGGCGTACTTGCGCGCGCTGACCGCGGCCGCGGTCTTGGTGTCGAACCGGCGCCGCCGTGCGGCGTTGCGCGGCATCGGCGCCGGCGCCTCGTCGTCGGCGTCCTCACCCTCGGCCGCGGGCTCCAAACCGGACGAGTCCTCGATGTACTCGTAGCGGTCCTCGTCCTCGCCGCCGCGCTCGGCGACGGCCTCGGTGTCGGCCTCGTCGCCTTCGACGGGTTCGACGTCGGCCGTGTCCGCCTCGGCAGCAGAACCACTGGCGCCCACCGGAAGTACGTGAGAGTCCTCGACGACGTCGACATCGAGGTAGTCGGGTTCGGTCGGCTCGGCGACCGCCATCCGCATCGCGACCGGGCGCTGGCGGCTCAGCTCGTCGGTGTCGGCGTCGTCCGCCACATCATGGTCGCGGTCCTCGTCCTCGGAAAAGCGTTCGTCGTCGAGGTCGGTGTCGGTCGAGTCTTGCGGCGGCGTCCAGTCGGGGTCGCTGCGATGCCCGGCGGCCGGACCGCTGCGCTTGATCAGCCGGGAGTTGCCCCCGCCGTTGAGCACCCGGGTCGCCAACGCCACGTCGCTGGTGCGCCGCACCGCGTCGCGTTTGCTCACGAGCATCGGCACCAAGACGAACAGCCATAGCACCACGAGCGATATCCACAACAATGACTGCGGGATGCTTGGCATGTTGACCTGCTCTCTTCGGTGTCCATCGCCCGCGAAGCCCATCTCTGGCCGACGCGGCCGGGTCCAACTGACCAGGACAATTACACACCTGTAATTTGCCTCTCACAAGCACCATGAGTCACTCGTGTCGCGCCAGTCCCAGAACGGCAACGATTTGGACTCCTCGGCCGCCGCGGGAGACCCTGGGAGCGGACGGCCTCGCAACGGCCAGGGTCACACCCAGCTGGCGTTCCCGGCGCGCACCAGCGTCGATGCCACCGATCCGCTCACTTCTTCGGCGGTGATGGCCATCAGCAGATGATCCCGCCACGCCTTGTCGACTTCCAGGTAGCGCTGCAATAGGCCTTCCTGGCGGAACCCGACTTTTGCCAGCACCGCGCGGCTCGCGGCGTTTTCCGGGCGCACGGTGGCCTCGACGCGATGCAACATCACCGGGCCGAAACAGTGATCCAGGCCCAGCGCCAAAGCCGCGGTCGCGACGCCGCCGCCGGTGGCCGAGCGCGGCACCCAGTAGCCGATCCACGCCGAACGCAACGCACCGTGGGTGACGTTGCCGATGGTCAGCTGGCCACAGAACTGGCCGTCGAGTTCGATGACGTAAGGCAGCATCCGCCCCTGCCGCGCCTCCGCACGCAAACCAGAACACAACGCCGGCCACGCCGCCACCGCGTGGCGAGTCGTCCAATCGCCCTCGGAACTGGGCTCCCACGGTTCCAGATGCGCGCGATCGGTCAGCCGGATCCGGCTCCACTGCGCGCCATCGCGCAGCCGCACCGCCCGCAACCGGACGACGCCGGCCGAAACCCGAAGCGGGCCAACGCTCATGGGCCAACCGGGATGACGGGAATTGGAGCGCAACAGGTTCACCGGGTACGCAGTCTTTTCGCTCAGCCGCGCTGAGCCAGGAAGGCGACGTCGACGATCTCGCCGGTGCGAATCTGCTCGGCGCCGCTGGGCACCACGACCAGACAGTTCGCTTCGGCGAGGGTGGCCAGCAGGTGCGACGACGCGCCCGGGCCGCCGCCGAGCGCCTGCACCAGATACTCGCCGCTGTCCTGGTCGCGCATCAGCTGGCCGCGCAGGAAGCCCTTGCGCCCGGCCACCGACGTGATGGGTGACAGCGTGCGCGCCTGCACGATGCGGCGCATCGGCTGACGCTTGCCCAGCGACAACCGAATCAAGGGGCGGACCATCACCTCGAAAACCACAAGCGCGCTCACCGGGTTTGCCGGCAACAGGAACGTCGGAACGCCCTCGCGGCCCAGCTGCCCGAAACCCTGGATGGATCCCGGATGCATGGCGACCCGCACGACCTCCAACTCGCCGAGCTCGGCGAGCACCTGGCGCACCGCCTCGGTCGCGGCGCCCCCGACCGCGCCGGCGATCACGATCACCTCGGCTCGATTGATCTGGCCCTCGACGATCTCGCGGAGTTCGCGGGGGCCGCCGCTGACGATGCCGACGCGGTTGACCTCTGCGCCCGCATCGCGGGCCGCGGCCGCCAGCGCGTAGGAGTTCACGTCGTAGACCTGCCCGTTGCCTGGGGTACGCGAGATGTCGACCAGCTCGCCGCCCAGCGCCATGATCGTCACCCGAGGACGTGGGTGCACCAACACCCGTTCGCGGCCGACCGCGGCCAGCAGCCCGACCTGCGCCGCGCCGATCACCGTCCCGGACCGCACCGCCACGTCGCCGGGCTGGACGTCGTCGCCGGCGCGGCGCACGTAGGCGCCCGACGGGGCGCCCCGCAGAATCCGCACCCGCTGGGTCCCGCCATCGGTCCAGCGCAGCGGCAGGACCGCGTCGGCCAGGGTCGGCAAGGGGGCCCCGGTCTGCACGCGCACGGCCTGGCGCGGCTGCAACCGGCTAGGCGTGCGCGAACCGGCCTCGACGGTGCCCATCACCGGCAGCACCAGGCCCTCGCGCCCGTTGCCCTCGCCGGAATCGTCGAACGGTCCCGGCAGACGTTCACTGCCCACCTCGCCGACACCGATCACGTCGACGCTGCGCACCGCGTACCCGTCGATCGCGGCCTGATCGAACCCGGGCATCGGGCGTTCGGTCACCACCTCCTCGGCGCACATCAGTCCCTGCGCCTCGGCGATCGCCACACGTATCGGCCGCGGGGCCACCGCGGCCGCCGTGATCCGGGCCTGCTGCTCTTCCACCGAACGCACAGCGCGCCTCTCTGCCCTCAAACCCGGCGGGCGCCGCGCATCGGGCGACCCGCTCACTGCGCAGGCGGGGCATCCCCGCCCGGGACCGCTACGCGCTCCGCCGGCCTCCGCCAGCCGGGTGACCGCCCGGCTAGTGTTCGGCCAGGCCCAATCGCGCTACCAACCACTGCCGCAAATCCGGGCCGTAGTCGTCACGATCCAATGCAAAGTCAACCGCAGCCTTGAGGTAGCCGCCGGGATTTCCCAAGTCGTGTCGAGATCCGCGATGCACGACCACGTGCACCGGGTGGCCCTCCTCGATCAGCAAGGCGATCCCGTCGGTGAGCTGTACTTCGCCGCCGGCCCCACGCTCGATGCGGCGCAACGCATCGAAGATGGCGCGGTCGAGCACGTAACGGCCGGCCGCGGCGAACAGCGACGGCGCGTCCCCGGCCGGAGGCTTCTCGACCATGCCGTTGACCTTGAGCACGTCGGGATTGTCGTCGTCGGGAATGGGTTCGACATCGAAAACGCCGTAGGCGCTGACCTCCTCGGGTGTCACCTCGATGGCGCACAACACCGTGCCGCCGTAGTGCGCGCGGACCTTCGACATCGTGCCCAGCACGCCGGTGGGCAGCACCAGGTCGTCGGGCAGCAACACCGCGAGGGCGTCCTCGTCGTCAGCCAGCCGCGACTCCACGCAGCCGATCGCGTGCCCCAGCCCCAGCGGCTCGCTCTGTACCACGGACTCGACCTTGATCAGCTGCGGCGCGCGGCGGACTTTGTCGAGCATCGCCGTCTTGCCGCGTTCCTCCAACGTGCTTTCCAGCACTAGGTCCTCGACGAAGTGCGCGACGACGCCATCCTTGCCCTCGGAGGTGATGATCACCAGCCGCTCGGCGCCGGCCTCGGCCGCCTCGGCGGCCACCAGTTCGATGCCCGGCGTGTCGACAACCGGCAACAGCTCCTTGGGGACCGTTTTGGTCGCCGGCAAGAAGCGGGTCCCGAGACCCGCGGCGGGCACGACCGCAGTGCGTGGCACCACCACGTTTGGGCTTGACATTATTCACACGATAACCCGCATCGGCTCGGCCGAGTCGCTGTGGCGCGTCCGAAGACCTGGCTGTCATGGTTGACGCATGGCGACCACCGGCAAAGCCGCGCTGCGCGACCAGCTTCTCGCCGCCCGGCGTCAGGTTGCCGACGACGTTCGCGTCGCCGAGGCGCAGCAGGTATGCGCGCGACTGGAAGCCCTGGAAAGCATTGTGACCAGCGACAGCACGGTCTGCGCCTACGTGCCGGTGGGCACCGAGCCGGGGTCAATCGACATGCTCGATACGTTGCTGCGGCGCGCCGGACGGGTCCTGCTGCCGGTCGCGCGCACAACCGCTGACAACGCGCCGCTGCCGCTGTCCTGGGGCGAATACCGGCCCGACACCCTGACCACCGGGCGGTGGGGGCTGCTCGAACCGCCGGAGCCCTGGCTGCCGGCGTCGGCCCTGGCGCAAGCCGGCGTGGTGCTGGTGCCGGCGCTTGCCGTGGACCGGCGCGGCGTGCGGCTGGGCCGGGGCCGGGGCTTCTACGACCGCTCTCTGGGACTTCGGCGCCCACGCGCGCGGCTGATCGCGGTCGTTCGGGACACGGAGGTGCTCGACGAATTACCGGCCGAGCCGCACGACGTCCCCATGACCCACGCGCTCACACCACGACAGGGATTGATCGACCTCGCCGGCCCCTGATGGGAATGAGTCATGTCACGTGGCGGTTCTAGCACTTGAGACGCTAGAGTGCTAACCAGGTTTGTGATCATCCGGAGGTTTTTGTGCCGACTTACAGCTATCAGTGCACCGAGTGCGACGATCGCTTCGACATCGTGCAAGCCTTCACCGACGACGCGCTGACCACGTGCGAACGCTGCTCCGGGCGGCTGCGCAAGCGCTTCAACTCCGTCGGCGTGGTGTTCAAGGGCAGCGGCTTCTACCGCACCGACAGCCGCGAGTCGGGCAAGAAATCGTCGAGTTCGAGCAACGGCTCCTCGTCGAGCGACTCGGGATCAAGCAGCTCGGCCTCCAGCGAAACGTCGGGCTCCGGCTCGGGCGAGAAGTCCAGCTCCAGCTCGAGCGACAAGTCGAGCAGCAGTTCGGCAACATCGACGGCCGCCGCGACCAGCTGACGGTTATCCACACCGGCGTTGCCGGCCGTGAGCCCGGGCGCCGGGTTGCGCCTACCGTTGCGACGTGGGCGAATCATCGCTGAACCCAAGCCTATTGACCCGGCTGTCGCTGTGGCTGCGCCCAGACTGGACTCGCACCGTGCTGGCACGCCGAGTCGCCGCGGGCGGGCTGGTCGTGCTGGCCGCAATCGCGACGCTGCGCTCCAATCCCGCCGGTGACTACGCACAAGTCGTGGTGGCCGACCATGACCTTCGTCCCGGTGTCGGGTTGACTCCCGCTGATGTTCGACTCGAAAAGCGTTTGACCGCAACCGTTCCCGACGGGGCGCGAGCCGACCTGGGCGCGGTGGTGGGTTCGACGCTGACCGGCCCGACACGACGCGGCGAGGTCATCACCGACGTCCGGTTGTTGGGAAGCCGGTTGGCGGAGGCCGCAGTCGGGTCAAAGGCGGGGCCGGGCGCTCGCATCGTGCCGCTGCATCTGGCCGATGCCGCCCTGATCGACCTCGTGCGGGTCGGGGACGTGGTCGACGTCCTGGCCGCGCCGGCCGCCAGCGCGCCGGACAATTCGCACGCCGCCCCCAAGGTGGTGGCCACCGACGCCGTGGTGGTGCTCGTGTCGGCCAAAGAAAAGATTCAGGCCGCCGATGCCGACCGCGTAGTGTTAGTTGCGCTGCCGGCTCGTGTGGCGAACGCGGTAGCAGGGTCGGCGCTGGGCCAGACCGTCACGCTCACCCTGCACTGAGTGCCTGGCCGTCGCTGGTCCGCCAGCCGACAGCAGATTCTGTCCAGTCCCAGAAAGGCGTCTCAATGCTCAAAGGGTTCAAGGAGTTTCTCTCCCGGGGCAACATCATCGACCTGTCTACCGCGGTGGTCATCGGTACCGCGTTCACCGCACTCGTCACGACTTTCACCAACGCCATCATCAAGCCGTTGATCAACCGGATCGGGGTCAACCAGAAGTCCGACCTCGGCGTCCTGCGGATCGGCATCGGTGGCGGCCAGACCATCGATCTGAACGAAGTCCTGTCAGCCGCCATCAACTTCGTGATCATCGCGGCGGTCGTCTACTTCCTGGTCGTGCTCCCGTACACCACATTGCGCAAACGCGGTGAGGTCGAGCCGGCGGACGACGCGCAGGTCGTCCTGCTCAAGGAGATCCGCGACCTGCTCGCGCAGACCAACGGCGACGCGCCGGGCAAGCACGGCAGTGTGACCACCACGCCTCCACCCGAGCACGGGCCCCGCGCGGAAGCCGAATCGAAGTAACCGCGTCGGCTTGCCGCGGGGCGCACCTCTCGGCGCGGTCTTAGATCTCCAGGCTCGACAGTTGCCCGATGATCTGGGCCGCCAACGGGTTCAGCGTCGCCATCCCGTCGCGCACCGCGTAGCGGGAGCCCGCCAGGTTGACCACCAACGTGCTGCCGGACACCCCGGCCAGACCGCGTGACAATCCGGCGTCGATGATCCCCGCCGACAGCCCCGAGCCGCGGATTGCCTCTGCGATGCCGAGGATTTCGCGGTCCAGGATCTCGCGGGTGGCCTCCGGGGTTACGTCGCGGGGGGTGACGCCCGTCCCGCCGACCGAGACGACCAGGTCGACCCCGCCGATCACCGCGGTGTTCAGGGCGTTGCGGATCTCGACCTCGTCGGCGGCGACGGCGACCACCCCGTCGACGACGAATCCCGCCTCGGTCAGCAGTTCGGTCACCAGCGGACCGCTGTGGTCCTCGTCCCCATGAGCGGTGCGATCGTCGACCACCACAACCAAAGCCCGGCCAACTACCAGTTCCGCGCCCGTTTCCATGGAGGCAACCGTATATCCGAGCTCAGACAATCCCGGCGCCGAGGGTTCGTCCACTCTCACTACTGATCCGCCTTTCCGAGGGTGACCGGCAATGTCCGGCTGCCGCCGCCAGCGGGATCCTGGAACGTCAGCGAGATCTTGTCGCCGGGTGCTTTGGACCGCACGGCCGCAACCAGCGCGTCGGCGCTGTTGATGGGCCGGTCGTCGACCTTGGTGACGACCACGTTCTTGGGGACGCCGGCGGCTGCCGCGGCACCGCCCGCCACGACGTCGACGACCTTGGCACCGGGGGTGCCCTTGTCGTTCATCACCTGCACGCCGAGCGAGGCGTGGGAGGCTTTGCCGCTGGCGATCAGTTCGTCGGCGATGCGCTTGGCCTGATCGACCGGGATGGCGAAGCCCAGACCAATCGAACCGCTCTGGGCGTCCGGCGAGTCGGCGCCCAGGGTGGCGATGGCCGAGTTGACGCCCACCAGCTGGCCGTTCATGTTGACCAGCGCACCACCGGAGTTACCGGGGTTGATTGCGGCGTCGGTCTGGATCGCGTCCAGCACGGTGTTCTGGTTGCCCGACTCACCGGTGGTGGACACCGGCCGGTTCAGCGCGCTGACGATGCCGGTGGTGACGGTGCCCGACAGACCCAGCGGCGAGCCGATCGCGACGACCGGCTGGCCGACGTGCAGGTCGGACGAGGAGCCCAGCGAGATGGGCGTGAGTCCGGAAATGCCCTGCACGCGAATCACGGCGATATCGCTGGTGGGGTCCGCGCCGACCACGGTGAACGGCGCGGTGCGGCCGTCAGAGAAGGTCACCGTCGTCTTGGGCGTCGGGGCGCCGGCACCGGCACCGCCCGGGCCACCCGGTACGCCGGGAGGCACCGGAGCGCCGGTCGGCCCTCCGGGCCCCTTCGGCGGTCCCGCCGCGGCGGCGATCACGTGGTTGTTGGTCAGGATCAGCCCGTCGGTGGACAGGACGATGCCGGAGCCCTCCTCGGACGCCCGACCGATGTCGGTCTCGAGCATCACGACGCTGGGCACCACTTTGGAGGCGACTTGTTCGACGCTGCCGGGCGGCATGTTCGCGGCCGGGACACTGGGCGCCGCCCCGATGACCCGGCCGCCACCGTTGCCCGTCGAGTGCGTGCCGAGCTCGATCGCGGTGGCCGCGGCACCGCCGATGCCGGCCGACACCACCGCGACGGCCAACGCGCCGACGATCAAAAGGCCTGCGCGAGAACGCTTTTGGGGCTCCGGTGGGATGGGCATGCCCGGCGGCATGCCGGGAATCGGACCCGCGCCGGTGCCTCCCGGTATCGGACCCACACCGGTTCCGCCGGGGATCCGGCCCGGCCCGGTGTTGCTGAAGGGCTCGTAGGGCGGCCGGAACTGGGTCGTCGGCGACGACGAGGGCTGCGACCGATAGCGCCAGTCGTATTGCTGGTTGTACGGCTGCTGTTGTCCCGGGGCATAACCTGGGGACACCGCATGGCTGGGGACTGGCGCAGTCTGATTGGGCGCGGGGGGGTATCCCGGCTGCTGCGGCGGTGGCGAATACCTCGGGTCATTCGTCATGTCGCTAAGTCGCTCTTCCTCTATCTCAGTGTTTCGGCAAGTCGACGGCTGGGTCCAACAGTAGCCGCAGACCTACCTTGCCCGCGCGGACTGAGAGTCCACTGAGATAACGTTCGCTGATTCCCGAGAGTTCGCCTCATCGCCGGCCGCCGCTCGAGAAGGGTCGGTCGCGATGTCTACCTGGCCGGCTTGCCGCTCAGCGGCGCCAGGCGTGCCGTGCGTCGGGGCGGGTAACGGCCGGCCGGGCAACAGGACATAGAACGAAGTACCCGGCGGCTGGCCTCCCGGAACGGTGTCCTCGACGCGCAGCAGTCCCCCGTGGTTGAGGACCACCTTCTTCACAATCGCCAGCCCGAGGCCCGAGCCCGGCATGGCGCGTGCCGTCGTCGATCGGTAGAACCGCTCGAACACCAGACGGCGCTCCTGGGGCGGAATGCCGGGGCCGTGGTCGGCGATCACCAGCTCGGCGTGCGACGGGTCGAGCTGGCGCATAGTGACACCGACGTGGCCACCGGGCGGGCTCCACTTGGCCGCGTTGTCCAACAGGTTCAGGACCGCCCGAGACAGCCCCGCGGCGTCGCCGTACGTCTGCCACGGCGTCACGTCGACGTCGAAGTGAATGTCGTTGCGCCGCCGCCTGACTCGCTCCAGGCTGCGATCGATGACTTCGGACACGTCGACGGACTCGTGCACCACCTGGCCGGCGTCGTCACGGGTCAGATCCACCAAATCGCCTACCAGCGTTGACAATTCCTCGATCTGCGCGATGACATCCGCGCGCAGATCGACCATCTCCTGCTCGGGTAGGCGCGGCGCCCCCGGCTCCATCGCGGCCATCAGCAGCTCGACGTTGGTTCGCAGCGACGTCAGTGGGGTGCGCAGTTCGTGCCCGGCGTCGGTGACCAGCCGCGCCTGCCTCTCCCGGGACTCGGCCAGCGCGCGCAGCATCAGGTTGAACGACTCGGTGAGCCTGGCCAATTCGTCACTGCCGAACACGGGGATGGGCCTCAGGTCATCGGTGCGCGCCACCCGCTCGGCCGCTTCGGTCAAGCGCGCCACCGGGCGCAGCCCTGCCCTGGTGACCATGCCCCCCGCCACCGCGGCGACCGCCACACCGACCCCCCCGACGATCAGCAGCACCCAGCGCAGCCGGTTCATCACCGCTTCGGTGGGCTTGAGGCTCTTGGAGATCAGCAACGACGTGCCGTTCTGCAGGTGCACGGCAAGAATTCGCTGATCACCGGCGGTACGGCGCGACATGAACAAATCACCGTGGATGACCGCTTTTTCCGGTGCGCCGACCGGCAGGGTCTGGCCCGGCTGCTGGGCGGTGTAGATCGCGTGGCCCGGGTTCACCAGCATCGCGTTGACGTCGGAATACGCGGTGCCCTCGATGGCCTTGCCCGGGTCCGCGGCCAGCGAGCCGCTGGCGATCAGCAGTTGCGCCCGGCTTTGCAGCTGGTTGTCGATGTCGCTGTACAGCGCGGCAGAGATCACGGCGTAGACGGCGAAGGCCATCAACACCACGACCATCGCGACCATTGACATCGCCAGCAGCATCACCCGCCACCGCAACGACAACGAGGGCGTTGCGCGCAACGGTGGGCGCAGCGGTGGACGTTGAGGCCGGGGAAACCGGATCATCGAGGGGCCCGCATCGTCACGGGGGTGTCTCCCGAAGGACGTAGCCCACGCCGCGCACTGTGTGGATCAGCCGCGGCTCCCCATCGGCTTCGGTTTTGCGCCGCAGATAGCCCACGTACACCTCCAGCGCGTTGCCCGAGGTGGGGAAGTCGAAGCCCCACACCTCCTCGAGGATGCGGCTGCGGGTGAGCACCCGGCGCGGATTGGCGATCAGCATCTCCAGCAGCGCGAATTCGGTGCGGGTCAGGCTGATGCGGCGCTGACCGCGGGTGACCTCGCGGGTCACCGGGTCCAGCGTCAGGTCGGAGAACGTCATCGCCACCGATTCCGCGTCGTCCTCCGGCTTGGTGCGGCGCAACAGCGCGCGCATCCGGGCCAGCAGCTCTTCCAGGGCGAACGGCTTGGGCAGGTAGTCGTCGGCGCCGGCGTCCAGCCCGGCGACCCGCTCTGACACCGAATCGCGCGCCGTGAGCACCAGGATCGGCAGGTCGTCACCGGTGCTGCGGAGCTGGCGGCAGACTTCGAGGCCGTCCAGGCGCGGCATCATCACATCCAGGACGAGCGCGTCGGGGCGATCGCTCGCGATCAGTTCGAGGGCCTCGACCCCGTCATGGGCCAGCTCAACCGAGTAGCCGTTGAAGGACAGTGACCTACGCAGCGACTCGCGCACTGCGCGATCGTCGTCGACGACCAGTATTCGCACGGCCCCTAGTTTCGTCCCACCGCCTGAGACTGACCTGAGAGGCGCGCCGTGAGGGGGGGCTAGCGGCGGTCGAGGTCGATCAGACCGAGGCGGGCCGCCTTGAGCAGCCTGCGGGGCACTTTGTGCCGCTGACCTGCGACCGTCACACCGACGAGTTCGGTCTTCTCGGCCTTCCACTGCGCGCGCCGGCTACGGGTGTTCGCGCGCGACATTCTGCGCTTGGGTACGGCCATGGTCGGGCCTGACTCCTCAATCTGGGACTTGCAGTTCGGCATGTCGCGCGGCGTGGCCGGTGGGCCGATCGGGCGGGCGACGATCGCACATCAGGATAGTCGCTGGTCGGCTTGTCGCCAAAATGGGCGCCGCGCCGGCCGGCAGGCTCGCCGAGATTGCCGTGAGGGCTGTGACTTTTTGGCGAAGTGCGACCCCATGGGCAATCTCGGCGCCAAGGGAGTCACCAGGCATCCTTGACGTGACACCGGCGGTACCCGCTAACCTACCGGTTGGTTGGGTGGTCCGAATCGGTCGAATCCGCGAATGGAGGACAGGCATGGCCTCTGCGTCCGGCGCCTCTGGTGCTCTGGGCAGCTCCGGCGCGGTCCGTATCGCCAACTGTTCGGGTTTCTACGGCGACCGGCTGTCGGCCATGCGCGAGATGCTCACGGGCGGTGACGTCGACTATCTCACCGGCGACTACCTGGCCGAACTCACGATGCTCATCCTGGGCCGCGACAAGATGAAGCACCCCGAGCGCGGCTACGCCAAGACCTTTCTGACCCAGCTCGAGGACTGCCTGGGCGAGGCGAGTGACCGCGGCGTCCGCATCGTCGCCAACGCCGGCGGCCTCAACCCGGCGGGCCTGGCCGATGCGATACGCGCCCTGACGGAACGGCTAGGCATCGACGCCCGGGTCGCCCACGTGGAGGGTGACGACCTGTTGCCGCGCGCCGCCGAACTCGGGCTGGGCACCCCGCTGACCGCGAACGCATACCTGGGCGCCTGGGGGATCGTCGACTGCCTCGACAGCGGCGCCGACGTGGTCGTCACCGGCCGCGTCACCGACGCCTCGGTGATCGTCGGGGCGGCCGCGGCCCACTTCGGCTGGGACCGCACCGACTACGACAGGCTCGCCGGCGCCGTGGTCGCCGGCCACGTCATCGAATGCGGGGTGCAGGCCACCGGGGGCAACTACTCGTTCTTCACCGAGGTCGCCGACCTCACCCACGCCGGCTTCCCCCTGGCCGAGGTCAGCGCCGACGGATCCTCGGTGATCACCAAACACCCGGGCACCGGCGGCCTGGTCAGCGTCGACACCGTCACCGCGCAGCTGCTCTACGAGATCACCGGCGCGCGCTACGCCAACCCGGACGTCACCGCGCGGATGGACAGCGTCGAGCTGTCGTCCGACGGGCCCGACCGGGTGCGCATCAGCGGGGTCCGCGGCGAGGCCCCGCCACCCACCTACAAGGTCTCGATGAACAGCATCGGCGGGTTCCGCAACTCGATGACTTTCGTGCTGACCGGCCTCGACATCGAGGCCAAGGCCGACCTCATGCGCCGGCAACTCGACGCCGCGCTCACCGTCAAGCCCGCGGAACTGCAATGGTCGCTGGCCCGCACCGACCACCCCGACGCCGACACCGAAGAAGCCGCCAGCGCGCTGCTGCACTGCGTCGTGCGCGATCCCGACCCGGCCAACGTCGGGCGCCAATTCTCCTCGGCCGCTGTCGAATTGGCGTTGGCCAGCTATCCGGGATTCCACGTGACCGCGCCGCCGGGCGACGGCCAGGTCTACGGGGTGTTCACCCCGGGCTACGTCGCCGCCGATCAGGTACCGCACGTTGCGGTACACGCCGACGGCACCCGCGTCGACATCGCTTGCGCCACAGAAACTCTCGAGCTCTCCCCCGCCGCCGAGCCACCGCTTCCCGAACCGTTGCCGGGCGGGCCCGCCCGGCGGGTGCCGCTGGGCCGCATCGCCGGCGCCCGCAGTGGCGACAAGGGTGGCTCGGCCAATGTCGGGGTGTGGGTGCGCACCGACGAGCAATGGCGTTGGCTGGCCGACACGTTGACCGTCGACCTGCTCAAGGAGCTGCTTCCAGAAGCGGCTGACTTCGACGTCGCCCGCCACCTGCTGCCGAATCTGCGGGCGGTCAACTTCGTCATCGACGGCATCCTCGGCCAGGGCGTCGCATACCAGGCTCGATTCGACCCCCAGGCCAAGGGGCTAGGCGAATGGCTCCGCGGCCGCTACCTCGACATCCCGGAGAGTTTACTGTGAACCTTTGGACTACGCCCGAGCGCGAACAGTTGCGAAAGACGGTGCGCTCGTTCGCAGAACGCGAGATCCTGCCCCACGTCGACGAGTGGGAGCGCACCGGCGACCTGCCGCGCGAATTGCACCGCAGCGCCGGAGCCGCCGGACTGCTGGGTGCGAACTTCCCCGAATCGGTCGGCGGTGGTGGCGGCGACGGCGCCGATGCGGTGATCATCTGCGAGGAGATGCATCGGGCCGGAGCGCCGGGCGGCGTGTTCGCGTCGTTGTTCACATGTGGCATCGCGGTTCCACACATGATCGCCTCGGGCGATCAGCGGCTCATCGACTCGTTCGTTCGCCCGACGCTGGCAGGCGAACTGATCGGTTCACTCGCCATCACCGAACCGGGTGGCGGTTCCGACGTCGGACATCTTCGAACCTCGGCGGTTCGCGACGGTGACCACTACATCGTCAACGGCGCCAAGACTTACATCACCTCGGGAGTCCGCGCCGACTATGTGGTCACCGCCGTGCGCACCGGAGGCCCCGGCGCGGGCGGGGTTTCGCTTCTGGTGGTCGAGAAGGGCACGGCAGGTTTCGAGGTGAGCCGCAAGCTCGACAAGATGGGCTGGCGCTCCTCGGATACCGCCGAGCTGTCCTACACCGACGTCCGCGTGCCGGTGGCCAACCTGGTCGGCGCCGAAAACAGTGGCTTCGCCCAGATCGCGCAGGCCTTCGTTTCCGAACGCATCGGCCTTGCCGCACAGGCATATTCGAGTGCCCAGCGGTGCCTGGACCTGACGGTGCAATGGTGCCGCGACCGCGAAACGTTCGGACGCCCATTGATATCGCGCCAATCGGTGCAGAACACGTTGGCCGAGATGGCCCGTCGCATCGACGTCGCCCGGGTCTACTCGCGCAGCGTGGTAGAGCGGCAGCTCGCCGGCGAGACGAACCTGATTCCGCAGGTGTGCTTCGCCAAGAACACCGCCGTCGAGGCCGGCGAATGGGTGGCCCACCAAGCCGTTCAGCTGTTCGGCGGCATGGGTTACATGGCCGAATCCGAGGTCGAACGCCAATACCGGGACATGAGAATCCTCGGCATCGGCGGCGGGACGACCGAAATCCTCACCGCCCTGTCCGCCAAACTTCTGGGATTCCAATCATGACCGTGCTGCAGTCCACGCTCGACGCGGAGGCCACCGCCTTCACCGACGCGGCGGCGGCCGCGTTGACGAAACTCGGGGAAATCGACAATGAGTTCGCCAACGCCCTGGCCGGTGGTGGGGCCAAATACGTTGAGCGCCATCATGACCGCGGCAAGCTGACGGCCCGCGAACGCATCGAGTTGTTGGTCGATCAGGATTCGCCGTTCTTGGAACTCAGCCCGCTGGCCGCCTGGGGCAGCGCATTCAAGGTCGGCGCCAGCACGGTCACCGGCATCGGCGTGGTCGAAGGTGTCGAATGCATGATCGTCGCCAATGACCCGACGGTCAAAGGCGGCACCAGCAATCCGTGGACCCTGAAAAAGATCCTGCGGGCCAATCAGATCGCTTTCGAGAACCGGCTTCCGGTGATCTCCCTGGTGGAGTCCGGGGGTGCGGACCTGCCCACGCAGAAGGAAATCTTCATTCCCGGCGGACGGATGTTCCGCGATCTGACGCGGCTTTCCGCGGCCGGCATCCCCACCATCGCGTTGGTGTTCGGCAACTCCACCGCGGGCGGCGCATACGTCCCGGGCATGTCCGACCACGTGGTGATGATCAAGGAACGATCGAAGGTCTTCCTCGCGGGCCCCCCGCTGGTGAAGATGGCCACCGGTGAGGAGTCCGACGACGAATCGCTCGGCGGCGCCGAAATGCATGCCCGCGTCTCGGGTTTGGCCGATTACTTCGCCGTCGACGAGCTCGACGCGATCCGGATCGGGCGTCGCGTCGTCGCCCGGTTGAACTGGGCCAAACAGGGGCCGAAACCCAAACCGGTCACCGCGCCGTTGTTCGATACCGAGGAACTCATCGGCATCGTGCCGGCGGATCTGCGCATCCCGTTCGATCCCCGCGAAGTGATCGCCCGCATCGTCGACGGCTCCGAATTCGACGAATTCAAGCCGCTGTACGGGGCCTCGCTGGTGACGGGCTGGGCCCAACTGCACGGCTATCCGATCGGCATCCTGGCCAATGCGCGCGGCGTGTTGTTCAGCGAGGAGTCCCAGAAGGCCACCCAGTTCATCCAGTTGGCCAACCGCTCCGACACGCCACTGTTGTTCTTGCACAACACCACCGGCTACATGGTGGGCAAGGACTACGAAGAGGGCGGGATGATCAAGCACGGCTCGATGATGATCAACGCCGTGTCCAACTCGACCGTCCCGCACATCTCGCTGCTGATCGGCGCCTCCTACGGCGCGGGCCACTACGGCATGTGCGGCCGCGCCTACGACCCGCGGTTCCTCTTCGCCTGGCCGACGTCGAAGTCCGCGGTGATGGGCGGCGCCCAGCTGTCGGGCGTGCTGTCGATCGTGGCCCGGGCGGCCGCCCAGGCGCGCGGCCAGCAGGTCGACGAGGAGGCCGACGCGGCGATGCGGGCCGCGGTCGAGGGGCAGATCGAAGCCGAGTCGCTGCCGCTGGTGTTGTCCGGGATGCTCTACGACGACGGGGTGATCGACCCGCGAGATACCCGCACCGTATTGGGAATGTGTCTGTCCGCCATCGCTAATGGCCCGATCAAGGGGACGTCGAATTTCGGCGTCTTCCGGATGTGAGCCCCATGGTTACTCGAGTTCTGGTCGCCAACCGCGGTGAGATCGCCCGGCGGGTGTTCGCCACCTGCCGCCGGCTCGGCTTGGGCACCGTCGCCGTCTACACCGACCCCGACGCGGGCGCACCGCACGTCGCCGAGGCCGATGCCCGGGTGCGGCTGGACAAGACCAACGACTACCTCAACGCCGACACCCTCATCGCCGCGGCCCGCGCCGCCGGTGCCGACGCGATACACCCCGGTTACGGGTTCCTCTCGGAGAACGCCGACTTCGCGGCCGCCGTCCAGGACGCCGGACTGACGTGGGTCGGACCCCCGGTGGCCGCCGTGCGGGCGATGGGCTCCAAGATCGAGTCCAAGAAACTGATGGCCGCCGCCGGGGTTCCGGTGCTCGACGAGCTCGACCCCGACACCGTCACCGAGGCGCAGTTGCCGGTTCTGGTCAAGGCCTCCGCGGGCGGCGGTGGTCGCGGCATGCGCGTGGTTCGGGAATTGTCCGCGCTCGCCGGCGAAGTCGCCGGGGCGAGCCGGGAAGCGCAGTCCGCCTTCGGGGACCCGACCGTGTTCTGCGAGCGCTACCTGCCGACCGGACACCACATCGAGGTTCAGGTCATGGCCGACGCCCACGGCACCGTGTGGGCGGTCGGCGAACGCGAATGCTCGATTCAGCGCCGGCACCAGAAGATCATCGAGGAGGCTCCGTCGCCGTTGGTGGAGCGCACAGTTGGCATGCGCGCCAAGCTGTTCGACGCGGCCCGGTTGGCCGCCGAGGCCATCGGCTACACCGGGGCAGGGACGGTGGAGTTCCTGGCCGACGACGACGGCGAGTTCTACTTCCTGGAGATGAACACCAGGCTGCAGGTCGAACACCCGGTCACCGAAGAGACCACCGGCCTCGATCTCGTCGAGCTGCAGCTCGCCGTCGCGGACGGCGCTCGCCTCGGCGCGCAACCCCCTGCCGCGCAGGGACATTCGATCGAGGCCCGGCTCTACGCCGAGGACCCTGCCAAGAACTGGCAGCCACAGGCCGGTTTGATGCGCGCGTTCGAGATGCCTTCCGTCCGGGCTGAGTTCAGCTCGCTGGGGCACCGGACCGGGATCCGGCTGGATTCGGGCATCGTCGACGGGTTCACCGTCTCCATCCACTACGACCCGATGCTGGCCAAGGTCATCTCCTACGCCCCCACGCGCCGTCAGGCGTCGCTGGTTCTCGCCGACGCGTTGGCCCGCGCCCGCGTGCACGGCGTGCGCACCAATCGCGATCTTCTGGTGAATGTGCTGCGGCATCCGGCGTTCCTCGACGGCGCCACCGACACAGCGTTTTTCGACACCCATGACCTGGCGCGGTTGGCGGCGCCACTGGGCGACGCCGCCGTGATCCGGCTGTCCGCCGTCGCAGCCGCACTCGCCGACGCCGCGCACAACCGCGCTACCGCGCCGGTGCTGAGCGCCGTTCCCAGCGGCTGGCGAAACCTGTCATCGGGGCACCAGGTCAAGGACTACCGCGACGAGCAGGCTGACGAGCTTCGGGTTCAATACCGTTTCACCAGAACCGGTTTGGTACTGCCCGAAGACCCGTCGGTGCAGCTGGTGTCGGCCACGGCCAATGACGTGGTCCTGCGGGCCGACGGCGTCGACCACAGCTTCTCGGTGCGCCGCTATGATTCCGATGTCTACGTCGATTCCGCCCTCGGGCCGGTGCACCTGATCGCGCTGCCCCGTTTCCCCGAGCCGGGTTCGACCGTCGAAAAGGGCTCACTGGTCGCCCCGATGCCCGGCAGCGTCATCAGGCTTGGTGCCGCGATCGGCGAGGCGGTCACCGCCGGACAGCCCTTGATCTGGCTGGAGGCCATGAAGATGGAACACACCATCGCCGCCCCGGTCGACGGGGTTCTCGCCGAACTCAATGTCAAGACCGGTCAGCAAGTCGAAGTTGGCGCTGTGCTGGCAAGAGTGGAAGCGCCGCAATCAGAAGGAGATCCAGCATGACCGACACCAGCTTCATCGAGAGCGAGGAGCGTCAGGCCCTTCGCAAGTCGGTGGCTGCGTGGGCAGCCAATTACGGCAGCGAGTACTACCTGCGCAAGGCCCGTGCCCAGGAGCACACCGACGAATTGTGGTCGGAGGCAGGCAAACTCGGCTTCCTCGGGGTGAACCTGCCAGAGGAGTACGGCGGTGGCGGCGCCGGCATGTACGAGCTGTCGTTGGTCATGGAGGAAATGGCGGCCGCGGGTAGCGCGCTGCTGCTGATGGTCGTCTCGCCCGCCATCAACGGCACCATCATCAGCAAGTTCGGCACCGAGGAGCAGAAGAAGCGCTGGATTCCCGGCATCGCTGACGGCACGCTGACGATGGCGTTCGCCATCACCGAGCCGGACGCCGGCTCCAACTCGCACAAGATCACCACGACCGCCCGCCGGGACGGCAGCGACTGGATCCTCAAGGGCCAGAAGGTCTACATCTCGGGTATCGACCAGGCGCAGGCGGTACTGGTGGTGGCACGCACCGAGGAGGCCAAGACCGGCAAGTTACGCCCCGCGCTGTTCGTCGTGCCCACCGACGCGCCCGGCTTCAGCTACACCCCGATAGAAATGGAACTGATCAGCCCCGAACGCCAGTTCCAGGTCTTCCTCGACGACGTCCGGCTGCCCGGCGACGCACTGGTCGGCGCCGAAGATGCCGCTATCGCACAGCTTTTCGCCGGTCTCAACCCGGAACGCATCATGGGCGCGGCGAGCTCCGTCGGGATGGGACGCTTCGCCCTGAGTCGGGCCGCCGACTACGTCAAGACCCGCCAGGTGTGGGGCACCCCGATCGGCGCGCACCAGGGCCTGTCACATCCGTTGGCACAGTGCCACATCGAAGTCGAGCTGGCCAAGCTGATGTTGCAGAAGGCCGCCACCCTCTACGATTCCGGCAACGACATGGGCGCGGCCGAGGCCGCGAACATGGCCAAATACGCTGCGGCCGAGGCGGCTACGCGGTCGGTGGACCAGGCGGTGCAGTCGATGGGCGGCAACGGGCTGACCAAGGAATACGGTGTGGCGGCCATGCTGGCCTCGGCCCGGCTGGGCCGCATCGCTCCGGTCAGCCGCGAGATGGTGCTGAACTTCGTCGCGCAGACATCGCTGGGCCTGCCCCGAAGCTACTGATGGCCACCCTCGTCGAATACACCGCCGACGGGTACGTTGCGCGGCTGACCCTGAATTCCCCGCACAACCGCAACGCGCTGTCGACGACCTTGGTCAATCAGCTTCACCAAGGGCTGCGCGACGCGGCGGCCGATCCCGCCGTGCGCGTCGTGGTGCTCGGCCACACCGGCAACACGTTCTGCGCGGGCGCGGATCTCTCTGAAGGAACCTCGAGCAGCGATCCCGCCGAGGCGACCGCCCAGCGCTCGAAGGAGATGGCCCAACTGTTGCGTGCGATCGTCGAGGCGCCGCTGCCGGTGATCGTCGCGGTCGACGGCCACGTTCGCGCCGGCGGCATGGGACTGGTCGCCGCGGCCGACATCGCCGTCGCCGGCCCCAGCAGCACCTTCGCGCTCACCGAGGCCCGGATCGGCGTCGCCCCGGCCATCATCTCGTTGACGCTGCTGCCGAAGCTGTCGCCCCGGGCCGCGGCGCGCTACTACCTGACCGGTGAGAAGTTCGGCGCCACCCAGGCGGCCGAGATCGGGTTGATCACCGAGGCCGCCGAGGACGTCGACGCCGCAGTCGGCAAACTGGTCTCCGAAATCGGCCGGGGATCGCCTCAGGGCCTCGCGGCCTCCAAGGCACTGACCACGGCCGCGGTGCTGGATGGGTTCGACCGCGACGCCGAGCGGCTCGCCGAGGAATCCGCCCGACTGTTCGTGTCCGACGAAGCCCGCGAAGGCATGCTGGCGTTCTTGGAGAAGCGTCCGCCCAACTGGGCCGGTCAGCCACCGAGAAGTTAGCCAGATGTCAAACAGGGGGTCCGGCCGGACGGCCGGCGGCGTGGCCCGGGCGGGCGCAACGTTGCAGTTTAGCCAATCCTCTTGCGGCAAAACCTGGACGTCGTAGGCTCGTGGGTGATGAGCAACTCAACGCAACGGGATGCGGAGGACACGCGCGGCGAGCCGCCGCGCGCGGGCGATACCGATCGCATCCAGACTGCGCAGCTGCTCGCGTACGCGGCCGAACAGGGCCGCCTGCAGCTCAACGACTACGAAGACCGTTTGACCAGGGCTTACGCGGCGACGACATATGAAGAACTGGATCAACTGCGGGCCGATCTGCCGGGGACGCCGATCAGCCCGCGCCGCGGCGGCAAGCTGAATCCGGCGCCGTCGACGCTGCTGCTGGCGTTGATGAGCGGCTTCGAGCGCCGCGGACGATGGAACGTCCCGAAAAAGCTCACCACCTTCACGCTGTGGGGCAGCGGGGTGGTCGATCTGCGCTACGCCGACTTCACCTCGACCGAGGTCGACATTCATGCGATGTCGATCATGGGTGTGCAGAACATTTTGCTGCCGCCGGAGGTCAACGTCGAGGTGCACGGCCGCGGCGTGATGGGCAACTTCGACCGCGCCGTGCTCGGGCAGGGCACGCCCGGCGCGCCGACCGTCCACATTCGCGGCTTCTCGCTGTGGGGCGGGGTCGGCATCATCCGCAAGGCCCGGCGGCCACGCGGCTAGCGAAACGTTCTAGTCGGGCACGTAATCGAAAGTGTCGGGGTTGGGGCCGTTGCGTCCCGATTCACCCTTGTCCAGCGCGTCGATCGCGTCCATGTCGGAGTCGTCCAGCTCGAAGTCGAACAGTTCGAAGTTTTCTTTCACCCGTTCGGGTGTCACCGATTTCGGGAAGACGATGTCGCCGCGCTGAATGTGCCAGCGCAGCACCACCTGCGCGGAGGTTTTACCGCGGGCCTCGGCGACGCGCTTGATCACCGGATCGTCGAGCACCTTGCCCTGCGCGATGGGTGCCCACGCCTCGGTGGCGATGCCATGCTCGCGCCCATAGGCCCGGACTTCGTCGTTGCCGAAGTAGGGATGCAGCTCGACCTGGTTGACCGACGGGACGGTGTCGGTGTCGTTGGCCAGCCGTTGCAGGTGTGCCACTTGGAAATTCGAGACACCGATGCTGCGAGCGCGTCCGTCGCGCGCGAACTCCTCGAAGACCTTCCAGGTCGAGACGAAGTCGCCGTCGTAGAGCGTGGGCAGCGGCCAGTGGATGAGGAACAGGTCGACGTAGTCGGAATCCAGCTTCTTCAGCGTCTCGTCGAATGCGCGACGCGCATCGTCCGGCTTGTGGAATCCGTTGTTGAGCTTGCTGGTGACGAAGACGTCACCGCGGTCGAGACCCGCGTCGCGAATGCCTTGTGCGACTTGCTTTTCGTTGCCGTACATCTCGGCCGTGTCGATGTGGCGGTATCCGATCTCGAGGGCCTTCTTGACCGCCGCGGCGGTCTCGTCGGGCTTGATCTGGAACACGCCGAAACCCAGCTGCGGAATGCTGACACCGTCATTGAGCTCGATCGTCGGAACCTGACTCATGCATCTCCTCCTCGTTCACATCCCTGTACCCAGTCCAGGACACACCTACCCGGACGCGGTCTGCAAGGCGCCTAACGACGACGAGACCGCAGGTAGTCACCGACCACGGCCGCTCCCAGGCCGTCGAGATCGGGCACCACGACCCGCCCCTCGACGCGTCGGGCGACCTGGTCGATGAACCGGGCAAGACCAGGGTCGCTGCCCAGCCGGAAGATGGTGATCTGGGCGCCCAGCCGCGCCATCTCGTCGAAGCCGCGCACGGTGTGCGCGATGGTCCGCGGATGCGGTGGGTAATCGAAGAACACGGTCGTGCCGTCGCCGTCGAAGTCCTCCAGGTGCGCGGTGGGCTCACCGTCGGTCACCACCAAAACCACCGGCTGCGCGTTGGGATGCCGGCGCAGATGCCGACCGGCCAGCGCCAGCGCGTGATGCAGGTTGGTGCCCTGCTCGTAGACGCCCTCGAGCCCGGTGAGCTCCGCGGCGGTCACCGTCCGGGCGTATCGGCCAAAAGCGATGATCTGCAAGGCATCCGAACGAAAACGCGTGCACACCAGATGGTTGAGCGCCAGTGCCGTCTGCTTCATCGGCAGCCAGCGATTCTCCATCACCATGGAGAACGAGGTGTCGACCAGCAGCGCGACCGCGGCCTGCGTGCGTGTCTCGGTCTCGGAGACCTCGACGTCGTCGACGGTGAGCTTCAACCGCCCGTCGCGGCCGTCCAGGGTGGCAGTTCCCGCTTGCCGCAGCACGGCATTGGTCAATGTGCGGGAGATGTTCCACGGTTCGGTGTCCCCGAACTGCCAGGGTCGGGTGGCGCCGGTGAGTTCGCCGGCCGCTCCCGCGCGCCGATGGTCGCGCTCGCCGCGGCGCCCGGAAAGTTGTTGTGCCACATCGCGCAAAGCCGTCTCGCCGAGCCGACGCATGGCCTTCGGCGACAACCGCCACTGGCCGTCGGAACCGCGGTCCAAAAAGCCCTGATTGACCAGCGCGCGTTCCAATTCCGCAAGGGCGCGGGCGTCGACGGCCGCCTCGTCTCCGAGCTGACGCGCCAGCGCATCCAGGTCGACGTCGTCCATGGTGGCGCCCGGATAGCTCTGCGACAGTTGCTCGGCCAGTTGTTCCAGCTCGGCGATGTCGGACAGCGCCTGGGTGCCCTCGCCCATCCCGAACGGGTTGTCACCGGAGAACTGCTCGGACCCGCTCCAGTCCTCCCCCGGCCGCGCCGCCTGCAGGTGCGCGTCGAGCCGGTCCAGCGCCTGCATCAGCGCTGGTGACCCAAAAGCTTGCTGCGCCAAGGCATCCAGCTCCGCGCGCTGCTCAGCGCTGAGGCTGTTGCGAAAACGCTGCGCGGCGGCGGCACGCTTGGCCAGCGAGTCCAGCAACTCATCGACGTTGCGCGGGTTCTCGGGAAAGAACTCGCCGTGGGAGTCCATGAAGTCTTCGAAGTCTTGCTGGGTGTCCTCGCCGCGGGCGTGCTTGTCCAGCAGGTCGTTGAGGTCGTTGAGCATGTCGTTGACTCGCTGACGATCCTCGTCGGTGGCGCCCTCCAGCGCCTGCTTCATGCCCGCGAAGCGTTGGTCCAGCATCTCGCGGCCGAGCAGATCCTTGATCTGGTCGTACTTTTCACGGGCCTCGCCGCTGCGCCAGTTGTAGTCGGAGAGCTCCTGGACGGCCTTGGCCGGCGACGACGGCAGCGCGTCCAGTTGCAGTTCGCCGAAGCGGGCGTCGTCGTCAAGCGCGCGAGCCAGCTCCTTGCGTTCGGCCAGCACGGCCTCGTCCAGAAGTTTTTTGATCTCCTGCAGCGTTCCGTCTAAGTTGTTGCGCCGCAACAGCTCCCGTCGTCTCCGGTTAGCCTCGGCGGCCAGCCGATCCGCGCCCGGCATGTTCTTGGTGCCGCGACGCAGCAGCTCGGACAGCGCGCGGCGTGGCGACGTGCCGGCCATGACATCTTGGCCGATCTGTTCGAGCGCCTCGCGCAGGTCCACCGGCGGGGCCAGGGGGTCGGGCCCGCCGGTGTACGCCGAGTAACGCGAGGAGTGCCCTCGTGACGATCGCAGGCGCGGCGAAGCCGGGCGCTGCGGGTCGTCACCATCAGACCTAGCCATAGACGGTTTGGCCCTCCCCGGATACCTTGTCGATGCGCTTGGCCAGATACAACGCCTCGAGCGCCAATTCCAGCGCCGCGGCGCGTTCGCCTTCCGACTGCGCACCCAGCTTGGCCGCAATCTTGTCCACCACCGCCAGGCTCGGGACCGCGGCCAGCACATCCTTGGCCGAGACCCGCTCGCCCGTCGTCACCGCCGAACCGCCCTCCACCGCGGCCACCAGCGATCCGACGTCGATGCCGCCCAACACTCGCGACGCGGTGTCCGCGGTCGCCCGGCGCAGCAGGTGTTCGAGCACGGCCTGTTCGCGGCCTTCCTCGCCGGATTCGAATTCGAGCTTGCCGCGCAGGACGTCGATCACTGTGCCCAGATCGACGACCCGGGCCACCGGGTCCGTCTCCCCCAGCATCGCGCCGCGGTGTCGCGCGGCGGCGGCGACCGTCTCGGCGGCGGCGATGGCGAACCGCGCCGACACCCCGGAGCGTTGATCGACGGAGTTGGACTCGCGCAGGTACCGGGCGAACCGGGCGATTATCTGCATCAGATAGCCGGGAACCTGGGCGGACAGGTGCGCTTCCTGCGCGATGACACCGACTTCCGCTTCGAGCTCGAGCGGGTAGTGGGTCCGGATCTCCGCGCCGAAACGGTCCTTGAGCGGAGTGATGATGCGCCCGCGGTTCGTGTAGTCCTCGGGGTTGGCGCTGGCGACCACCAACACGTCCAGCGGCAGGCGCAACGTGTAACCGCGGACCTGGATGTCGCGCTCCTCCATCACGTTGAGCATCGACACCTGGATGCGCTCGGCGAGGTCGGGCAGTTCGTTGACCGCGACGATGCCGCGGTGGGCGCGCGGTATCAGGCCGTACGCGATGGTCTCCGGGTCTCCGAGGCTGCGGCCCTCGGCGACCTTGATCGGGTCGATGTCGCCGACCAGGTCGGCGACGCTGGTGTCCGGGGTGGCGAGCTTTTCGGTGTAGCGCTCGCTGCGGTGCTTCCATTCGACCGGCAGGTCGTCGCCCAGGGTGGCGGCCTTGCGGATGGACTCCGGCGTAATCGGTGAGAAGGGGTGCTCGCCCAGTTCGGCGCCGGCGATCACCGGCGTCCACTCATCGAGCAAGCCGGTCAGCGCGCGCAGTAGTCGGGTCTTGCCCTGGCCCCGTTCGCCGAGCAGAACGAAGTCGTGGCCCGCGATCAGCGCCCGTTCCAGCTGAGGCAACACGGTGTCGTCGAACCCCAGAATCCCCGGCCAGATGGCTTCACCGTCTCCGCCTTCGGCGAGGCGTGCGAGCAGATTTTCGCGGATTTCCTGTTTGACTCCCCGTTCACGATGACCGGCGGCGCGCAGCTCGCCGACGGTGCGGGGCAGGTTGCTCGGTGACATCACCACTCCACGCTACGACGCGGGGTCAGACGAGTCATGCCAAGGGCGTTCACCGAACGCTTATTGACACGTGCGTCGCTGCGGGCACCGTGACTAATGCGCGAAGTGACGCGCCCCGGTGAGATACAGCGTGATACCCGCGTTGGTGGCCGCCGCGGTCACCTCGTCGTCGCGCACCGATCCGCCGGGATGCACGATCGCCTTCACTCCCGCGCCGGTCAGCGTCTCCAGTCCGTCCGGGAACGGGAAGAACGCATCCGAGGCCGCCACCGCACCGCGCACCCGCTCGCCGCCGCGTTCGACGGCCAGTCGCGCCGCGTCGACCCGGTTCACCTGACCCATGCCGACGCCGATGGTGGCGCCGCCGCCCGCGATTACGATCGCGTTCGATTTCACAGCGCGACACACGCGCCAGGCGAACACCAGGTCGGCCAGCGTCGCCGGGTCAGCGGGTGAGCCGGTGGCCAGGGTCCAATTGACCGGGTTGTCGCCGTGCGCGTCCAGCTCGTCGCGCTGTTGCACCAGCAGGCCGCCGCTGATCGGCCGCAGCTCGGTCCCGCCGCTCAGCGGCTCCGAACCCACCAAAACCCGGATGTTCTTCTTGCGGGTCAACACCTCCAGGGCGGCCGGCTCATAGGCGGGGGCCACGATGACCTCGGTGAAGATGGTGCTGACGTATTCGGCCATTTCCAGGCTGACCTCGGTGTTGGCTGCGATGACCCCGCCGAACGCACTCAGCGGATCGCATTCGTGCGCCTTGCGGTGTGCGTCCGCGACCGATGCCGACGAGATGGCGATCCCACACGGGTTGGCGTGCTTGATGATCGCCACGCAGGTCTGCTCGTGATCGAAGGCGGCCCGCCAGGCCGCGTCCGCATCGGTGAAGTTGTTGTAGGACATCTCTTTTCCGTGCAGCTGCTCTGCCTGCGCCAACCCCGGCCACGCGCCGGGGTCGCTGTAGAGTGCGGCCTGCTGGTGCGGGTTCTCGCCATAGCGCAGCATCGCCGAGCGCCGCCAGCTGCGGCCCAGCCACTTCGGGAAAGTCGTCGGCGGGTGTTCGGGGGCCAGCGTCGACTCCATCCAGCTCGCCACCGCGATGTCGTATTCGGCCGTGTGCTGAAACGCCAGCGACGCCAGCTTTTTCCGCTCGGCGAGGCTGAAGCCGCCCTCGCGTACCGCGGCGAGCACACCGTCGTAGCCCCTGGGGTCGGTGATCACCGCCACGCTGGGATGGTTTTTCGCCGCGGCCCGCACCATCGACGGCCCGCCGATGTCGATCTGTTCGACGCATTCGTCGATGCTGGCCCCGGAGTCGACGGTCTCGGTGAAGGGGTACAGGTTGACGACGACGAGCTCGAACGCCGCAATGCCGAGCTCCTCGAGCGCGGCGGCGTGCTCGGGTTTGCGAAGGTCGGCGAGCAGGCCCGCGTGCACGCGCGGATGCAGCGTCTTGACCCGGCCGTCGAGAACCTCGGGAAAACCGGTCAACTCCTCGACCCGGGTTACCGGAATGCCTTTGTCCGCAATGACCTTCGCGGTGGATCCGGTCGAGACGATCTCCACACCCGCACCCGCCAGTCCCTGCGCGAGGTCGGCCAGCCCCGTCTTGTCGTACACGCTGATCAAGGCGCGCCGGATCGGCCGCTTGGCGTCCTCGCGCCTGTCGTCGGTGCTCATCGGTTCATCGCCTTTCGTCCGATCGTCGCTTTTCTCCCGACCACGGTCAGGCCGCCTGTCGCGATCGCGCCCACCACGTCCACCAGTAGCTTTCGTTCGGTGACTTTGATGCGTTCGTGCAAGGTCTCTTCGGTGTCGCCGTCGAGCACCGGAACGGATTCCTGCGCCAGGATCGGCCCGGTGTCCGTCCCGGCGTCTACCAGGTGCACCGTACAGCCTGTGAGCTTCACGCCGTAGGCCAGCGCGTCGGCCACCCCGTGCGCACCCGCGAACGCCGGCAGCAGCGTCGGGTGCGTGTTGATGATGCGGCCATGGAATCGCGAAAGGAATTGCGGCCCAAGTATTTTCATGAAGCCGGCGGAGACCACCAGGTCGGGTGAGTGCGCGGCGGTGGCCTCCGTCATCGCCGCGTCCCAGGCGTCGCGGTTGGGGTGCTCGCCGAGTCGGACGGTGAATGCGGGCACGGACGCGGCCGCGGCGATCTCGATGGCCGGGCAGTCGCGGTCGGCGCCGACGGCGACCACCCGGGCCGGATAGTCCGCGACGGCCGACGTCAACAGGGAATTCAGCAGCGACCCGGTGCCCGACGCCAGTACCACTACCCGTGCCGGTGCGTTCGGGGGCACATGGAGCGGTTCGACCACATCGGCGAGCCTACTGTCGGCGTCATCCCCGTGACGATGAGGCTGGCCGCAGGGGAATTGCCCACCTCTGAGCGACAATCGCCGGTGTCGCACCCGCCCGCGCAACGGTGTCGCTGCGAGGCGGGCAAAAGACTTAGTCCGTCGAATCTCGCTCGGTCGCCCCCGACTCGGGTTCGGCCAGGGGCGGCTCGTCGTCGCCGCCCGGCGCGTCGGCTGCGGCAGACTCGCCCGGCGCGTCAGGTTCGACCCGGGCGCCGGGATCGCCCGAGTCCACTGCGTCGGTGGGCGCCTCGTCGGCCGGGTCCACCGGCGTCGTGTCCTCGGCCGTCGCTTCCTCGGCCGGCGCCGGTCTGGCCTTGGGTTGTCGAGGACGACGCCGGACCCCACCGCTCATCACCACCGTGACCCCGCCGACGACCGCGAACCAGAAGAAGACACCGATGAACAACGCGCTCTGGTCCACGCCGACGTGGCCGAAGTTGCCCAGCTGGCCGCTGCCGGCATACGCGAGCACGGACATCACCAGCGCCCCGGCGACCGCGGCGATCAGCAGCTTGGCCGCGGCCGCCAGCGGCGGCAGCGCGCGCCGGGCGCATTGCTGACCGACCGCCACCCCGGACGACGCGCCGATGATCAGCAGCGCCACCCAGACCGGCCCCAACGGAGGCCTGGGGACGGCGGCCAGCACCGGCAGGGCCGGGATATCACCACCGAACACGGTGAACGAACTGAATGTCGCGAACCCGATGTGCGCGCTGGACCCGACGGCCATCGCCGCGGTGCCCACAATCACGTTGGGCGCGTACAACATTGACAACAGGGTGAGACTGAATTCGCCGAAGATCGAATCGGTGATGCCGTAGAGCTCCTGCATGGTCGACCAGTGCACGACCAGCGATCCCGCCGTCACCAGCCCGGAAAGTCCGAGCAGTGCGAGCAGACCGGCGGTGGCCGCACGCAGGGAATCGCCCAGCCAGAACGGCAGCGGCGACGCCGCCAGCGCGCGTGGTCCCACCCGGGACCACACACCGATCCCGGCGCCGGCGGCATGAACCGCGAGCACGCTGAGGAACGCCCGCAGCGCGCTCGGCGTCTGCAGCTCGGTGATCACCGACGACGCGTCGTGGATGACCGCCAGGGCGATCGCCGTCAAGAACAGCGGACCGCCCAGCGCCGACGCGATGACCCAGCGGACGACCAGCCACGACGAGTGGGGCGTGGTGGCCCGCGCGGTGTTGCGCGCGGTCGCCCAGATCATCAGCAGGACCGGCAACAGCGGCATCACGCCGAGTTCGCGGCCGCCGATCGACACCGGTACCTGGTGCACCCCCAGCCACATGCTGGCAATGGCGCCCAGCGCGCCGGTCATGTCGCTGTTGGCGATCAACAACTGGGTCAGCGTGACCGCGGCGATGATGACCAACGCCACCACCGCCGGGGCGAACGCGACCCTGGCGAGGTCACGCGCCTGGCGAGCGCCCGCTGCCCGGTTGTCCTCCACCCGTGTCACTCTGGGGCACGTCCCCGACTAGGCGCGACAGCGCACGGTTAGGAGGGCGCTGGCCCAGACGGTGAAGACGGCGACTGCTGCTCGTGGCCGAACTGCTGGCCCCCACCCTGCTCGGAGAAGTTGGCGGTCGCCGAACCGGCATCCGATCCACCGGTGTTCGGCGGTGGGCTGAAGCTGGGGAAGCCGGTGGGCGGAGTAGACGAGCCGTGCTGCTGCGCGGACGGCTGGGGTCCCGACTGCGGCGCGGGCTGAGCGCCGAAACCGCCGGTCGGAACGCCGCTCTGGGTGGGTGCCGCACTCGGCGAGTAACCGCCGTACTGCGACCCGTACCCCTGCGGCGACTGCTGCTGGCCGCCGTGCTGCTGAGCGCCCGGCTGCTGGCCGTAGTAAGGCTGCTGACCGTACTGGCCGTACTGCCCGTACTGGCCGTACTGCGCGTAAGGGTCGTACTTGGGTCGCGGCGCCGGCGCGGTGATGACGCCGGATTCGAGCAGAACAACGACGACCGCGGCGATGGCCTGGAGCACTACGGCCGCCACCAGCGGCCACATCGCCCAGCCGATCGAAAAACCGGCGGGCAGGTTGATCGTCTCGGTGATGGCCAGCAAGGCGCCCAAAACCGCGATCACCGCAACGATTCCCGGATAGTTCTTGGTCTTCGGCAGTAGGCCGAGTCCGGCGAGCAGCGCGGCCAGCACCGCAACCACGACCGCGGTGCCCGCGTCGCCGGCGCGCCCACCGATGCCCGGACCGAGATCGGCGCCGATGGTGAAGGTGGGACCGAAGTTCAACAGGTACGCGGCAAGACCGAGGACCACCACCGCGACGTTGAGGTAAAACGGCAGCTTGCTCGTTCCGTCGTCATCCTTCGCGAAGGATGGTGTGCCGCCCGCATAGGCGCCGCCGGATTGCGACGGTGGATAGCCCGGGCTTCCGGGAGAGTAGGTCATGGCTCCTCCTGTTGCTTCCAGTGCCTTGAACTGCCTAGCGGTCGCCACGGTTGCAGTTGCAACGCTGTGCTTGCAGGCGCCTCGCTGCGTTAGCGACGCGGTCGATCACCCACGCTAGCGCACGTGCGGTAACCCGTGCCGCTGCCACCGGCTTGCGCGGCGGGGCCCGCACCGGAGGCGCCGCGCGCCGCTCGCGAGACGGTCCGTGCCACCGCGGCTTGCTCAGCACAGGTAGAACACGTTCTAATTCTCTGCATGGATTACGGGCTTGTGCTTTTCACCAGCGATCGTGGCATCTCCCCGGCGAAGGCCGCGAAGCTCGCCGACGACCACGGCTTTGCGACCTTCTACGTGCCAGAACACACTCACATTCCGGTGAAGCGCGAGGCGGCTCATCCCACGACGGGGGACGAATCGCTGCCCGACGATCGCTACATGCGGACACTAGACCCATGGGTAAGTCTGGGCGCGGCGTGCGCGGTGACCTCGCGGGTGCGGCTGTCCACCGCGGTGGCCCTTCCGGTCGAGCACGACCCGATCACGCTGGCCAAAAGTATTGCCACCCTTGATCACTTGTCGGGCGGACGCGTCAGCCTGGGCGTCGGGTTCGGCTGGAACACCGACGAACTCGCCGACCACAACGTGCCGGCCGGCCGGCGCCGCACCATGCTGCGCGAATACCTCGAAGCGATGCGGGCGCTGTGGACCGAAGAAGAGGCTCAGTACGACGGTGAATTCGTGAAGTTCGGCCCGAGCTGGGCCTGGCCAAAGCCGGTGCAATCGCACATCCCGGTGCTGGTGGGTGCCGCGGGCACCGAGAAGAACTTCAAGTGGATCGCGCGCAGCGCCGACGGCTGGATCACCACCCCGCGCGATTTCGACATCGACGAGCCGGTGAAGCTGCTGCAGGACACCTGGGCTGCGGCCGGCCGCGACGGCGCTCCCCAGATCGTGGCGCTGGACTTCAAGCCGGTGCCCGAGAAGCTGGCCAGGTGGGCCGAGCTGGGGGTGACCGAGGTGTTGTTCGGTCTGCCGGATAAGTCGGAGGACGAGGTGGCCGCCTACGTCGAGCGTTTGGCGGGCAAGCTGGCGGCCCTGGTCTGACTGCCCTTCATCTCCGCGAGACTTAAACCACGGCGACCGTTCGCGGCGTGTCGTGTGCGCGGTTTAAGTGTCGCGCGCTCAGACGCGGTGGTACATCTAGCCGAGCGAAGCCCGGTTACCGTTGCCGGTCGACCACACCGAGATCTCGGCACCGAGCGGATCGCCGTCGCACATCAACGCGACGAGTTCGTCGTCGTCGGTGGTGGCCATGAACCGAGTGTTGTCCGCTTCGAGCCGGCCGACGATGACGCCGGTGCGGACCGGCCAATCGTAGTGCACGGAGTATGTCTCGATCCTCGCCGCGCCGTCCGGTGTCTTGGTGACGTCGACCTTCGGCAGCGCGTCGATCTCCTTCTTCAGCTCCGCACAGTTGTCCGTACGCCAGTTCACGGGTGTGGTCGAGTAGATTCCGACCGAGTACTTGCTCATGATGCCGCCGTTGGCGCCGACGAAGCCGAATCGCCCTGGCCTGTCCCGCATCTGCGCGACGGTCTCGGCGATACCGTGCAGCGAGTAGCTGTTTCCGGGACCACCGAAGTACGGCAATCCCCCGGTCAGGGTCAGGCCGCGCGGGTCGTCGCCGCCGATGCCCAGCGCTTCGCAGATCACGAACACCGGGAACGGAAAGCAGCTGTACAAGTCGAAGGTATCGATGTCGTCGACGCCGATTCCGGCTACCCGCAAACCTTCTCGGGCAGCATGGACCGCCGCGGGGCTGGCACCGAGGTCGACGCGATCGAGCATCGCCTGCTCGATCATGTCCGAGTGGCCGTGCACAAAGACCCACTTCTCCTCCGGCACGCCCAAGCGGGTCGCCGCATCTACTGACGTCAGCACCGCCGCCGCGCCCTGGTTGACTTGATCGCGGGCGACGAGCAGACGGGGGTAGGGGTCACAGATCATTCGGTTGTCGTCGGTGATCGTGCTGATCTCGTCGACCGACCGCTCCACCGGTGATGACGAAAGCGGGTTCTTGGCAGCCACTTTGGACATCGGGGCGAACAGTTCGGCCATCTCGCGCCGATAGTCGGCCACGCTGCGCCCCAGCCGCGCGCGGCGGGCGTTCTCCAGGAGGCCGTACTGCACGGGCGCCCCGGTCAGACCGTGCTGAATCGTGTATTCGTCGATGTAGCTGGAGATCTGGTGGCCGCGATCTTCCAGTTGGCCCTCGACATGTTCGGTGAAGTCGGGTTTGTCCTCGCGATCGGCGAAGTAGCGAGCCGTCGATCCCGGCTCCGAGCCCATGATCATGACGACGTCCGCTGCACCTGCCGCGATCGCGTTGCCCGCCTCGGTGACAAGCTTCTGCGGCCCCTGCCCGCCGACCGGTTCGAGTACTACGCGGGCGGGATCGCCGCCGAGCCGGTTCATCACCGAACGCGGGTAGTTGTTCGACTTGCCCAGCCTCGCGGGCATCGGTCCAGAGATCTCGAACTGCCGTAGCCCGAAGACCGTGTCGATGGCCTGCGCGACGCCTTTGGCGCCGGTGTCGTCAAGTGCTGCCCGCGCGGCCGCCGTCGCGAGGTCGACCGCCGACATTCCCCGATAGTCGGGGTCGTCGATGCGCTCGGTGAACTGGCCGACCCCGACGAGCACCGGGGTTCGCGGCTCGACCGCCATGACAAACCTCCTGGCAACTGTTAGTTCGACAGGCTAACCGATGGCTGGAGCCGAAACGAAACCGTCGTCAGTTCGCGGATTCGCGATCTGACCACGGTCTCGGTGAAGAACTACAGGCTCTGCAGGATCTTGCGGGCCAGCTCCGCCGTCTCCGACGGCGTCTTGCCGACCTTCACGCCGGCGGCCTCCAGGGCCTCCTTCTTGGCGGCCGCGGTGCCCGACGAGCCGGACACGATGGCGCCCGCGTGTCCCATCGTCTTGCCCTCCGGCGCGGTGAATCCCGCGACATAGCCGACGACCGGCTTGGAGACGTTGGCCTTGATGTAGTCCGCCGCGCGCTCCTCGGCGTCACCGCCGATCTCCCCGATCATCACGATGACCTTGGTGTCGGGGTCCTTCTCGAAGGCCTCGATGGCGTCGATGTGGGTGGTGCCGATCACCGGGTCACCACCGATGCCGATCGAGGTGGAGAAGCCGAAATCGCGCAGCTCGTACATCATCTGGTAAGTCAGGGTGCCCGACTTGGACACCAGCCCGACCGGACCGGGCCCGCTGATGTTCGCCGGGGTGATGCCGGCCAGCGCCTCACCCGGGGTGATGATGCCCGGGCAGTTCGGCCCGATGATGCGCGTCTTCTGCCCCTTGTCCACGTTGTAGGCCCAAGCAAAGGCGCTGTCCTGCACCGGAATTCCCTCGGTGATGACCACCAGCAACGGGATCTCGGCGTCGATCGCCTCGATGATCGCGTCCTTGGCGAATTTCGGCGGGACGAAGACGACCGACACGTTCGCGCCGGTCTCCTTCATCGCTTCGGCGACGGTGCCGAAGACCGGGAGCTCGACGTCCTTACCGACCGGGTCCACGTGCGACACGGTGGTGCCTGCCTTGCGCGCGTTGACGCCGCCCACCACCTGCGTACCGGCCTTGAGCATGAGCGCGGTGTGCTTGGTGCCCTCACCGCCGGTGATGCCCTGGACGATGACCTTGGAGTCCTTGTTCAAGAAGATCGACATGGCTTGACTCCCCTACTTGTTCGCCAGCTCGGCGGCTTTGTCGGCACCGGCGTCCATGGTCTCGGCCTGGATCACCAGCGGGTGGTTGGCTTGGGCAAGGATGCGGCGGCCTTCGTCGACGTTGTTGCCGTCGAGCCGGACCACGAGCGGCTTGTTGGCCTCGTCGCCGAGCATGTTCAGCGCCGTCACGATCCCGTTGGCGACGGCGTCGCACGAGGTGATACCCCCGAACACGTTCACGAACACGCTCTTGACCTGCTTGTCGTTCAAGATGACGTCGAGGCCCGCGGCCATCACCTCCGCCGACGCGCCACCACCGATGTCGAGAAAGTTGGCCGGCTTCACGCCGCCGTGCTTCTCGCCCGCGTAGGCGACGACATCGAGCGTCGACATCACCAGGCCCGCGCCGTTACCGATGATGCCGACCGAGCCGTCCAACTTGACGTAGTTGAGGTCGTGCTCCTTGGCCTTGAGCTCCAGCGGGTCGGTGGCGTCGCGGTCCTCGAACTCCGCGTGACCGGGCTGACGGAAGTCGGCGTTGGCGTCCAATGTGACCTTGCCGTCCAGCGCAAGAATCTGGTCTTGCGGGTCGCGCACCAGCGGGTTGACCTCAACCAGGGTGGCGTCCTCGGCGACGAAGACCTCCCACAGCTTGTTGATGGTGATCGCGGCGGCGTCGAGCACCTCGGCGGGCAGGTGGCCCTGCTCGGCGATGGAGCGCGCGGTAGCAAGGTCGACACCCTTGACGGCGTCCACCGGAACCTTGGCCAGCCGCTCGGGCTTGGTCGCCGCGACCTCCTCGATCTCCATGCCGCCCTCGACCGAGCACATGGCCAGGTAGGTGCGGTTGGCGCGGTCGAGCAGGAAGGAGATGTAGTACTCCTCGGCGATGTCGCTGGCCTCGGCCACCAGCAGCTTCTTCACGACGTGTCCCTTGATGTCGAGACCGAGGATGTTCTTGGCGTGCTCGTAGGCGTCTTCGGGCGTGGCCGCGTATTTGACGCCGCCCGCCTTGCCGCGTCCGCCGACCTTCACCTGCGCTTTGACCATCACCGGACGGCCGATTTCGGTCGCGATCTCGCGCGCGCCCTCGGCGGTGTCGGTCACGCGTCCCGGCGTAGTCGGTACGTTGTGCTTGGCGAACAACTCTTTTGCTTGATACTCGAAAAGGTCCATGGACTCTCTGTCTTCGCTCGACTCAACTACTAGGCCTCTTGGTGGGCGTTGCCGCACCCGGCAACTCGCACGGACGAACTGTATCCACCCCTCCAACGGCGATTACCGCCGCGTCCGCCGATGTGGCACAGCTCACGAGCCGTGGGTTGACTGTCCGCGTGATCCAAATCACAATTCCGCCCTGATTTTCCGACGAGGTTGCCAGCCCCGCGCGTTAGCGGATACCTTCCTAGGGTCCAGATAACGTTATGGTCACGATACGAGGACATTTCAGGTTGTCCCAGCACCGTTTTGCCCGGTCTTCTGCCGTAACCGAAGGCGTCGTGAGGGTGGGTCGCGCGGCAGGCGCCCGATGGGCCGAAGCACCGCATCGCACCGAGGTCACGGAAATCCTTCCGCTCGACGGCTTTGACTTCGACGACTTCGAGTTCAGCGACGACGCCGGCGATCTTGGCGACCTGGACTTCAACGGCGACTCACCCTTCGACAACGAAGCGCAGGTGCTGCTGGCGCCCGAGCTCGACGACCTGCACGAGGCCGACGACGTACGTCCGGTCTGGCTGGCCGCACCCGTCACCGAGGTGCTGCCGCGGGTGATCGTCGAGCCTCGCACCGAACGACGCCCGGATCGCTCGCACACCGTCGACGTCGTAGGCGTCCGCCGCGCAGGACAGCACCGCAAGCAACCGACCAGCGCGGCCCGGGGCCGCCTGCTGATCTCGGCGATGGCGGCGGGAGCGGCCGCCGCGGCCGCCCACACGGCCACCAGCCACGCCGACACCCCCACAACCGACGCGGTGCTGACCGCCAACGCGTCGGCGCTGGGCGGCGGGGCGGGCAGCAACACCGTCCGCGGCCCGCAGGTGATCGCCGCGGCGCCGTCGGCCACCGCCGCACTGCACAACCAGGAGCTCGCCAAGGGCGTCGCCTTCGCCAACGACCGCGCCGAACGCGAGGCGCGGTTGTCGCAGCCGCTCTACGTGATGCCGACCAAGGGCATCTTCACCTCCAACTTCGGCTACCGCTGGGGGGTGCTGCACGCCGGTATCGACCTGGCCAACTCGATCGGCACACCGATCTACGCGGTGTCCGACGGCGTGGTCATCGACTCCGGGCCGGCCAGCGGCTACGGGATGCTGGTCAAGTTGCGCCACGCCGACGGGACGGTCACGCTCTACGGCCACGTCAACACCACGCTCGTCAGCGTCGGTGAGCGCGTGATGGCCGGCGACCAGATCGCCACGATGGGCAACCGGGGCAATTCCACCGGCCCCCACCTGCATTTCGAGGTGCTGCAGGGCGGCACCGAACGGATCGATCCCGTGCCGTGGCTCGCTAAGCGTGGTCTTACAGTCGGCAACTACGCTGGCTGAGGTGACCGAGCCGAACGAAGAACCTTCCGGTCCGCGTCCGCCCGAGCCCACGCCCGAGCACGATCCGCCCTCCGACTCACGGACACGGATCATCCGCCGCGCGCCTACCGGCCCCATCCCGACCACGCCGGACGCCCCGACAACGCACTTCGCTCCGCAATCGGCGCCCTACCGGGCCGGTCCCCATGCGGGTCGGACCAACTATGCCGGGGTCCCGGCCCTCGAACCCTCCGATCGGACGGCCGTTGCCGCGTGCGCGGTGAGCATCATCAGCGGCTGGGCCACGTCGGTGGTGGCCACCGATCTGATCGCCGGTTGGTGGCGAACCGATCGTCTGTTCTGCATCGCGGTCGCGTTCCTGGCCCTGGTGTTTGCGGGGACCACGGTGTCCGGCGTGATCATGCTGCTGCAGCGCCGATCGATCAGCCGCTACCTGTTGATGGCCGGCGCCCTCGTCGCCTTCCTCACCTACATCGGGGTGTTCATCGCCGGCGCGCGGGTCGCATGGGTGGTGCACCTGCTGCCGATATTGCCGATCGCCACGGTGGTGCTGGTGCTGCTTCCGCAGACCAAACGGTGGCTGGGCGCCTGACCTTCACCGAACGCGCACTGCGGGCGAATATTTCGCCGAATTTCCGCCGTGAGTGCACGTTCGACGCGGTCGATTGCCGCCGGGGCTAAAGCTTGCTGAGCGGGGCGTGGTTGTGCATCAGCTTCACCCGGCCCGAGCTGCCGAAGTCGATCAGCGACATCGCCGATTCGCCGACGCCGGACACCTCCTCGACCCGGCCCAGCCCGTACTTGTCGTGCGTCACCCGGTCGCCGGGGGCGAGCACCAGTAGCGGGCGTTTGCTCATTCCCGAGCGGGTGGGGGCGGCCCGCGGCGTGCCGAACCGGCCGGCACCGCTCACGGGCGCGCTGAACGAGGGGGCCGGCGCGGTGCGTCGCCAATCGATGAGTTCCTGTGGAATCTCTTGCAGGAAGCGCGATTCCGGGTTGAGCATGGGCTGTCCCCAGGAGGACCGGACGATCGCCCTGCTCAGGTAGAGCCGTTGGCGGGCCCGGGTGATCCCGACGTAGGCCAGCCGCCGCTCCTCGGAGAGTTCGACCGGATCGTCCAATGACCGCATGTGAGGGAACATCCCGTCCTCCCATCCGGTCACGAACACCACCGGAAACTCCAGGCCCTTGGCGGTGTGCAGCGTCATCAGGGTGACCATGCCGGCGCCGTCTTCGGGAATCTCGTCGCTGTCAGAGACCAGCGAAACCCGCTCCAGAAACTCGGCCAGCACGCCGGTATCCGGCACGTCTTCGTCTTCGGGGGCTTGCAAGGACTCGCCCAGTGCCGCGGCGTTGGCCCGATCGGTACTGAATTCGTGTGCCACGCTGACGAGTTCGTTGAGGTTGTCCAGACGCGCGAGTTCCTGGGGATCGGTCGAGGATTCGAGTTCCCGGCGGTATCCGGTGCGTTCGAGCACCGACTCGACCAGATCGCCGAGATCGTCGTCCAGGCGTCCGCGCAGCTCGTCGAGCAGTTCGACGAAACCGGCGATCGACTTCTCGGCACGCGAATTCAGCATCGGCACTTTGCCTTCGGCCGCGGCCACGAGCGCGTCGGCGAAACTGGCGCCGGTGTTCTCGGCATACACCGCCACGCACGCCTCGGCGCGATCGCCGATGCCCCGGCGAGGGGTGTTGAGGATGCGCCGCATGCTGACCGTGTCGCCGGGGTTGTCCAGCACCCGCAGATAGGCGACGATGTCGCGAATCTCCTTACGCTCGTAGAAGCGCACTCCGCCAACGACTTTGTAGGGTATCCCGGCGCGGATGAACACCTCTTCGAACGACCGGGACGAGTTGTTGGTGCGGTAGAAGATGGCGACGTCGTTGTAGGTGATCTCGCCGTTGGCGGCCAGCGCGTCGATCTCCTCGGCGACGAATCGGGCTTCGTCGTGTTCGTTGTCGGCGACGTAGCCGACGATCAACTCACCGGCGCCTTCGGCGGTCCACAGCCGCTTGTCGCGGCGTCCGGAGTTGCGGGCGATCACGGAGTTGGCCGCGGACAGGATGTTCTGCGTCGAGCGGTAATTCTGTTCCAGCAGAATGGTTGTCGCGTCCGGGTAATCGCGTTCGAAGTCCTCGATGTTGCGGATGGTGGCGCCGCGGAACGCATAGATCGACTGGTCGGCGTCGCCGACCACGCACAGCTCGGCGGGCGGCACGCCGTCCGCGGTGTCCGTGCCCACCAACTCGCGCACCAGGACGTACTGCGCGTGGTTGGTGTCCTGGTATTCGTCGACGAGAACATGACGGAACCGCCGCCGGTAGTGCGCGGCGATCTGCGGGAAGGCCCGCAGCACCGCCACGGTCTCCCCGATCAGGTCGTCGAAGTCCAGCGCGTTGGCCGCGCGCAGCCGCCGCTGGTATTCGCCGTAAACGCCGGCCACGGTGCGGGACAGCTCGTCGGAATCGTCGGTCAGGTTGCCCACCGCCGCGGCCGGGTCGATCAGCTCGTTCTTCAGGTTGGAGATGGCGTTGGCCAGCAGCCGCGGCGAATAGCGCTTGATGTCGAGGCCCATGTCGCGCCCGATCATCTGCAGCAGGCGCCGCGAGTCGTCGGCGTCATAGATGGAGAAGTTGGAGTTGAGGCCCTCGATCAGGGACGCCTGGTTGCGCAGGATGCGCACGCAGGTCGAGTGGAAGGTCGACACCCACATGGCGCGAGCCCGGTTGCCCACCAGCCGCACCACCCGTTCCCGCATCTCGGCGGCCGCTTTGTTGGTGAAGGTGATGGCCAGCACCTGACCGACCCCGACGCCACGCTCGGCAATCAGGTACGCGATGCGGCGGGTCAGCACCGCGGTCTTTCCCGAACCCGCACCCGCGACGATCAGCAGTGGGGAGCCCTCATGCACCACCGCCTGGCGCTGTTGGGGATTGAGGCCCTCGAGCAGTTGATCTGCCTCGGAGGCCGGCTTGGCATCTGTTGCGTGCACACTCATGTCAGTCCAAACTTACCGCCGCCCACTGACGCTGAAGCGCCCCGGCATCAGACCAGGTTAGTGGCCGGGGCGACCGGGACGCCGTCACGCCGACTCGCGGGAATTCGGCGTGTCGGACCGCGATTTCCGGACCGGGTTCGATCGCCGGCGCAATTGCACCCAAGTTCAAAAACCGCAGCTTAAATCCCATTCTTTGTACGTCTAGCATTTTTGATGGCAAACTCGATTCGTGCTCAACGCGCAGTGTCGGCGACACTCCACGACTCAGGAGTGGCGCCGTTGACTCCCCTACGGGTGCCGGTTCGCGGTGCCCGTGGGTTAACTGCTTCCGCAGAGCCCCGTGGTCCGCTTTCGGCGCCCGGGGCTCGTCTTTTGTGAGGCCCGATACTGCATGAGACCAGAACCCCCCAATCACGACGAAGACGCGGAGTCAGCAGAGATGAACACCGAGATCGCGGAGACCCGAGAGGTCACCGACATAGACGACTTGCGCCAGGAGATCGACCGGCTCGACGCCGCGATTCTCGATGCAGTGAAACGACGCACCCAGGTATCGCAGGCGATCGGTAAGGCCCGGATGGCCTCCGGCGGCACGCGACTGGTCCATAGCCGCGAAATGAAGGTGATCGAGCGCTACAGCGAACTCGGCCCCGAAGGCAAGGACCTGGCGATACTGCTGCTGCGCTTGGGCAGGGGCCGGCTCGGTCACTGACGCGGCGGAGCACCGGCTCGCCCCGACACCTGGCTCCGTCACGTCACAGCCCATAGTGTCGAAGGATGACCTCCGTGCACATCCTCCCCGACATCACCGCCACCCCGGCATGGGACGCCCTGCGCAGGCATCACGACCAGATCGGCGACACCCATCTTCGGCAGTTCTTCGACGACGATCCCGATCGCGGCCGCGAGCTGACCGTCTCCGTCGGCGACCTCTACATCGATTACAGCAAGCACCGCATCACACGAGAAACGCTGCGGCTCTTGATCGATCTCGCGCGCACGGCCAACCTCGAGGAGCGCCGCGACCAGATGTTCGCCGGGGTGCACATCAACACCTCGGAGGACCGCGCGGTCCTGCACACCGCCCTGCGACTGCCCCGGGACGCCGAACTGGTCGTCGACGGCGAAAACGTCGTCCAAGACGTGCACTCGGTGCTCGACGCCATGGGCGAGTTCACCGACCGGTTGCGCACCGGCGACTGGACCGGGGCCAGCGGGAAACGGATCAGCACCGTGGTCAACATCGGGATCGGCGGATCGGACCTCGGCCCGGTGATGGTCTACCAGGCACTGCGTCACTATGCGGATGCGGGGATCTCGGCGCGTTTCGTCTCCAACGTCGACCCCGCCGACCTGATCGCCACCCTGGCCGACTTGGACCCCGCCACAACGCTTTTCATCGTCGCGTCCAAGACGTTCTCGACGCTGGAAACCCTGACCAACGCGACGGCCGCGCGTCGCTGGATCACCGACGCCCTCGGCGACGCCGCCGTGGCGCAGCACTTCGTCGCCGTCTCCACCAACAAACGCCTCGTCGACGATTTCGGCATCAACACCGACAACATGTTCGGGTTCTGGGACTGGGTTGGCGGCCGCTACTCGGTGGACTCGGCGATCGGTCTTTCGTTGATGGCCGTTATCGGCCGACAAGCCTTCGCGGACTTCTTATCCGGATTCCACATCGTCGACCGGCACTTCAAGACGACGCCACTGGAATCGAACGCGCCTGTGCTGCTTGGCCTTATCGGCCTGTGGTATTCGAACTTCATGGACGCGCAATCGCGCGCCGTGTTGCCGTATTCCAATGACCTGGCGCGTTTCGCGGCCTATCTGCAACAGCTGACCATGGAATCCAACGGCAAGTCGACCCGCGCGGACGGCAGCCCGGTCACCACGGATACCGGTGAAATCTTCTGGGGCGAACCGGGAACCAACGGGCAGCACGCGTTCTACCAGTTGCTGCATCAGGGCACCCGACTGGTGCCCGCCGATTTCATCGGGTTCAGCCAACCCCTCGACGATCTGCCCACCGCCGAGGGCAGCGGCAGCATGCATGACCTGTTGATGAGCAACTTCTTCGCCCAGACCCAGGTGCTGGCCTTCGGCAAGACCGCCGAAGAGATCGCCGCCGACGGCACGCCTTCGGACGTCGTGCCGCACAAGGTGATGCCCGGTAACCGGCCGTCGACCTCGATCCTGGCCAACCGGCTCACCCCGTCCGTCTTGGGCCAGCTGATCGCGCTGTACGAACATCAGGTATTCACCGAGGGCGTGATCTGGGGAATCGACTCGTTCGACCAATGGGGAGTGGAGCTCGGCAAAACCCAGGCCAAGGCGTTGCTTCCGGTGATCACCGCCGACGGCTCGCCGGCGCCGCAGTCCGACAGCTCCACCGACGCACTGGTGCGCCGCTACCGCACCGAACGCGGGCGAACCAGCTGAATCTCAGGCGAACATCTTGGTCAGCTGAGGCGGTAGCACCCGCATCAACTGCACCAGCGGCGCCCACGGCCACCACGGCACCGCGGCCCGGCCGGGCTCGCGTTCCATGGCGGCGACGAGCGCGTTGACGCCGGTTTCGTTGTCCACCATCAACATTGTGCTGTTCGACTTCGCCGTCATCTCCGACTCGATGTAGCCGGGCTCGATGACCGAAACCTTGACGGGCCCCTTGGCGTATTCGGCGCGCAGCGATTCGCCCAGTGAGCTCACCCCGGCCTTGCTCGCCGCGTAGGCCGCCTTGACGCCGGGCACGCCCTTGTTGCCGAGCACCGAGGAGATCAGCACCAGGTGGCCCGAACCGGTTTTGTTGAACATCTCCAGGGCGGTCTCGATCTGCACCAGAGCTGCCACCAGGTTGGTCTCGATGGTGGCCTTGTTGGCCCACAGCTTGCCGGACCCCAGTTTCGCGCCCTTGCCGATGCCGGCGTTGACGACGATGCGGTCGATGCCGCCCAGTTCGTCGCTGAGTTCGGCGAACACTTTGGGGACGGCCTCGTGGTCGTTGACGTCGAGCGCGGCGACCGCGATCGTGATGCCCGGATGTTTCTGCGACAGCTCGGCTTTCAGCTCATCGAGCCGGTCGGTGCGCCGCGCGCACAGCGCAAGGTCGCGGCCTTTGGCGGCGAACGCGCGCGCCATCCCGGCGCCCAGGCCGGAGCTGGCACCGGTGATGAGGATCTTCTGGCGAGTCATCGGGGCAGCATATCGACAGGTGTCAACTCGCGGTCGCGCGACTACTTCAGCAAACGCGACATGCGCCGGTCGGCGAGGACCTTGCCACCCGTCTGGCACGTTGGGCAGTATTGAAAAGACTTGTCGGCGAACGACACTTCGCGAACGGTGTCCCCGCATACCGGACAGGGCAATCCGGTGCGGGCGTGCACCCGCAATCCGGAACGCTTCTCGCCCTTGAGCGTGGCCGCCCCCTGCCCGACGGACCGGCTCACCGCATCGGTGAGCACCGAGACCATCGCATCGTGCAGCGTGGCGAGCTGGGCGCCGGTCAGCTTGTTCGCGGTGGCGAATGGCGAAATGCGGGCGACGTGCAGGATCTCGTCGCTGTAGGCGTTGCCGATCCCGGCGATCACCTTCTGGTCGGTGATGACCGTTTTGATCCGGCCGGTGTTACCGGCCAACCGATCGCCCAGCGCACCCATGTCCAGGTCCAGCGCGTCCGGCCCGAGGCCGGCGATCTGTGGGATCTGCTGCGGATCGGCCACCAGCCACACGGCCAGCCGCTTCTGGGTGCCTGCCTCGGTGAGGTCGAAGCCGGGCGCCGCACCGGGCGTACCCAGGTGCACCCGAAGCGCGATCGGGCCCTTGCCGGGCCGCAGCGGCGCCGCGGCCAGGTTGTCCGACCACCGCAGCCAGCCAGCCCGCGACAGGTGCGCGATCAAATAGAGATTGTCCGTCCGCAACCCGAGGTATTTGCCCCACCGCTCGGCCCCGACCACGGTCTGGCCGTGCAGCGCGCTGATCGGCGGGTCGAACGTCTTCAACACGGACAGGGCGGCGACGTCGACCCGGCCGATGGTCAGGCCGACGGCATGGCGCCGCAGGTGGTCGACCAGCGCTTCGATCTCGGGTAGTTCGGGCACGGTTTCAGTGTGCCGGTCTAAGCAAATAGGTGTCCATGATCCAGCCGTGCCGGGCGCGGGCTTCGGCTCGCAGCGAAACGATGCGGGACCCCACCTCGCCGACGGTGCCCGCGACGAGCAGTTCGTCGTCGGTGCCCAGATAGGCGCCCCACCAGATCCGCGTGTCGGGCGGACAGAGACGGAACGAGCAGTCGGCGTCGAGCATCACGACGGCGGATCCGGGAGCCGGCCCGCGGCTGCGCAGTTGCCTTCCGGTGGTGATCAGAACGGGTTCGCCGACCTCGTTGAGCGGGATGCGGTGTCGCGCGGTCAGCGCCTGCACGGCGGTGATGCCCGGGATGACGTCGAACGTGAAGTCGACCCGCGCGGCCACGGCGTCGAGGATGCGCAAGGTGCTGTCGTAGAGCGACGGATCGCCCCACGCCAGAAACGCCCCGACGCCATGCGGGCCCAGCTCGGTGGAGATGGCGTCGGCCCAGATGGCCGCGCGGGCGGCGTGCCAATCCGCGACCGCGTCCCGGTAGTCGGCATCGACTGTCCGCTTCGGGTCCGACAGCTCCACGAAGCGGTAGCCCGGCTCGCGGATGAAGCGGCCGCAGATCTCGCGGCGCAGCGCCACCAGGTCGCTCTTCTGCTCGCCCTTGTCCATCGCGAAGAACACCTGGGTGTCGTTCAGCGCCTCGATCGCCTGCACGGTCAGGTAGGCGGGATCGCCGGCACCTATGCCGATGACGTGAATGTGCCGACCCACTCGTCGCCTCCCGCCGCCCGTTGCCCGACAGATTGCCGAATCGCAACCTTCAGCATCTAGCCGGGACCGCAAGTACCCAGTACCATGGGTACCGTCTGAAGCACCCAATGGAGGGAGCGGCGCAATGACCTCAGCGGTCAAGCCGGTAGGGCCCAGTCGTGAAGAATTCTCCGACCGCCTGCTGAAGGGCTCGGTCAAAAAGTCTTATGAGCCCGTCGTCGACATCGACTGGGACGCCCCGCTCGACCCGGACAAGTTCTATCTGCCGCCGAGGCTGGTGTCGCTCTACGGCACGCCGATGTGGGACGAGATGACCCGCGAGCAGCAGATCGAGCTGTCCCGCCACGAACTGGTCAACACCTTGTCGGCCGGGATCTGGTTCGAGAACATGCTCAATCAATCGTTGCTGCGCACGATCCTGCACGAGGACCCGACAAGCAAGTCGACGCATTACAAGCTCACCGAACTGGGTGACGAGACCCGGCACATGGTGATGTTCGGCAAGGCCATCGAACGCGTCGGCGCCAAGCCGGTACGTCCGCGGCGGTTGCACCGGATGATCATCAACCTGCTGCCATTGGCCTTTCAGCGCGGCTCGATGCTCTGGGTGGCCGCCCTGATCGGTGAGGAGATCTTCGACTCGCTGCAGCGGCAGATGATGGACGACCCGGAATTGCAGCCAATCATCCAGCGGCTCATGCGTATTCACGTCACCGAAGAGGCGCGTCACATCCAGTTTGCGCGCGACGGTGCCCGCAAGCGCGTGGTCGAAATGCCCCGGTTGAACCGCTGGTTCATGGCCAACATCAACGGCCTGGGCGGCTACTTCTTCAACTACCTCTTCAGCAACCCCGTGCCGTACGCGCGAGCGGGTCTGGACCCGAGGCGGGCCCGAAAGGTCGCGCGCTCCAGTCCGCACCGGCGCGAGGTGCAGGTCGCCGGCTTCGCGCCACTGGCGGCGTTTTTGACCGAAGTCGGCTTGATGGGCTCGATCGCCCGCCGCGGCTGGAAGCGCAGCAGATTTCTGTGACGCAGCCGCATGACCGCGCCGAGCACCGCCGTCATATCGTCGTCGTCGGCGCGGGCGCCCGCGGTGAGAACGCCCAAACCGCCTTGCTGGCAGCCGGTTTCACCGATCTCGTCGCCCTCGACGACCATGTCGAGAGGTCACGCTTCGACGACGTCACCGACACCTGGGTGTTGACCACGGCCGGTGGCGCGGTCTTGCGGGCCGACATCGTCGTCGCCGCTGACCGTCCGGTCCAGCGACCGTGGCTGCCGCGCATATCCGGGTGGTTCGGCGGGGAGTCGTTTCACGCCGCGGCGTGGGATGCCGGATTCGATCCGTCCGGCAAGCGCATCGCGGTCGTCGGGACCGACGCCAGCGCCGGGCACCACATCGACCGGCTGGCCCACACAGCCGCATCGGTCACCGTGTTCCCCCACGCGCCGCGTCGCGTCGTCAGCGAGGTGCCGGCGTGGTCCACGCGGGCCCAGCGCTGGCTGCGCCGCCACATTCGGACGGCCGGCCGGCCCTCGGTCGCGATCGCCTCGTCGGTCATCGAGGCGCTGACCGAGACGGGGGTGCGCACCAGCGATGGCGCCGACCACCGGGTCGACGCCATCATCTACGGGACCGGATTCTGCATTCCGCAGGACGTCGCCGATGAGACGCTGGTCGGCGCGGCCGGGCTGCCGATCCGCCGCGCCTGGCACGACGGCATGGAGCCCTTCTACGGGGTGGCCGTTCGCGGGTTTCCCAACTACTTCTTCATCACCGGACCCGACCCGGACGCGCAGGCGCGCTACATCGCCGAATGCCTGAAAGCCATGCGGCGCACCGTCAGTGGCCGCATCGAGGTGCGCGCCAGCAGCCAGCAGGTGTTCAATGAGCGGGCTCAGTTGCATGCCCCCGAGCCGCCCCCGGTGGCGTCGGCCTTCGAACTCTCGGCCAGCGTGCCCGCCGGCGAAGACATTTACGACGGCGCCGCCACACTGGAAATCGCCGGCGCCCGCCACCCGGTGCGGGTCCGGCTGACCGGTCATCTGGACCCGATCGACGGCCGCTACCACTGGCAGGGAACGGTGTTTGGTTCCGAGTCGGAACCGCTGTCCGGCGAGATCCTCAAGCAGGCGAGAACCGGCACGCTGACCGTCGGAGAGTGCAGCGCGGCCGCCCGCATCGTCGAAAGAACACCGTGGGGGACGCACTCGGTCGCCGGAGTAGGCGCTCCCCCCTACGCCCTGAGCAACCGCTGAGCCGATCTGCGCGCCCGCACGCCGGCCGAGCCAGTGCCTTTGCACTGGTTAACGCACCGGCCACCGGACGTACCTAAAAGTTTGGCGGCAATCGCGGTGTGGTAACCCCGAACAAAGCGCGTGCCGGGCGTTGAGCCCCATGGCGCGTGGAGTGATGGTCGACTTCCCACGGTGGAGGGCCGCATGGTGGTTTCGTTGCGAGCTTGTGGGTACGGATTTGCCGGGTCCCAATCGCCGCGTGCGGTTTCGGGCGGTATTTGGCCGCCGGCGCCCCGATTAGACTTTTGCCGCTGAGAGCGGATACTCAAGCAATCGTCCCGGCGGAATGCGAGGAGCGGGAAATGAAAACGGACACCAGGACCGAGCTGGAATGACCCCGGTGGCCGTGGCAATGCGGACGGATAACTCGGTTGCCGTTCTGACCGTCGACGGCGAACTTGATGCCGCCCACGAAACCCCGCTTCGCGACCGCATCCTCAAGGCCACACTGGACGACGCGGCGGCCGTGATCGTCAACGTTTCCGGGCTCAAGGTTCACACCGAATCCGCATGGTCCGCCTTCATGGGCGCGTATTGGCAGCTCGGCGACGCGCCCCACATCCCGATTCTGCTGGTCTGCACCGACCGCGCGGCCCGCGACGCGATCACCCGTAGCGGTGTCAGCCACTTCATGCCCATCTACTCGAGCGAGAAGGCCGCGCTCAAAGCGCTCGGCCAGAACAGACGTCGCCCGGTGCGGCGCGCCGACATTCAGCTGCCCGCCGACCTGACCAGCCTGCGCGAATCGCGGCGCCTGGTCCGTGAATGGCTTACCGCCTGGTCGCAGTCCAAGCTCATTCCGGTGGCGCTGGTGGTGGTCAACGTGTTCGTGGAGAACGTGCTGGAACACACCGCGAGCGTCCCGGCGGTGCGAATCGAGGCGCAAGGTGACGCCGCGACCATCGCGGTGTCGGATGCGAGCAACACGCCTGCGGTGCGACTGCCCTCGCCGAATAAAGGCATCGACGTGTCCGGGCTGGCGATCGTCGAGGCGTTGTCCCGAGCCTGGGGCAGCACACCCACCTCGTTCGGCAAGACGGTGTGGGCTGTCATCGGTCCCGAGAACCAGCTGTAGCGCAAACCTGCTCCAGCCGGCGGCCCGGCGTCGTCGCGCCCATTTCGCGGTTGTGCTGAAACTAGAACACGTTCTAATGTCGGAAGACGACCCCTTCAGGAAGGCAGATGACGTGCGGTTTACCTACGCAGAGGCGATGACGGACTTTAGGTACTACATCCCGCTGGCTCAGGCGGCCGAGGCGGCCGGCTACGACGCCATGACGATCGCCGACAGCATCGCCTACCCCTTCGAATCCGACTCGAAGTACCCCTATACCCCGGACGGCAACCGCGAGTTCCTGGACGGCAAGGAGTTCATCGAAACCTTCGTGCTGACTTCGGCGTTGGGCGCGGTGACCACCAAGCTGCGCTTCAACTTCTTCGTGCTCAAGCTGCCCATCCGGCCACCGGCGTTGGTGGCCAAGCAAATCGGCTCGCTGGCCGCGATGACCGACAACCGGGTGGGTTTCGGAGTCGGCACCAGCCCGTGGCCCGAGGATTACGAGCTGCTGGGTGTGCCGTTCGCCAGGCGCGGCAAGCGGATGGACGAATGCATCGAAATCATTCAGGGGCTCACCACTGGTGAGTACTTCGAATTCCATGGCGAGTTTTACGACATCCCCAAGACCAAGATGACCCCGGCCCCCACCAAACCCGTCCCGATTCTGATCGGCGGGCACGCCGACGCGGCACTGCGGCGTGCGGCACGCCTGGATGGCTGGATGCACGGCGGCGGCGACCCCGAGGAACTCGACCACCTGCTGGCCAAGCTCACCAAGTTCCGCGAAGAAGCAGGCAAGACCGGGCCGTTCGAGATCCACGTCATCTCGGCCGACGCCTACACCGCGGACGGCATCAAACGGCTCGAGGACAAGGGCGTCACCGACGTCATCGTCGGATTCCGCATCCCCTACATCAAGGGCAACGACAACGAGCCGCTGGACAGCAAGATCCGCAATCTGGAGATGTTCGCCGAGAACGTCATCGCGAAACTGTAACTCTCACAGCACATCCCATTTCGGTGCGCGTTTTTCCCGGTGCGCCATCGCGGCCTCCACCGGGTTGTTCGTGAAGCCGCTGAGGATCTGGGTGCGGTTCTCGATCTCGATGGCGTGGCGCAGGCTGGGGGCGTCCAGGGCGGCGTTGAGGCCAATCTTGGTCTGCCACACGCCATATGCGTTGTTCTCGGCGATCGAGCGCGCCAGCTTGACCGCGGCCGGCATCAGATCATCGGGGGCGACGACCTCGTGCACCAGCTTGATCCGATAGGCCTCGGCCGCGTCGATGATGCGACCGGTGAGCATGAGTTCGCGGGCCACCCCGGCGCCGACGATCTTGGGCAGCAGGTAGCTGGTGCCCATGTCCATCGACGAGAAGCCCGCCTTGATGAACACCGAACCGAATCGGGCCTGCTCGGAGGCGACGCGGATATCGCAGACCAACGCGAACGCCAGGCCACCCCCGACGGCGACACCGTTGACCGCGCCGATCACCGGAACGTCCATCTCGTAGATCCGGGTGTACAGGTTGGCCAACCGAACCTGGGCGTCGTAATTGACCTTGAACGCCGGGGTGGTCGGCTTGTTCTTCGTCCACGCCTGACCGGTGCCGCTCAAATCGGCGCCGGCGCAGAACCCGCGCCCGGCGCCGGTCAGGATCGCCACCCGGTACTCGCCTTGGTCCAGCACATCCAGGGCCTCGTGGACGCCGTCGATCAACGACCCATCGATGGCGTTGAGGCGCTCCGGCCGGTTGAGGGTGATGCAGGCGATCTCGTCTTCGAGGGGTTCCAGTGTCACTGCGGGCATAGGGGAACCGTAGGCGACGACGCAATTCACCCAGGAGGCATACCGTGGTTGCGACCGCATCGAAGGAGAAGCCATGGCACGAACCGAAGGCGATACCTGGGACCTGGCCAACAGCGTGGGCGCCACCGCCACCATGGTGGCCGCGGCCCGCGCGGCGGCCACCAGACGCCCACAACCGGTGATCACCGACGAGTTCGCCGAGCCGCTGGTGCGCGCCGTCGGGCTGGACGTGTTCACCAAGCTGGCGACCGGCGAACTCGATTCAGACGAGCTCGAGAACGGCGTCAAATTTTCGCGGATGGTGGACACATTCGCCGCCCGGGCCCGGTTTTACGACGATTACTTCGCCGCAGCCGGTCAGGCCGGTCTGCGCCAGGTGGTGATCGTGGCATCGGGTCTGGATTCGCGGGCCTACCGGCTGCGTTGGCCGGCCGGCACGACGGTGTACGAGATCGACCAGCCGGAGGTGATCGCGTTCAAGACGGCGACGCTGGCCGAGATCGGCGCCGCCCCGACCGCCGAACTCCGCACGGTGGGTATCGATCTGCGTGAGGACTGGCCGGCGGCTTTGCAGGCGGCGGGCTTTGACCCGGCGCAGGCGACGGCGTGGCTGGCCGAAGGAGTGTTGATCGGGTTCCTTCCGCCCGAGGCCGAAGTTCGGTTGCTGGACTCCATCATTCCGTTGTCCAGTGAGGGCAGCCGGTTCGCCGCCGACTTCGGGACCGTCGCCCCGGCGACCCCGGAGGGGCGCGAACAGTCCCGGCTCGCGACCGAGGGGTGGCGACGGCAGGGGCTCGATCTGGACATCGCCGGTTTGGCCTACCCGGGCGAGCACACCGACGTCGCCGCGCACCTGGCGGCAAACGGATGGGATACCAGCACATTTCGGCTCGCCGACCTGTTTTCCGCCGCGGGCCTACCGCAACTGGGGCCCGTCGAGCACCAGGTTCCCGCCGCCACGATCAGCTTCGTCAGCGCGGTGCGGCCCTAGCCGCCGTGAGCGGTCACGCGGATCGTTTGGCCAGCCATTCGGCCTGCATCACCAGCAGGGCCATGACCTCCAATTGCGGTGTCTGCGGGTCTAGTTCGCGGTATCGCTGGTAGACGTTGACGACCACCCGCTCGGCATCCAGCCAGGTCGCGTACTCGCCGAGGTCGATGGCGTCGGCGGCCTCGGCCCACGACAGCCCCCGGCGGTATGCCGCCTCGGCCTGTTCGGCCACGTGCACGAGGTAGCCACGCACCGCGCGGATTCCGTCGGGATCGGTTACCGGGCCGTGTCCGGGGACCACGGTCGGCGCGTCCAGCGCGATCATCGCGTCGCACGCCGCGACCCAGTTGCCGATGGGTCCCGCCCACACGATGGGCGTGCAGCCGATGAACAGCAGGTCGCCGCCGAACAGGACGCCCGCATCGGGCACGTGCACCACCGAATCGGCGGCGGTGTGCGCGGGACCCAGGTTCAGCACGTCGACCCGTCGCCCGCCGACGTCGACGCGCAGGCTGCGCTCGAAGGTCTGGTCGGCGTTGCGCAACGTGATGTTGCTGAAGTCGAAGTGCCCGAAGCGCTCTCGCGTGTACGGGGTGGCCACCGGCCCGAGGTTGGCGGTTTGCGCGATGGCCAGCATCTCGGGCGCCATCCCGTGCTCGATCTCCTCGGCGGTGCCCTGCGCCGCGATGATGCGCACCGAGGCGTCCAGCAGTTGGTTGCCGTGGGTGTGGTCGCCGTTGGAATGGGTGATCACAGCGTCGGTGATGGGCGCCGACCCGGTGATGGACCGCATCGCGGTGAGCATTTCGCGCGTCAGTGCCAAATCGAAGAGGGTGTCCACCAACAAGGATGCGCCCGCGCCGGCGATCAGTCCGGCGTTGCTCCACCCGTAGCCACCATCCGGCAACGTCCACGCCCACACGCGGTCGGCGACCCGATGCAGCCCGCGGGTGTACGGCACCTTCGCCGGCGCGCGGTTGACCCGCCGCGCGGCGGGTGCGGCGTCCGGATTGGGCCGGGCGGCCAACGCGTGTGGCGCGCTGCTGGCGCGGACGGTTTGCCGGGTCTCCCCCAGCCCCTCGACGCGCAGCGTGACGATGTCGCCGTCGTGCAACCAGCCGGGAAACGATTCCAGCGCAGCGGGATTGAGGTGCTCGACCAGTGTGCAGGTGGGCACCGTCCCGGAGCCGATGACGTCGCCGGGATTGAGGGTGACGCCGCGCGAGGCGTAGGAGATGACTTCGCCGAAGGTCCAGTCCATTTGGGCCGTCGACCCCGTGCCGATGACGTTGTCGTTGACCAATGCGGTGACCTGGAGGTCGAGTTTGGCGCCGTGGCGGTACGGCTCGAGCTCGTCGGGGGTCACGAGGTAGGGGCCCAACGTCACACCGCTGTCCTTGCCCTTGCCCTGTCCGATGCCCAGCTGGCTTTCCATCTGCTGCAGGTCGCGCGCGGACCAGTCGTTGAAGATGGTGTAGCCGATGATCGCCTGTTCGGCCTGCTGGACGGTGAGATCCTTGCCCCCCGTTCCGATCACCGCGGCGATCTCCAACTCGAAGTCCTGCCAAGCGCTTCCGGGTGCCGTCGGCGCGTCGTCGTACGGCCCTAAAACTGTTGTCGGACAGGCGAAGTAGAAGGCGGGGATGCGATACCAGGTGTCGGCGAGCAGGCGCCCGGCGCCCAGCGCGGCTTGGCAGTTGCGCATGTGGTCGAGGAAGCACAAGGAATCCCGGATCGTAGGCGGACGCGGAATGGGCGCCCGCAGTCGCGCATCGGCGAGACGCACCGTGGCCGACGGGGAGCGCCGCGCCTCCTCCCCCGCTTGGCGCAATCCCTCGGAGCCGCGCGCGATCAGGTCGAGCAGTGTCGCTCCCGGCGGCATCGCATAGATGGTGTCGCCGGAGACGACTCCGACGCGCTCGCCGTCATCACCTTGGTAGGTAACCCATTTCACTCCCGCACCACCTCACTCGCTTCCTTGTCCGGCCGCAGCCCCCGCCAACTCGATTGACGCAGCCGGTTGTCCGGGGTCCACTCGCTGTAGCGCACCTCCCCGACCAGGATCGGCTCCACATACGTCACGCCCCGGGCTTCGCTGCGGGGCAGCGGTGGGTGAAACGGTGATTGACCGGTGTGCAGCGGCGCCAGCGTCTTTTTCAGGTTGGCCAGGTCGCGTTCGGTGAACCCGGTGCCGACGCGTCCCGCGAAATGCAGGCCGTCGGCGGTGGGGATGCCCAGCAGCAGTGAGCCGATGCCGCTGGTGCGTCCGCCCTCCCCCGCCTTCCAGCCGCCGATCACGACCTCCTGCGTGTTCCAGTGCTTGTCCTTGATCCACGAGGACGAGCGCCGGCCGGGCTGGTAGGTGGAGTCGCGCCGCTTGGCGATCACCCCCTCCCAGCCGCGCTTGCCCGAGTCTTCCAGCGCTTGCGTGCCATCTCCGGGTAGCAACTCTGGAACGACGAGATTGGTTGCGGTGCTGAGCATTTCCAGCACCTTTCGCCGGTCCCGGTAGCTGGCCCGCAGCAGCGAGCGCCCGTCGAGGTACAACACGTCGAACGCCCAGAATTCGACGCGCGAGCCTCGGCCCCGGTTCTGCATCTCGTGGAAGTTGGGCACCCCCGAAGAATCCAGGACCACTGCCTCACCGTCGAGGATCACATGGTGCTCGGCGAGATCGTCTGCCAGCCAATGCAGTTCGCGATATTCACCAGTCACTTCGCGACCGCGCCGAGACCGCACCCGGATGGCGCCGTGGTCGGCCTCGATCAAAAGCCGGTAGCCATCCCATTTGCCCTCGAACGCCCATTGTCCTGCCTTGAGCGCCGTCACCGAACCGTGGGTGGCCAGCATGGGGGCGATCGTGTCGAACTCAAAGACGTTCTGGTCCTTCATCCGGTGCGCCAGCCATTGGTTCCCATTGGTCTGAATCAGGGCATAGCGTCCGGAGATCTTGGTGCCGCGCAGATTGACGATGACTTCGTCGTCAAGGAACTTCTCGGCCTCATAGGTTCCGGAGTCCCAGATGACCACCTTTCCCGCGCCATACTCGCCTTTGGGGATGATGCCCTCGAACCCGCCGTATTCCAGCGGATGGTCCTCGGTGTGGACCGCCAGGTGGTTCACCGAGGTGGTTTCGGGCAGGTTCTTCGGTACCGCCCACGACACCAGCACGCCGTCTCGTTCCAGCCGGAAGTCGTAGTGCAGCCGGCGGGCGTGGTGTTCCTGGATGACAAAGCTATTCCCCTGCCCTATAACGGGTTTCGACGCCGGCACCGGCTCGGGCGTTTTCGATGCGTCGCGCATGCTGCGGTACTTGCTCAGTCGGTCCGGCACCGGTGCGTCCTCGTCCAGCGGTGCCAGCAGATCGCCGTCGCGGGCGACCCGGTCCAGCACTTCGTCGTAACGCAACTGGCGCAGCGACGGGTCGTCGAGTTCCTCCCAGGTGCGCGGCGCCGCGACGGTGGGTTGCTCACGTCCCCGCAGCGAGTACGGCGCGATGGTCGTCTTGGCGCCGTTGTTCTGACTCCAGTCCAAAAAGATCTTGCCGGCCCGCAGGCTCTTGGTCATGGTCGACGTCACCAGCGTGGGCATCGTCTTTTCCAGTTGTTGCGCAACGCGTTTGGCCAACACCGTCGCGCCCTTGCTGCTCACCGGCTCCTGCAAGGGCGTATAGAGGTGCAGGCCCTTGCTGCCGCTGGTGAGCGGATAAGTGGTCAGCCCGATACCGGCGATCAGTTCGCGGACGGCGCGCGCCACCTCCGCCAGCTGGGCCATCGTGACGCCTTCGCCGGGATCGAGGTCGAACACCAGCCGGGTCGCCGGGCCCGGTTTCAGTTCTTCGGCCCGGCTGCGGGTCCACTCGGCGACGAAGCGCCACTGCGGCACGTGGACCTCCAGCGCGGCTTGCTGGGCGATCCAGGCCAGGCCGTCGACGGTGTCGATGATCGGATACGTCGTCGTTCCGGATCGGTGGGTCACGCTGGCGCGCGGCAGCCAGTCGGGCGCCGACGCCGCCAGTTGTTTCTCGAAGAACGATTCTTCGTCGACGCCGTTGGGCCAGCGCTTGCGCGTTGCCGGACGCCCGGCGACGTGCGGGATCATCACCTCGGCAATCCGCGTGTAGTAGTCGAAGATGTCGCTCTTGGTGGTTCCGGTGGCGGGATAGAGCACCTTGTCGGCGTTGGTCAGTTTCACCCGCGGTGCCATGTTGTCAACCTACGCGTTTCGCGCGTGTTAACCGCTTTGACCACCGCTAATCGCGCAACCGTCGGTTCGTTTTGTGACATGACCCACGAGCGGGTATACCTCCGGACGGTTCGGGGCACAGGAACACGATGTTCGATCTGATCCCCTCCCCTTGGCGTCCAAAAAACGGCGTCCCATTGAGCGACGCGACACTACGGCTGCACTCGCAACGAGTCGACGTTCCGACGTACGACCGGTCGGCCCTCGGTCGAGGAGTCGTCCACATCGGCGCGGGCAACTTTCACCGCGCCCACCAGGCCGTCTACTTCGACGACCTGGCCCGCAAGGGCATTTCGGGACGCTGGGGAGTCACCAGCGTCAGTCTCCACTCCCCCGACCTCAAACACCTGCTTTCGGCGCAGGACGGGCTGTACACCGTCGTACAGCGCGGCCACGACCGCCAAACCGCCCGCGTCGTCGGCTCGATCGGCTCCGTTCATTACGCGCCGAACGACGGCGCGGCGGTCCGTAGCGCCCTGGCCGATCCGCAAACCCGCATCGTCAGCCTGACCATTACCGACAACGGATACTTCCTGAATCCGGTCACCGACGAATTCGACGCCGACCACCCCGACGTGCGCGCCGACCTCGTCGCCTCCGGCAGCTACGCCACCGCGTGGGGATACCTGGCCGAAGCTCTCGACCGGCGCCGTCGCGCGGGCGTCGCGCCGTTCACCGTGCTCTGCTGCGACAACGTTCCCGGCGACACGCAGCCGGCGAGAACCGCGCTGGTGTCGTTCGCCGCCTTGAAGGATCCCGGGCTTGCCCGCTGGATCGAGACGCACGTCGCGTTTCCGTCGACCATGGTCGACCGCATCACCCCCCAAACCACCAGATCTGAGCGCACATTCGTCGAGCAGACATTCGGCGTCGCGGACAAATGGCCGGTGGTGACCGAGCCGCACAGCCAATGGGTGATCGAGGATTCGTTCAGCAACGGGCGGCCGCCGCTCGACGAGGTCGGTGCCGAATTCGTCGCCGATGTCAGCGACCACAAGTTGATCAAAACCCGTCTTCTCAACGGAACCCATATCGCGCTCGCGTGCCTGGCCATCCTGGCCGGCTACCAGCGCACCGACGAAGCGATGCGCGATCGCGTCATCTTCGACTACGTCGACAAGCTGCTGCGCGACGAGATTCAGCCGCTGCTGCCCGCGGTGCCCGGCATGAACACTCCCGAGTACCGGGGCACGTTGCTGGATCGGCTCAGCAATTCCCGGATGAGTGACCAGTTGGCGCGGCTGGCCCGGCGCGGAACCAGCAAGATCGCGACGTTCGTGCTGCCCTCGCTGCGGGAGGCGATCGCGCAGGGCAGGCCGCACACATTGTTGATGGTGGCCGTCGCGGGATGGGCCCGTTACATGCGGGGCCACGACCTCGACGGGCGAAAGCTCCGCCTGGAAGACTCTCAGGCGATTCCGGTGGCTAGGTTGGCCAATATGGCCCGCAGCAATCCAGATCCGCTGCTCAGACACGAGATGTTCGCCGAGGTACGCGCGGTTCCCGGTTTTGCCGAGCGGCTGGGCGCGATGATTTCCGATATCGACGAGCGCGGTGTGGTGCCCACACTGCGGGATGCGATGCGCAACGACGAGTGGGAGTTGGTGTCGCGATGACTGGGCTGACCTTTGTGCGCACCTTCGACGCGGCGCCGATCACGACCTTGCTGTGCGATGCCGATGACAACCTGTTCGGGTCCGAGAGGCCGGCGTTCGACGCCTCGACCGAGGTGACCAACCGTTTTTTGGCCAGGTTCGGCGTGACCGCCCCGCTCAGCTGCGAGGAGCTCCGCAAGCGGGCTGTCGGGAAGAATTTCCGTAACACGGCGCTGGACCTGGCGGTGCAGTGCGAAGTGCCGCTCGACGAGACGTTGGCCCGGGGCCGTCCCGCAGCACGGGTCGCCTCGGCCGGCGGCCTCGCCGGCGGCAACGCGTTGTCCACCGACGAGCTCGAGCAGTGGGTGCGCGAGGAGCGTGAGCGGGTCACCGCTCACCTGGCTGACACCCTGACCCCCGATCCGGAGGTGGTGGAGCCGTTGCGCAGCCTCGCCAACCGGTACGCGCTCGCGGCCGTGAGCTCGAGCGCCACCGGGCGGCTGCGGGCCTGCTTCGCCGCCACCGGCCTCGACTCGCTGATATCGGAGGCGGTGACTTTCAGCGCGGAGGATTCGCTTCCGGTGCCGACCAGCAAACCCGACCCGGCGGTGTACGTGCATGCCGGGCAGGTACTGGGCGTCGCACCGAAACAGGGGCTGGCCATCGAAGACTCCGTGGCCGGCGTGACATCCGCGGTGGCGGCCGGCTACCCCACCATCGGCAACCTGATGTTCGTGCCACCTGACGAACGGGATTGCCGCCGTGCGGAATTGGTCGATGCGGGAGCAGTCGCGATCACCGATTCGTGGCGCGCGATCGCGGATGTGCTGCTGTTGTCTGCGGCCGAAGGTTTCCGGGCCGGGTGACGATCCGGGCGTTGAGGCGGGGAGGAGTGGGCCAATGGAGGCCAACGGAATCGACCTGAACAATGCGGCGCTCGCGACGATGCCGATCGATGCGCCCAACTACGACCGCAGCAGGGTGACCGTCGGGATCGCGCACATCGGGGCCGGTCATTTCCACCGCGCGCATCAGGCCGCCTACATCAACCTGTTGCTGCAGCAGGGCCTGGCGCACGAGTGGGGCATCTGCGGTGTGGGTGTCATGCCCGCCGACTGGACGATGCGCGACGTCCTTGACGGTCAGGACGGGCTCTACACGCTGATCCTGGAAAATCCCGACGGTAGCCGCGACGCCCAGGTGATCGGCTCGATCATCGACTATCGTTACGCGCCCGATGATCCCGAGTCGGCGCTGGACGTGCTGGCGGCACCGGCCACCCGAATCATCTCGCTGACCATCACCGAGGGCGGCTATCGCGACCCGGACGGCCCCGCGTTCGCGTTGATCGTCGAGGCGTTGGACCGGCGTCGCCGGCGGGGGATCGCCGCGCCGACGATCGCCTCCTGTGACAACATCGAGAACAACGGTGAGGTCGCCAGGCGTGCCGTGCTCGCAGGCGCCGAACGCCGGGATCCCGAGTTGGCCGAGTGGGTGGCAGAGCACGCCCGGTTTCCGAGTTCGATGGTCGACCGCATCACGCCCGCAACGACTTTGGCGATGGCCGCGGAAGTGCGACGCGACTTCGGCGTCAACGACCGGTGGCCGGTCGTGGCCGAGCCGTTCACCGCCTGGGTGATCGAGGACTCCTTCGCCGACGGCCGCCCGCCGCTGGAGCAAGCGGGCGTTCTGCTGGTCGACGATGTGCGCCCGTACGAGCTGATGAAGCTGCGACTGCTCAACGCCGGGCATCAGTGCCTTGCCTACTTCGCCCACCTCTGCGGGTTCAAGTTCGTTCACGAGGCCGCAAGCGATCCATTGTTCGCCGAATTCCTGCTTGCCTACTTCGAATCCGAGGCCATTCCGACGCTCCCGCAGGTGCCGGGAATCAACCTGCATGAGTACGGCCGCACGCTCGTCGAGCGGTTTGCCAACCCGGCCGTGCGGGACACCGTCGCGCGGCTGTGCGCCTACTCGTCGGACCGCATCCCGAAATTTCTGTATCCCGTCATCTGCGACAACCTGGCCCACGGCGGGCCGGTCCGGCTGGCGGCGGCGGTGGTGGCGAGCTGGGCCCGCTACGCCGAGGGTGTCGACGAGTGGGGCAACCCGTACGAGGTGCTGGATCAGCTGGCGGACTCGCTCATCCCGATCGCCAGGTCGCAGCACGAGAATCCCACCGCGTTCATCGAGATCACCGCGGTGTTCTGCGACCTGGCCCATCAGCCACGCTTCGTCGAGGCGTACCTGTGGGCGCTGGATTCGTTGCACAGCAAGGGGGCTCGCGCGACGCTGGATGCCTTGGTGCGATGACCCGCGGGCTGGTGATCGGCGAGTCGCTGATCGATATCGTCGACAGCGACGAGCATGTCGGCGGCAGCCCGCTCAATGTTGCCGTCGGGCTTGGCCGACTGGGTCGCGGAATCGACTTCCTGACGTCGATCGCCGACGATGCCTATGGCCGGCACATCAGCGAGTACGTCGAAGCCGCAGGGGTGCAACTCGTTTCGGAAAGCCGGGCGGCCCAGCGCACGGCGACCGCGCGGTCGACCATCGCCGAAGACGGGTCCGCCGAGTACGTGTTCGATCTGGACTGGCGACTCTCCGGAACACCGCCGGTCGCACCGCCGCTATTCGTCCACACCGGATCGATTGCCGCCGTGCAGGATCCGGGCTGCCTCGCGGTCGCGGCGCTGATCGACGCCTATCGCGTCTCGGCCACGGTCACCTTCGATCCCAACGTGCGGCCGTCGCTGATCGCCGACCGGGGGCTGGCCGTCGCGCGCATCGAGCACCTCGTCGAACGCAGCGACGTGGTGAAGGTCAGCGAGGAAGACCTGCGCTGGATCGACCCCACGCGGCCCCCCGAGCAGATCGCGCAAACGTGGCTGCGGCTGGGCCCGGCCATCGTGGCGATCACGATGGCCGACCGGGGCGCGGTGGCATTCTGCGCGGCGGGCGCCGCCCGGGTACCGACGCGGGCGCAGCGCGTGGTCGACACCGTCGGCGCCGGCGACGCCTTCATGGTTGGTCTGCTCGACGCGCTCTGGGAATCGGGGTCGTTGGGCGGCGACCGGCGCACCGAATTGCGCGAAATCAGCGTGGACGCGCTGACGATCGCGGTGGAAGCGGCGAGCCTGTGCGCGGCGCTCACCGTCGCTCGCGCGGGAGCCGACCTGCCGGATCGGGCCGCGCTGGATGCGGCTTCGCGTCGTTAGCCACGCACCTCGATCGCCGGAGTCCGACGTGGACAATCCCCGGTCGTAGCCTCGTCGTGCTGTTTTGCCACCGGCCCTCCGGGCATACTGACTTGCATGCGCTCGATCTGGAAGGGTTCCATCGCGTTCGGGCTGGTGAACGTCCCCGTCAAGGTGTACAGCGCCACCCAGGACCACGACATCAAATTCCACCAGGTACACGCCAAGGACAACGGCCGTATCCGGTACCAACGCGTGTGCGAGGTGGACGGCGAAGTCGTCGAATACCGTGACATCGCGCGGGCCTACGAGTCCGACGACGGTCAGATGGTGATCATCACCGACGACGACATCGCCACCCTGCCCGAGGAACGCAGCCGCGAGATCGAAGTGCTGGAGTTCGTGCCGGCCAGCGAGGTGGATCCGATGCTGTTCGACCGCAGCTACTTCCTGGAGCCGGACTCCAAGTCGTCGAAATCCTATGTGCTGCTTGCCAAGACCCTGGCCGAGGCCGATCGGATGGCGATCGTCCACTTCACGCTGCGCAACAAGACCCGGCTGGCCGCGTTGCGCGTCAAGGACTTCGGCAAGCGCGACGTGATGGTGATCCACACCTTGTTGTGGCCCGACGAGATCCGCGACCCCGACTTCCCCATCCTGGACAAGAAGGTCGAGATCAAGCCGGCCGAGCTCAAGATGGCCGGCCAGGTGGTGGAGTCGATGGCCGAGGACTTCAATCCCGATCGCTATCACGACACCTATCAGGAGCAGCTGCAAGAGTTGGTCGACGCCAAACTCGAAGGCGGAGAAGCGTTTACCACCGAGGAGCAGCCGAAGGAGCTGGACGAGACCGAGGACGTATCAGACCTGCTCGCCAAGCTGGAGGCCAGCGTGAAGGCGCGTTCCGGCAACGGCAAGGCGCCCGCGAAGAAGGCCGCGGCGAAAAAGGCCCCCGCGAAAAAGACGACCGCCAAGAAAGCGCCGGCCAAAAAAGCGGCCAAAAAGGCGGCGTCGAAGTCCTGACCGGGTCAGCGTCTGCGGGTTGCCACGAAACGGGTCAGCGCCGCAACGATGTTGATGACGGCGACCATGATGATCAGCGTCAGCGCCGCGCCCCAGATCCGCAGGAATCCGGCGTGTTCGGGATTGGTGAGCTCGGTGTAGATCAGCAGCGGCAGAGACGCCATGTTGCCGTGGAAGATGTCGAGGTTGATCGATCGGCTGTAGCCGACCAGCACCAGCACCGGCGCGGTTTCACCGATCACCCGCGCGATGGACAATAAAATGCCGGACACGATGCCGGGCATCGCGATCGGAAAGACGATCCGCACGATGGTCTTCCATTTCGACACACCGAGCGCGTAGCTGGCCTCGCGCAGTTCGTCGGGCACCAGCCGCAGCATCTCCTCGGCGGAGCGCACCACCACCGGCAACATCAGCAGGACCAGGGCCAGCGATACCGCGAACGAACTCTGCTGAAAGCCCAAGGTGGCGATCCACAGGCTGAAGATGAACAGCGCCGCCACGATCGAGGGCACTCCGGCGAGGACGTCGACCATGAACGTCGTCAGCCGCACCAAGCGGCCGGATCCGTATTCCACCAGAAAGACCGCGGTCATCAGGCCCAACGGCACGGCCATGGCCGCCGCCACCCCGGCTTGTACCAGCGTGCCGTAGAGCGCGTGGTAGACGCCACCGGCGAACTGCTCCGGCAGCACCCCGTGCAGCGAGTGGGTCCACCACCCCGACCGGGTGACGGCGTACCAGCCTCGTTCGACCACGATCCACAACACCCAGATCAGCGGCACCAGCGCAACGCAGAACGAAGCGAGGAAGAAGATCGTCGCCGTGCTGTTGGTGATCCGGCGCCGGAAGCTCAGCGGCCTGAACACCTCCACCTTGACCGGTCGGTCCAACGCTTCGACGGTCACGGGCGCCGCTCCACGTTGCGGTTCATCCGTTGACCTTGCCGCCGGCGATCGCACGGGCGAGCGCGTTGACCACGAACGTCAACACGAACAGCGCGAATCCCGCCGAGATGTATGCCCCCGTGGGCAGCGGCGCGCTGAACTCCGCGGCCGCCGACGCGATCTTCGAGGCGAACGTGTAGCCGCCGTCGAACAGCGACCAACTACCCGCGCGGGCGGCCGAACGCAAGATGATCAGCACCGCCACGGTCTCGCCCAGCGCGCGGCCCAGCCCCAGCATCGAGGCCGCGATCACACCGCTGCGCCCGAACGGCAGCACGGTCATCCGCACCACCTCCCATTTGGTGGCGCCGAGTGCCTGCGCCGCCTCCATCTGGATGTGCGGGGTCTGCCGAAATACCTCCCGCGAGACGGACGTGATGATCGGCAGGATCATTACCGACAGCACGACGCCGGCGGTGAAGATGGTGCCGCCACCGGCCAACGAGACATTGCCCTGCTTGAACAGGAACAGCCAACCAAGGTGACGGTTGAGAAACGCGGCCACCGGCTCGATCTGGGGGGCGAGCACGAAGATCCCCCACAGCCCGAAGATGATCGATGGCACCGCGGCCAGCAGGTCCACCACCGCGCCGAAGGGCCGCGCCAGCCGCCGTGGCGCGTACTGGGTGAGAAACACCGCGATACCGACCGCGACGGGAACGGCCAGCACCAGCGCGCTGACCGAACTGAGCACCGTGACCATCAGCAGGTCACGGATGCCGAAGGCGAGCCTGTTCGGGTCGCTGGTGCTGAATTTGGCGCTGGTGAAGAAGTTCGCGTGGTTGACGCGCAACGATGGGACCGCACGCAGCAACAGGAATACCGCGATCAACAGGATGGCGACCACGATCGTCGAACCGGCAGCGGCGGCCGTCAACTTGAACAGTCGATCAGCCCGCCGCCCCACGTGTTCACTCAGCGTTGTCAGCGCCGGTTTCTCCGTGGTCGACGAGCTGATTGCGGTTCCTCGTGTCACGACCACTTCAGGTTATGTGATGGCGTTGATGGAAGCAGACAACCTCGACTTGAACGCGTCAGGGATGGGGATGTAGCCGTTGTCGACCAGGCCGTTCTGCCCCGCGCCGATGGTGCTTTGCAGGAACGCCTTGACCGCCGTGCCGACCTGCGCGTCGGGATACTTCGAGCAGACGATCTCGTAGGTGGCCAGCACGATCGGGTAGGAACCGGCCTGGGTCGGCTTATAGAAGGACAGCGTGTCCAGCACAAGGTCGTTGCCCTGGCCGGCGATCTTGGCTCCAGCAATCGTCTTACCCACCGAGTCGGCGCTGATCGACACCGCGTCCGGCCCGGCCGGCGTGATGATCTTGGCCATGTTCAGTTTCTGCGCCTGAGCAAACGACCATTCGTTGTAGGTGATCGACCCCTCGGTCGCCTTGATCGCGGCCGAGGTGCCGTCGTTGCCCTTTGCTCCCTCGCCGACACCACCCTTGAACGTCTTGCCGGCCCCCTTGCCCCACGCGCCGTTGGCGGCGGCATCGAGGTACTTCTGGAAATTGTCGGTGGTGCCGGATTCGTCGTTGCGGAAGACGACGTGAATCGGCTCGGCGGGCAGCGTGACACCCGGGTTGAGCGCTCCGATGGCGGGATCATTCCATGTACCGATCGCGCCGTTGAAGATCTTGGCGGCGGTGGCGCCGTCCAGGCTCAGCGAATTGAGGCCCGTGACGTTGTAGGTGATGGCGATCGGGCCGAACACCACCGGGAGATTCAACGCCGGCGACCCGCAACGTTGTTGGGCCGCGGCGTATTCACTGGCGGCCAGCGGTGAATCCGAACCACCGAAATCCGTTTGCTTACCGTTGAATTCGCTGATTCCCGCGCCCGAACCGTTGGCGGTGTAGTTCAGCGTCTGGCCGGGACAGGCCTGCTCGAACGCGTTGACGAACCGGGTCATCGCGTTGGCCTGAGCCGTCGAGCCGCTGGCCTTGAGGGCCTTCGTCCCGCCGCAGCTCACGCTGCCCGACGAGGAGCCGCTCGTTGCGTGCGCGCCGGTCCCGTTGTTATCGCTTCCGCATGCCGACAACGCCAGCGCGCCAGCGCTCAGCACACTCAGCACGGCGCCAAATCGGTTGAGTTTCAATTCGCTTCCTTACGGTTGGGATGAAACGGGACCGCCGCCGGTCGGTAGCCAGTGCGCCCGACCAGCCCGGCTCGCAGCCACGAAGCTAACAGTAACAAGGTGAACGCTGAGCAAAATGATCGGCGATCACCGCTTAACGCGATGGCACCGGGTGGCGCCGTGGGTGGACGCAAGCTGAACCCTGTTTCTGCGTCCTCCGACAGCAAAGCGCGTTGGCTGGCTTTGCGACGCCGCGAACCGGTCGTCCAGCACGGGATTCCCGCGCGCATGCCTGCGCTGCGGGCCGGCCCACCACGCCCTCATGCGAAAAATAGAACGTGTTCCAGAAATGCCCGATCCGAGACGGCGCGGCTTGCTACGGTGTCGGCTGACACCGAAAAAAGAGAGGCCGCCAATGATCCTTGACAGGTTCCGTCTCGACGACAAAGTCGCCGTCATCACCGGTGCAGGCCGCGGCCTCGGGGCGGCGATTGCGCTGGCCTTCGCCGAGGCCGGCGCGGATGTGCTGATCGCCTCGCGCACGGAGTCACAACTAGAAGCCGTCGCAGAACAGGTCGGAGCCGTCGGACGGCGGGCCCACGTCGTGGCCGCCGACCTGGCGCATCCCGAGTCCACCGCCGAGCTGGCCGGCAAGGCCGTCGAGGCATTCGGAAAACTAGACATCGTCGTCAACAACGTCGGCGGGACGATGCCCAACACGCTGCTGACCACCTCGACGAAGGACCTCAAAGAGGCTTTCACCTTCAACGTCGCCACGGCCCACGCGCTGACGCTGGCCGCGGTCCCGTTGATGCTGGAGCACTCCGACGGCGGCAGCATCATCAACATCACCTCGACCATGGGCAGGCTGGCCGGGCGCGGATTCGCCGCCTACGGCACCGCCAAAGCCGCGCTGTCGCATTACACTCGGCTGACCGCCCTGGACCTGTGCCCGCGCATTCGCGTCAACGCGATCGCGCCGGGGTCGATCCTGACCTCCGCCCTGGACGTGGTTGCCTCCAACGACGAGCTGCGGGCACCGATGGAGAAGGCCACTCCCATGCGGCGCCTCGGCGATCCCGTCGACATTGCCGCTGCCGCAGTCTATTTGGCGTCCCCCGCCGGCAGCTTCCTGACCGGCAAGACGCTCGAGGTCGACGGTGGTCTCACCTTCCCCAACCTCGACATACCCGTCCCGGACCTGTGACCTAAGGAGCCAGTCATGCCCATCCCCGTCGTCCAACTGGGCACCGGCAACGTCGGTATCCACGCTCTGCGGGCGCTCATCACCAATCCCGAGTTCGACTTGAAAGGCGTCTGGGTGTCCTCGGACGCCAAGGCCGGCAAGGACGCGGCCGAGCTTGCGGGGCTTAGCGATTCGACAGGAGTGCTCGCCAGCACCGACCTGGATGCCGTGCTGGCCACCGGGCCACAATGCGCCGTGTACAACGCCCTGGCCGACAACCGGCTGCCCGAGGCGCTCGAGGACTACCGGCGCGTCTTGGCGGCGGGGATCAACATCGTCGGCAGCGGCCCGGTGTTCTTGCAGTATCCGTGGCAGGTCATCCCCGAGGAACTCATCAAGCCCTTGGAAGATGCGGCGCGCGAAGGGAATTCGAGTCTCTACGTCAACGGTATCGATCCCGGCTTCGCCAACGATCTGTTGCCACTTGCCCTGGCGGGCACCTGCCAGAGCATTCAGCAGATTCGATGCATGGAGATCGTCGACTACGCCACGTACGACAGCGCCGCGGTCATGTTCGACGTCATGGGGTTCGGCAAGCCGCTGGACGAGGTTCCCATGCTGCTGCAACCCGGCGTGCTCAGCCTGGCGTGGGGGTCGGTGATCCGCCAAATGGCTGCGGGCCTGGGCATTTCGCTCGACGCGGTCACCCAGGACCACGTTCGCATACCAGCCCCCGAGGACTTCGACATCGCCTCGGGTCATATCGCCAAGGGCACCGCCGCGGCGCTGCGCTTCGAGGTGTTCGGCATGGTCGACGGCAATCCCGTCGTCGTCCTGGAACACGTCACCCGGCTGCGCGAGGACCTGTGCCCCGACTGGCCCCAGCCGGCCCAAGAGGGCGGTTCCTACCGCATCGAGATCACCGGCGAACCGTCTTATGCCATGGATGTCTGCCTGAGCAGCCGTAAGGGCGATCACAATCACGCCGGCCTGGTGGCCACCGCGATGCGCGTAGTCAACGCGATCCCGGCGGTAGTCGCCGCGCACCCGGGCATCGTGACGACCCTGGACCTGCCGCTGGTCACCGGGAAGGGGCTTTACCGCCCCAGCTGAGGCACGAGGGCCTTAAACGCCGGAGCCGCCGACGGTCGCGTTGCGATGTTCGGTTAACCTCACTTTATTATTTGGTGGAGGGAATCGAGGTCGGCACGTTGGGGCAGCGCACCCAGGGCTCGCTGAAGGGCAACTGGTATCTGCTCGGGCCTGCGTTCGTCGCCGCCATCGCCTACGTCGACCCGGGCAACGTCGCCGCCAACGTCAGCGCCGGCTCGCAGTATGGCTACCTGCTGCTGTGGGTCATCGTGGCAGCCAATGTGCTGGCGGGCCTTGTGCAGTACCTGTCGGCGAAGCTGGGGCTGGTCACCGGACGCTCGCTGCCCGGCACGATCGGTAAACGGATGGGCCGCCCGGCGCGGTTGATCTATTGGGCCCAGGCCGAACTCGTGGCCGTCGCAACCGACGCGGCCGAGGTGGTCGGCGGGGCCATCGCCCTGCACATCCTCTTCGATTTGCCGCTGCTGGCCGGCGGGTTGATCACCGGTCTGGTCGCCTTGCTGCTGCTGGGGATTCAGGACCGGCGCGGACAGATCATTTTCGAGCGGGTCATCACCGGCCTGTTGCTCGTCATCGCGATCGGTTTCGCGGCGAGCTTCTTCGTCAAGACGGCGCCGCCGGAGGAGATGCTCGGCGGACTGGTACCCAGATTCCAGGGCACCGAAAGCGTGCTGCTGGCGGCGGCCATCCTGGGCGCCACCGTGATGCCGCACGCGGTCTACATGCATTCGGGCCTCGTGCTGGACCGGCACGGGCATCCCGGCGAGGGGTCGCATCGGCGCCTGCTGTTGCGCATCACCCGCTGGGATGTCGTGCTGGCGATGACGGTGGCCGGCACGGTGAACGCCGCGATGCTGCTGATCGCCGCGGTCAACCTGCAGCACCGCGACCTCAGCGCCTCCATCGAGGGCGCCTATGCGGCGATTCACCACACGCTTGGCCCGACCATCGCGGTGCTGTTCGCGGTCGGCTTGCTCGCGTCGGGTCTGGCGTCGTCGTCGGTGGGCGCCTATGCCGGCGCCATGATCATGCAGGGCTTGCTGCGCCGGTCGATTCCCATGATCGTGCGCCGGGTGATCACCCTGGTGCCCGCCCTGGTGATCCTGGCGGTCGGCTTCGACCCCACCCGCGCATTGGTGCTGTCGCAGGTGGTGTTGTCGTTCGGAATCCCTTTTGCGGTGCTGCCTTTGATCAAGCTGACCAGCGACCGCGAGTTGATGGGTGGCGACGTCAATCACCGCATCACGACGATTGTCGGCTGGGCCGTCGGCGTATTGATTAGTCTGCTCAACGTGGTGCTCATCTGGCTGACGGTGACGGGCTGAATGCCGGCGCTCGGGCACCTCTACTTCGCATACGGGTCGAACCTATGCGTCCGGCAGATGGCGCAACGGTGTCCCGACGCCGCGCGGCCGCGACCGGCGGTGCTTGCCGATCACGACTGGCTGATCAACCAGCGCGGCGTGGCCACCGTGGAACCGCTCGCCGGTAACGAGGTGCACGGGGTGGTTTGGCAGATCTCCGACGGTGACTTGGCGACGTTGGACAGCGCCGAGGGTGTGCCGGTGCGCTACCGGCGCGACGAGATGACCGTGCACACCGACGACGGGCCCGCGTCGGCCTGGGTCTACATCGATCACCGGGTCACGCCGGGCCCGCCCCGCCCGGGTTACCTGCCCAAGATCATCGATGGCGCTACCCAGCACGGGCTGCCGCAGCGTTGGGTCGACTTCTTGCGCCGCTGGGATCCCGCCGGATGGCCCGGTCCGAGATCGTCCTCTGCGTCCGGGCCTGGGCCACAGTCACTTTCGGCACTGCTGCGCGAACCTGGGGTGACCGAGATCAGCCGATTGCGTTCGCGTTTCGGCTTTTTCGCGATCCACGGCGGCGGGCTGGAGGAGATGACCGACGTCATCGCCGAGCGCGCCGCCGAAGCCGCCGGCGCATCGGTCTATGCGGTGCGCCATCCGGATCGCTACCCGCACCACCTGCCGTCGGCCCTGTTCGATCCGGCCGAGTCGCCACGGCTCGCCGAGTTCCTCGACCATGTTGACGTCGCGGTGTCGCTGCACGGGTATGGCCGCGACGGTCGGAGCACCCAACTGCTGGCCGGCGGTCGCAATCGGGCATTGGCCGCCCACCTGAACCGGCACATCCAGCTGACCGGTTACCAGGTGGTCACCGACCTCGACGACATCCCGCCGGAGCTGCGGGGCTTGCACCCGCGCAACCCGGTGAACCGGGTGCGTGGCGGCGGAACGCAACTGGAGCTCTCGGCGCGGGTCAGGGGGATCAGCCCGCGCAGTCCGCTGCCGGGCGACGACGGTTTGTCGTCGGTCACCAGCGCCCTGACCCAGGGGCTGGCCGCGGCCGCCCGCAGTTGGTCGATGTCGGATCGTTGAACGGAGATTGTTGGTGGCCAGAGACTTTCGCTTCGGAATGAGCATGCGGTTCTTCAAGTCGCGCGAGGCGCTGCTCGACAAAGCCAAGCGCGCCGAGGACGCCGGCTTCGACATTCTTTGTGTGCCCGACCATTTGGGTGCCGCGGCACCGTTCCCGACGCTGACCGCGGTCGCGATGGTCACCACGACGCTACGGCTGAGCATGTACGTGCTGAACTCCGCGTTCTACAAGCCGGCCCTGCTCAGCCGCGACATGCAGGCCCTGGATCTGCTCAGCGATGGCCGCCTGGAGATCGGGCTGGGCACCGGTTATGTGCGAGAAGAGTTCGAGGCCGCGGAGATTCCCTATCCCAGCGCCGGCGCCCGGGTCGACTACCTCGAGCACATGACGAAGTACCTGAAAGAACACCACCCGTCGACCCCACTCATCATCGCCGGCAACGGTGATCGGGTGTTGACCATCGCCGCCCGCAACGCCGACATCATCGGGCTGACCGGCTCCAAGGTGCGCGACGTCGAGGATCCGTTCGCCGAACGCGTCGAGTTCGTCCGCAACGCCGCGGGAGAACGGTTCGACTCCCTGGAGCTGAACCTGGCGATCACGGCGATGCCACGCGACGGCGAGACCGAGCCCGACCTCAAGCTGACCCGCACTTACGCGCCCAACCTGTCCGACGAGGAGATCCTGTCCCAGCCCTCAGTGCTCAGCGGTTCGCCGCGGGAGATCGCCGACACGTTGCTCGCATACCGCGACAAATACGGCGTGTCGTCCTTCACCGTGCAGGACAACAACATCGGCAACTTCTCCAAGGTGATCGCCGAACTGCGCTGACCGCCGGGGCGATTGCCGCCGGCCTGCCGGTAAGCTCAGGCCGGTCCGCCCCCGTAGCTCAGGGGATAGAGCACGGCTCTCCTAAAGCCGGTGTCGCAGGTTCGAATCCTGCCGGGGGCACAGGTGGTTGTATTACGTCGGGTGATGCGTGACAGTCTGTCTTCGGCTGATGTGTGACAGTGTTTCGGCTGATGCTTGACAGTTAGTTCGGCTGATCCGCGACACTCCTTCGACTGAGGGAGTTGAGCGTGGCAGAGCAGTGCCGAGAAGGTTGGCAGGGGCACCATCTGAGCACCGAGTGAGCGGCCAGATGCACTGTTGCTGGCCTGCCCAAGGTGCGTCCGATATCCGACCAGGTGCGTAAATCTGCGCATCGTGGCAATACAAACAAGGCGAAAGAAAGGTTAAAGCAGACGGGAGGCTACGACGAATGAACCTCGGCATTTCGCGTGTTGGAGAACCCAAGCCGCTGCACGGGCCGAGGACCCTCTTTCCGTCGGCGTTGAGGCAAGTGCGGAACGTGTACGAGATCGAGACCACGCCGCTTCCCGCCTGGCCCAGAGGCGCCAACTGGCGCCAGCACTTCAAAAAGCAATTCTCCGGCCACGACCGGTTCCGGGCTGAACATGACGGGGTCAACAAGATCGAGGCAGCATGCTTGCCCGATGATGAGCCCCACTTGATCGAAGCGGTAGATGCGGCGATTGAGAAGGCTAACGAGGAAGAGGGCACCGTCGCGTACACGGGCAACATCTGAACAGTTGCCCGGGGCGTCGCGGCCCTCCCACGCCTCACCGCCAGAAAGCGAACTCAAGAAATCGCACGACGAAGGACCCGGTGTGTACGCACAGAAAAACGATTAGCGCACGTGTAGCGTTCATCTCCGCACGAATAGGGCAGCGTCTAAGATCACGAGCGGGGGTGCTGGGCTTGGTGTTGAACTTTTTGACCCGTTCGAAACGGGGCGCCGGCGGGGCGGCCAAAAGCCTCGAAATCGACAGTATGCCGCGCGGGGGCCCGGACGCCTCATGGCTGGACCGGCGGCTGCAAACCGATCGTCTGGAATACCTCGACCGCGACGATGTCGACGATCTGAAACGCAAAGTGGTCCGCTCATTGGAGCGCATGGAAAGGTTTTCGGGTACCCAGAAGAACTTCGCGCGCATCGCGCTCGATGAGGTCGCGGAAGTACCCGATCCCAACATCATCGAACTCGGTGCCGGCCACGGCGGGTTGTCGCGAGCGCTGCTGGAGATGCATCCCACCGCCCGAGTGACGGCCACGGACATCGACCCCACATTTGTGTCGACCATCGCCGAGAGCAACCTCGGCAGACACCCGCGTGCGGTGGTCCGCGCGATGGACGCGACCGCCATCGACGCCCCCGATGGCCATTACGACCTCGCCGTGTTCGCCCTGTCTTTACACCACCTGCCACCGCCGCTAGCCGCTCGAGTATTTGCCGAAGGCACCCGCGTCGCGAGCAAACTGCTGATCATCGACCTGTCGCGCCCACCGTCGTTGGTACACATTGCGCGGTTGTCGTTGACCCTGCCGTTCGCGCCGATATTGCCGGTACCGCATGACGGATTCATCAGCGCGCTACGCGCGTACAGCAAGTCGGCGCTGCGGACGTTGGCTCAGTACGCCGACCCGGCGATCAAGGTCGAGCTGCGGGGCGGAAAGACATTCAAACCGCAGATAGTGGTGGCGAGCCGAGTGCCCAGCCGGGAGACGTCGTTCGACAACGCTCAGCTCCCCGACAACAAGGGCCTCAAGGGCCAGCCCACGACGCAGCGGCCGAAACGTCGACAGGCGTCACCCGCTGACAAACTGTCGAGCACCAACTGACGTCATTCGGCTGAGAGCGCTCCCGGCATGTTTCGGGCGCACAGCAACCGCGCGGCCTTACTCCTCCTCCGACGGGACCTCCGCGCGTGCTTGAATCACGACCCGGCTCCACAGCAACGAACGACCAACGTAAATCGAACCGTTCGATCCTCTAGTCTTCCCGGGTCAGGGGGAATAGCCTGCGGTTTATGAAACGAGAAATCGTTGGATTAGCAACGATCATGCTAATGTCCGGCGGTTTGGGTATGGCGAGTTTGGGGCCGGGCGCTGGTATCGCTCACGCCTACACCTATGGCCCATTCCAATGGTGCCCAGGACAAGCTATGCCGAATGATCCACCTCGGTCGGATGCCGACCTAGTTTGGGACATGAGTGTGTGCCACACCTATTACTTCGCCTACGACGTGCGGACTCACGCTCCCGCGCACTACTGGGAAGGTCCTAACCTCTTCCCAACTCCAATCCCGTCACCCCCGCCGCAACCTTTACCACCGGATTGCCCTCCCTGGTCGCCCATCCTGGCGCCGTCACGGTGCGGGGGCCTCTGATAGGCAAAAGGAGAAAGCCTCACGACCGATCCGCCCAGCGTTTCCCTGAGGCGGACCTGAGCCAGGGCGGTCTGGCCCCGATCGCGCCGGCGGCTCAAGGGTGCAGAGCGGTTGCGAGATTCACAATTCCCGTGTAACTGCCAGCTGAGGCATTTACGCTCGAACCGACGAGTCGGGCAACGTCACCAAATTGCATCACCAATCGCGGAGGTTTGGGCGAGCATGTTGTCCCGCGGCGCATCTCACGGCCACGACGGCGTTCAACAGTCACTTGTAGTAGCCGCCTCATGACTGCCCAGTCGATGAGCCGGCATCCGTCCGGATTTGCCGCCGAGTTCCGCCGACTGGCTTCGCAGCGGTGACGTCATGGATGCGGCGAACTTCTTCTACATTCTCTTTGTTGTCTTCTTTGTCGCGATCGGTGGAATCGTGCTCGGGGCGTTGGTCGTTCAGACGAGGCCCGCGAAGGCGAGGGCCGCCAAGGCGAGGACACGAGCGGCAACCGCCAGGAAAGCAGCCGCCCGAGACGCCGATGTTCGCCCTGCCGGAGTCGGGATCGAGGTGGTCCAGGCCGACGGCCCCACCGCGGCGCCGGACTCCGAGGCGGTCGCTCAGCCAAGCAAGTCGGGGAGGCAAGACAACCCAGCGACACTGACCGAGCGCTCGAAGCTGTATCGGGACTTCTGGGAGCAGTTTCTCAATCGGGTCGGCGCGGAGCACCCTGGCTGGACAAAACGGAAAACACCGACACGCGCCTCGCGATACAACCTGCCTACCGGCACGAGCGCGGTCTCCTACTCAACCGCCTTCACGCACCAGGGTCTCGGCGTGCAGCTCTACTTCAGCAGCCCCGATGCCCGTGTCAATTTGGGCCGGTTCGAAGCACTCCATGCGATAAAAGACGAATTCGAGCGGGCCTTGGGCCAGGACGCCGAGTGGGACGACAAGCCCGGCAAGAAGGCCGCCGCCATCTGCGTCACCTCGCAGTTCGACGACGTCGCGGATGTGGATCTGTGGCCCGCGATGCTGGACTGGGTGATGGATCAGCATGGGCGGTTCAGGCAAGCGGTTGAAGCGGTCGGCGGGCTCGGGAGGCTCAAAGAGACGGCGCCTTCCTTGCGTCTGGCAGAAGCCGGCTGACTGGACGTCGCCCGTTCCTCCCCTGGCCGGACCAGGCGGATACGCTGCCGAAAGATGCTGTGTATCAACAATATTGGGCTGCAGCACACCACCGGAACGTTCAGCCCCACGTTGGCCGCGGCGGTGTGGCTTTGGATTTGCCGGCCGACGACAAGTGCACGGCGTGCACGCCCGGCTTCTTGGAGAGCTGGTCCAGGAGGCTTTCCAGATGCGCCTTATCGGTGTGCCAGTGCTGAATCACCTCGGGCGCTTGCTGCAGCTCCGCGAGTACAGCCTTGAGTTTATCGGGAGTCTTGTCGTCACTGTCCGATGCGCGACGGCCGACGTTTCGGGCGCTGCCTTTAGTGAACCCGCGGGGCACGGCACCGCCGAGAGCGCCTCCGGCCAAGCCTGCCAAGGCCATCTCACCCGAGAAGCCACTCACGGCCGCTGGAGCGGCACCCGTGCTAGTGCACTCCAACACACTGGCAGCGAGCTTGACCGCGGGGCTGGCCACGGCCCAGCTCGGCGGCACCGATAGGGCACCGGCTAGGCCCGCACTGCCGACGCTTGCCGACACCGCAGCCCCACTCGCTGCCCCCACCGTCTGGCTACCTGAACCGAGCGACGCGAACAGTGGCGCCTCGAGATCGACCGCTGTGTCGCTCCAGGTCCGTGCCGTTGCCACCAGGCCCAAGCTGAGACTAAGCAACGTGTCATTCACCGGCCGAATGCCTTTGGTGACGAATTCGATGTTCGCGGCAATCCTCGCCAGCGGCGTGGAGTTCAAATTGTTCAAGAACGTTGTCAATGACGACGGATCGGCCGCAGGCGATGGGGCGGGCGACGCGAGGCTTTGCAGCGTTCGCGGTGTGGTCGACATCAGCTGCGACAAGGCCGACTGCGTGTTGGCCGGCGCCGTGCCGGCAGCCTGGGCGACGGCGCCCGATTGACCGGCTGCTCCAACGGGATTGGTGGTTTGCGGCGGCTGGCCAAACGGCGACATCTGCGCGGCAGTCGCAGAGGAACCGGCATAGCCATACATGGCGGCCGCATCTTGCGCCCACATCTGCCCGTATTCGGCCTCGGTCGTTGCGATCGCGGCGGTGTTCTGCCCGAGAACGTTTGTCGCCACCAGTGACGCCAACTGACCGCGGTTTTCCGCGATCGCCGCCGGGGGCACCGTCGCCAGGAACGCGGTCTCATAAGCCGCCGCCGCCGCTCTGGCTTGGGAAGCGGCCTGCTCCGCCTGTGCGCCGCTCGCCCTCATCCATTCCACGTAGGGCGCCGACGCAGCCTCCATGGCCACCGACGACGGACCCTGCCAACCGCTCGACAGGTTCGCGATCACCGACTCATACGATGCAGATGCAGCGTACAGCTGGGCGGCCAATCCGTCCCATGCCGACGCCGCGGCCAACATTGACCCCGAGCCGGGGCCGGCGTACATCCGCACGGAGTTGGTCTCCGGCGGTAATGCTCCAAAATCCATTGCTGCTCCTTGATATGAGCGCGTCAGACTATTCCTGCGCGTCGTCCCCATTGATGACGATGATCGTGGCAGTGGTCGCCGTTCGTCCGAAGGCATTGCCTCCGAACCCTATTCCGCGGCCAGAACCATCACCGGTCGCGACCACGGCGCGCCCCGCCAGGCCTGAAGCGGCCATGTTGCCGAACAGGCTCCCCTGCCCTTCTGCCGTCAGGGCGACCGGAGCAGCGGCGAAATTGGCCTGCGGCAATACTGCGGCAACCGACCGAATTTCGGGGGCTGCCGCAGCCCATCCGCGCGGTACCGACAAAGGTCCTACCGCTGCGGAACGGCCTATACCCGTTGGTATTCCGGCGCTGCCGGTGGTCGTTGTCCCCACTACCCGCGTCTCCGGACCGCGGTCCAGGCCAAGCGACCGCAGCGCCGATCTGTCCCGGTCGAGCCGTTGTCTGGCGCTGTTCACATTCGCCACGTTCTGGGGAACCAGGTAGCTCTCAACGCCCAGCAGATAGGGACTGCCCCCGATGCCGTACAACGAGACGGGCCCCAACGGACCGGTGAGGGCCGAGTCGAACGCGGACAGCAGCGACGGCGGGTCGGCGGCGGCCGTAGGCGTTGCCAGGGTTTGCAACGACTGCGGCACGGACGACATCAACTGTGGCAGTACGGTTTGCGTGCTTGTTGCGGCAGAGCCATCGGTCGCGTGCGCGACCGCAGCGGCCTGTATTGCTGTGCCGGCCGGGTTGACGGTCTGCGGCGGCTGGCTGAGTGGTGTCATCTGTGTAGCGGTCGCCGAGGCGGCGGCATAGCCGTACATCGCCGCCGCATCCTGGGCCCACATTTCGGCGTACTCGGCCTCGGTGGCCATGATCGCCGAGGTGTTCTGACCGAGAAGATTGGTCGCCACCAGAGTCATCAACCGGGCACGATTGGCCGCAACGATAGGCGGAGGCACCGTTGCGGCGAATGCGGCCTCATAGGCAACTACGGCCACTCGCGCCTGAGCAGCGGTTTGCTCGGCCTGGGCAGCGGTCGCGCTCATCCACGCCGCATAAGGCGCTGCCGCGGCCGACATCGCGGTCGACGAAGTACCCTGCCAGCCGCCGGTCAGATTCGAGATCACCGACTCATACGATGCTGCCGCCGAGTGCAACTGGGCGGCCAAAGCATCCCACGCCGCGGCTGCGGCGAGCATCGGCCCCGATCCGGGCCCCATGTACATCCGGCCGGAGTTGACCTCCGGCGGTAAACCCCCGTAATCCATTGATGCACCTCATATTTGATGGCGTAGCGAACTCACCTGCGGAACGGACGGCGACTCGCCATACCCATCGACTGATTCGTTGACCGCACTTTCGTGTTGAGTGCGCAACCACCGGTCCCCATCCAGACCCGCAACGCGGCTGGCTCATTTCCGCCGGTGGGACTAAGGCCGAGCGCTACCACATGGCTTGCTGTGACACACGCGAACTGCAACCGTGGCCCGGATCCGCGCCAGCAGATTGCGGCTCGGGCTACCTGCACGACGCGAGATCTCGCTACGGCGTTGTTCGGCCGTGGGCGACATGCCTGCCTGGTCGGAGTTGCTGTGCAACGCCGATCACGACATGGATGGCTCGGCTTGCGAGGCTAAGATCCGCGGTTGCGCCACGGACGATGCCGTCGGCGTTGCAGGTAGGATTCGACGCGCCGATTATGGCTATCCGCAATGAATTCTATTGCGCGCCAACTATCTTGGCGTGTTTGCTCAGAGATGACTCTGTCGAGGCAGGGACGGGCGTGTGCGAGGTAACGGGCGGCCAACGGGCCGTGACTCAGGCGGCGCAGTACAACTTCAGAGGTCCTCACCGCAAACGCCGAAGGTGAGCTCGAATCGAGATACCTCATTGTTAATGCTCCTGGCTGCACGGGTTTGTGCCGCAACAATTTCTGCTCTGACAATAGATCGCTGACACGAGCGTACTTTTCGTTGTGATGCCCTGTCCAGGTTGCGTTTCTCGATTTCGCCTATTGTCCCGCGCTCGCCGATGCCGCCACCGGTATACAGCAATGACGGCCAAGTCGACACATCGCCGGCTGCGCGGTGACCGACCGGAGAATCTCAAGTCCCACACCAGACGGAAAAGAGGGCTAGCATCGATACCATGCATGCGAGGGAAGAACCGTAGCGCCCCCTTCGTCGGGGCACGAAAGTCGCCGAGTTTGCGATGCGGAAGCTATTCGCGACACTGATGGCCGTTGGAGCCGTGATGCTCAGCGGGGCCATCGCACGCGCTGAGAATCAGCCGGCCCCACCGCCTCCCGGCCCTTCGTTCTACGCACCGAAATGCCTGAGTTTTGACCCCAATCCGCCCGCGCACTGGAACTACCTGCCCTGCGGGTGGACGACGGACGGTAAGCGATGGATTCCGCTGCCACCGCAGTAGCCGATACCCCCACGGCAGACTTACCGAAAAGCATTGAGCCGCTGGCTAACTGATCTTGCAAAGCAAATTTCCGGCAGCTAACGCCGCAGACGCCCGCATCCCCCCGGGCGTCTGCGAGCGAAAGCGTCCGGTCACTCGACAGTCGTTGTTCGCCGGCAACGGCGCTACGGCAGCACGGTGTGCATCAGCATCACGTCGTAGGCCGACCACAACGACAGGTTGAAGTACAGGTCTCGGCCCGACGACCAAGGATGGATCATCGGCGCATAGATGCCACCGGGCATTTGGAAGGATGACACCAGCGGTTGCTCAGGGCTCCACGGCCCCTGGGGCGTCGGCGCGGTCCGCGCCACCACGTCGTTGCTGCCTCCGTCGGTGTACAGCACCAGGTACTGCTTGAGATAACTGTTGTACTGGGCCGACATTTCGCCAACGGGGCCCGGGAAGATCGGCGTCGCCGCGCCTGGGTTGTTAGCCACCCAATGGCCGCCGTTGTCGCCGTTCCAGTACTGGTACTTGGTCAGGTCGGGCAATTGATTCGGCGGGACGCGCGAGAGGAACGCCGCGCCGCCGCGTCCGGAGGGGGTGCCGAACTGGTAGAGGTAACCGTCGTTCCCCTTCATGAACGCGCCCATCTGGAAGTTCTCGTTTCCCGGCGTAAACCCCGCTCCCGGAATGGCATCCGGCGAAGCGGTACGAATGGTTGTCGGGAAGATCCCCCAGTTCTGGCCGTTGTCGTTGGACCGGGCGATCGCCGAGTAGTTCGTCGACCATTCGCCGTCGCGGCCCCACTGGCGAATCGACATGTAGCTCATGTACTGGGTCCTGCCCATCGACATCGCCGCGGTCGGGATGATCCCAGTCTCGTGCGCGGCTTTGTGGATGGTGTTGACGACCTGCTTGGAAAGTCCGGGCGCCCACACCGGCGAGCCGGAATACCTGTCGTTCGGCACACCGTCGGCGATGTGAATGCCCTTGGACAGGTCGTGGTCGTTGCTGCGGAACAGGGTGTTGTAGCGCCACTGCTGGCCGTGCACCTTGCAGTAGCCGAAGGTGTCACCGAAGGCCATCAGCACCTGGCGGTTGGCGGGATCACCGTTGTCCCAAGCAATTCCGAGGTCGGTACCGGAGATGCTGAAACGTTGCAGGGTTTTGTTGGGGCCGTTCGGTCCGGTCACCCAGTCGACGAGCGACGTCGGAGCCCCCGCGATCGAAGGAGGCGGCGGTCCCGGCTCGGGCGGCGGCTGGGGCTGTGGCTGCGGTTGCGGAACGGGAGCGGCGTTGGGGCGCAATTGGTTTGCGTTGGGCGGTAGCGGGACGCCGGGCGCGGGCGGATTGGGGCCGGGGGGCAGCACCTCGGCTTGCGGATGCAGCGGTGCGGAGTACTGGCGGCCCGGAGCGGCCGGTTTGAGCAGTGACGAGATCAGTGGCCCCAGCCTCGGTAGTGGCGCCTGGTCATTCGTGTGGGTGGGCCGGCGCCCGGTCGGCGGCTGCACGACCGGCTGGGGCGCGGGCATGGCCGGGGGCGCGGCGGGAGGGTCCACGTTCGCCTCGGGCGCCCCGCACGGTGTGGCGTTTGCAACCGGCGCGGGCCCCACCACGAGGACGAATCCGATAGCGGCCGCCGACGCCATCGATAGCGACACACTTCGCAGAAACGCCGACATGTAGCACCTTTCGAGGGGTAGGACACCGCGATGACGTCCCTTAGCTGGCCCATGTGACGATAGTGATTGGCGGGGCAAATGTGACCAGTGATGAGCTGATAGGTATTCATCCGTGACCGTGTCGCAACGCGACGGTCCCCGCCCACGCCGCGGTCCGCAGATGATTAGCTCATCACTCATGCGAGCGAGATGAGAAGCGTTAAGGCCTTTGCCGTCGTGGCCGCTAACCGGGTCAAAGGGCGCCCGGCATGGTGCCGAAATGGGCCGCGGTCGGCGTCACCGCCAGGTGGCTGATCGCTCGACCGTCCGGCTGTGTCGCGGTGAGCGGGCGCCTCGCCACATGCCTCGCGGCAATGGCGCGGCGGTCGGGGGACGCGGCGGGTGGCGACATCGCCAGATTTGCTGGGCGCCCCCGGGAAGCCGGTGGCGGTGCGCGCCTCGGCGCAGGCGGTTGGCGCGTCGGACTCCGTCGGAAGCCGAGCGGCGACGCGAGCCGCCGATCGGTACAAGCGCACCACATTGCCGCAGCTCAGCCTTGCACCGGCACAATTCTCCGAAGCTCTATTGCACACGCGCGTAACGAAAATCGTCGGCCGCCCGGTGCGCGCCAACGGTGTCGCACAAGCGAACGAGTTAGGGTCCGCATGTTTGTCGACCCCCATCGGTGGCAATGATGCAACAGAGGCGTGTGCGTCGGCCGGCCTGCGCACCCGTCTAGGTCCCGTCGGTTCAGCCCGAGAGCCGACGGGGCCGCCCCTTTTTCTCGGCTCTTGGCCGACCCGCATCGGGTGGCCGATAGCGCTGAACATCCCCGCCGTCCCGGAGTACCGTCGGCGTATGGATGACTCGGCCGGTGTGTGGATTCTCGGTGGTTATCAAAGCGATTTCGCTCGCAATCTCACCAAAGAAGGCCGCGACTTCGCCGCGTTGACCGCCGAGGTCGTCGACGCCACGCTGACGGCGGCCGGGGTCGATGCGGCCGACATCGAGGTGGTCCACGTCGGCAACGCCTTCGGCGAGATGTTCGCGCGTCAGGGCCACCTCGGGGCGATGCCGGCTACGGTCTGCGACGGCCTCTGGGATACACCGGCTTCACGACACGAGGCGGCGTGCGCCTCCGGCAGCGTGGCGGCGCTCTCGGCGATGGCCGACCTGCGATCGGGCGCCTACGATGCCGCGCTGGTGATGGGCATCGAGTTGGAGAAGACCGTCCCCGGCGACACCGCCGCGCAGCATCTGGGTGCGGCCGCGTGGACCGGGCACGAGGGGGCCGACGCCCGCTACCTATGGCCATCCATGTTCGCGCAAGTGGCCGACGAGTACGACCGGCGGTACGGCCTGGACGACGCGCACCTGCGGGCCATCGCACAGCTGAACTTCACCAACGCGCGGCGGAACCCCAACGCTCAAACCCGGGAATGGATCGTCCCCGACCCGATCACCGACGACGACGCGAGCAACCCGATCACCGAAGGCCGGCTTCGTCGATTCGACTGCAGCCAAATGACCGATGGCGGCGCCGGATTGGTACTCGTCAACGACGCGTATCTGCGCGACCATCCCGATGCGCGCGCGATCGCCCGAATCGACGGGTGGGGCCATCGCACCGTCGGGTTGGGTCTGCGACAAAAACTCGACCGCGCCGATGGCGACCCGTACGTCCTGCCCCATGTGCGGGCCGCGGTACTCGACGCGCTGCGCCGCGCCCGGCGCACCCTCGACGACGTCGACGGATTCGAAGTGCATGACTGCTTCACCCCCAGCGAGTACCTGGCGATCGACCACATTGGGCTGACCGGCCCGGGTGAATCGTGGAAGGCAATCGAGAACGGCGAGATCGAGATCGGCGGCCGTTTGCCGATCAATCCCAGCGGCGGCCTGATCGGCGGCGGACATCCGGTCGGAGCCTCCGGCGTGCGGATGCTGCTTGACGCGGCCAAGCAGGTCAGCGACGACGCCGGCGAATACCAGGTCGATGACGCCCAAATTTTCGGCACGCTGAACTTCGGCGGCAGCACCGCCACCACAGTGAGTTTCGTCGTCAGCGGCACCGGAGGCGAGTGAGAATGGATGTTGAGATCGTCGGCAAGTTCCTTTCCACGCTGCCTGAGGACGACGAGCATCCCTACCGGACCGGACCGTGGCGGCCCCAGACCACCGAGTGGGACGCCGACGACGTCCGCGCTGTCGAGGGCGAAATCCCCCGCGATCTGGACGGCGTCTACCTGCGCAACACCGAGAACCCGCTGCATCCGGCGCTGAAGACCTATCATCCGTTCGACGGCGACGGCATGGTGCACGTGGTCGGCTTCCGTGACGGAAAGGCGTTCTACCGCAACCGTTTTATCCGCACGGACGGGTTTCTGGCCGAGAACGAGGCCGGTGAGCCGCTGTGGCCGGGTCTGGCCGAGCCCGTGCAACTGGCGCGGCGCGAACAGGGGTGGGGCGCACGTACCAAGATGAAGGACGCGTCGAGCACCGACGTCATCGTCCACCGCGGGATCGCGCTGACCAGTTTCTACCAGTGCGGCGACCTGTACCGGATCGATCCGTATTCGGCCGCCACGCTGGGCAAGGAGTCCTGGAGCGGCGGCTTCCCCGTCGAGTGGGGTGTGTCCGCACATCCCAAGGTAGACAACAGAACCGGTGAACTGCTGTTCTTCAACTACAGCAAGCAAGAGCCGTACATGCATTACGGCGTGGTCGACGAACACAACCAGCTGGCGCACTACGTCGACATCCCGCTGCCCGGTCCGCGTCTGCCCCACGACATGGCGTTTACCGAGAACTACGCCATCCTCAACGATTTCCCGCTGTTCTGGGATCCCCAGCTGCTCGAGCACGACGTGCACCTGCCGCGCTTCTACCCCGACATCCCGTCGCGGTTCGCGGTGATCCCGCGCCGCGGCGGCACCGCAGACATTCGCTGGTTCGAGGCCGACCCCACCTTCGTGCTGCACTTCACCAACGCCTACGAGGACGGCGACGAGATCGTGCTCGACGGCTTCTTCGAGGGCGATCCGTCCCCGCTCGATACCGGCGGGACGAAGTGGGAGAAGCTGTTTCGCTTCCTCGCCCTCGATCGCCTGCAGGCACGGCTGCACCGGTGGCGGTTCAATCTGGTCACCGGGGCAGTACGAGAAGAGCGGCTTTCGGAGTCCATCACCGAATTCGGCACCATCAATCCCGAATGCGTCGGCGGCGACTACCGCTACACCTATGCCGCCACCGGCAGGCCAGGCTGGTTCTTGTTCGACGGCCTGGTCAAACACGACCTGCGCGCCGGAACCGAGGAGGTGTTCTCGTTCGGTGAGGGCGTCTACGGCAGTGAGACCGCGATGGCGCCACGCGTGGGCGCCGTCGGTGAGGACGACGGCTACCTGGTCACCCTCACCACCGACATGAACACCGACGCCTCCTACTGTCTGGTCTTCGACGCGTCCCGCGTCGGTGACGGCCCGGTCTGCAAACTTCAACTGCCCGAACGCATTTCCAGTGGGACCCACTCCACCTGGGCGCCCGGTGCGCAATTGCGGCGCTGGGACACCTCCGACTCGGCCGCTGCCGCGATCGGACTGTGATGCGCACCGGCAGGCGCCGCCACACACACTGGCCACTGCAACTCGCGCCGATCGGCGCCATCCGTTTCGCGCGCCGCTCCGCACATTTCGCTGAAACCGTGCAGTTTTACCGCGATCTGGTCGGCCTGCCGCTCTACGAGACCTTCGGGGACAGCTACGGAAGCAACGGCGCGATCTTCGGGTTGCCCAGCTGGAACCTCACCATGGAAATCGTCGAGGCCAGCGACGACGTCGCGGTGGACCCCCACGAACAGCTGTGTCTGTACTTTCCCGACCAGCAGTCGCAGCAAGCCGCCCTCGCGCGCCTGCGCGACGCCGGCGTCGAGCCCGTCGAGCAGCACCCGTACTGGGCGGCGACGGGGGCGGCCACCTTCCGCGACCCGGACGGACGCGAAATCGTGTTCGCGCCCTTCGTATTCGGTGTCAACGAGCCCGAGAGCAGCGGCGCCTCGGGACAGCACGAATTCCCACCCGCCTGAAAGTCAGCGACCGGGCCGGCCGGAAGCCAAGGCGGCGATGACGGCCACCAGCGAGCAGCCGACCGCACCGACGGCCGCGCCCGCGCCGACGTACAGCCCGTATTCGGCCGACACCGGCGGATTGACATTGAGCTTGTAGTACCAGACCGTCAGTGCCACGATCAGCAACGAAATCAGTAGTGCGGCAACCGAAGCGAGCCTCACCGATAAACCACGACCCATCATGGCGCCGACCACCAACAGCGTCGAGGCCAACAGCACGATCAGCTGACCCGCGCCGAACCCCCGCGGCAGCTCCAAGTTGCCGTGGGCGCCGCCGATGGCGTTGGCCCAGCCCCCGCCGTTCACCCGCGTCCGCAGCCACGGCAGCCATGCGCTGGCCGACACCATGACGGCGAAAAGGGCCACCAGCCAACCGGGACGCAGTCGGCGAGTCATGCTAGCGAGACTAACGGACTGCGGGGCCGGCTCCCGTGAGCGAGCGTCCCGCTAGCGTGGCGCAACTCGCCGACGGCCACGCCGGCGTGACGCTGCCGTCCAGAGACGCTAGGCCTGCAGCGAGGACAAGTTGAAGATCGCACCCGTCGGATCGCTGGCGGCGGCCAGCCGTCCGTACGGGGTGTCCTCGGCGTCGCGCACCACCGCGCCGCCGTTGTCGGCGATGACCCGCAGGGTCTTGTCGACGTCCTCGGCACCGAAGAAGATCACCCAGTTCGGCGGGATCTCCTCCGGCAAGAAGGCGCCGTCCATCACGCCGAGCAATTGCTCGTCACCGAATCGTGCCGTGCTGTAACGGAATTCGTCGGTGTCGGACACAGTCTCGGTCTGCCATCCCAGAACCTCGCGGTAGAAGTCGAGGGCCGCGTCGTAGCCGCGTGTGGTCAGCTGGTGCCACACCGGGGCACCCGCCGCCCCGATGAGCTCGAAGCCGCGGTGTTCCAGCGGCTGCCACAGCCCGAAGACCGCGCCGGCGGGGTCGGTCGCGACGGCCATGTGGCCCTTGGCGGGCACCTCGATCGCCATGCACACCGCACCACCGGCCCCGGTCACGGCCGCGAGTGTGGTGTCGATCTCGGCGGTGTGGAAGTAGGTGGCCCAGCGGTCGGGCGACTCGGCTTCCGGCCGATTGGCCATGATGCCGGCCACCGGGTGACCGTCCTTGGCGGCGTTGACGTAGCCGTGGTACTCGGGTCCCGCGGACTCGAACGTCCAGCCGAAGACCAGGCCGTAGAACTCCTGGGCGCGGCCGACGTCGGATGTGGTCAGATCGATCCAGCATGGAGCGCCCAGCGGGGCGCAGTCACGGATAGGCACGGTGACCTCCTGGTGGTGTCCTGGGCCCGAAGGAAAGGGCTTCACACTATCGACTGCCGCCGCGCCCGAAACTCATCGCCGGCGATCAGCGATGAGCCGCACCGTCTCCGTTGGTGCTCGGGTCGGCCCGGGTGAACACCGTGACGAAGTTCTCCAGCGATTGGTTGATGTCGCTGCGCAGGGCGGCGGCGACGATCATGCCGATGGGGCCGAACAGCGCCGGGCCGCCGAGGTGCACGTCGAAGCTGACGACCGACCCGTCGTCCTTGGGTGCGATCTTGGCCATCAGCTTGACCTTGACCCCACCGACGCCGTCGCCGTTGAGCGTCATGCCCTCGGGCGGCTTGTAGCGCACGACCGTCCATTTGATCCGGCTGTACATGCCCTTGACCTCGACGATCGACTCGACGACCGTGCCCTTTTCGATCTCGTCGGGCAGGATGCTGCGCCACACCCGGTGGATGGTCAGCCAGTCCTTGTACCGGGACAGGTCGGAGGCGTGCTGCCAGGCCACCTCGGGTGGCAGCGGGACATCGATGGATCCGGAGAGCTTCGCCATCGCTCAGTTCTGCTGGTCGCCGGGGTCCGCAGCGCCGGTGGCCTTCTTGGCCTGCTCCTGCACCTGGTGGATGGTGTCGGTGTACTTGCCCTGCGTCTTGTCGTCGACGAACTCGCCGGCCTTGTCGATCGCCATCTCGACCTTGTCGGCGTTCTGCGACAACAGGTCCTTTGCCTTGTCCAGGAATCCCATGCACCCTCCCTTTTCCCCGGCATCGTACTTGGCCGGCGAGGGCCCGCTGCGGGTGAGTTCGGCGCGCTCAGCGCCACAACCGCGGCCGCACGCCCAGCACTTTGGCGCGGATCCACCAGGTGGCCTCGATCGCGGCGGCGCCCAGCACGCCGATGCCCACCGCCGTCGACGTCACCGCGACGTTGGACGGGTCGAGCAGGAACTCCTTGCGTGCCAACGGCAGGCTGAAAATCACGACATAGGCCAGACCAGAAGCGATCACCAGCGCCACCCGCCACCACTGATACGGCCGGGCCACCACCGCCAGCACCCACAACGCCGTCATCAGCAGCGTGATCAGGGCAGCCGTGGACGCCTGATCCTGTTGGACGAAGCTGGCGTGACGCCCGTGATACGCCAGCAGGTAGGAGGCGAACGTCGCGCTGCCGACGATCAGTCCGCAGGGCAGCGCGGACGTGAGGACCCGGCGCACGAAGCCCGGGTGGGCGCGTTCGTTGTTGGGCGCCAGCGACAGGATGAACGACGGTATGCCGATGGTGAACCAGGCCGCGATGGTGACATGGATGGGCTGGAACGGATACAGCAGCGGGTCGGCCCCCAGCGGTTTGGCCAGCAGACATTCGACGCCCACCAGGAACGCCAGCAGGACCGAGTACACCGTTTTGGTCAAGAAGAGGTTGGCGACGCGTTCGATGTTGCCGATCACCCGACGGCCCTCGCCCACGACGTAAGGCAGCGTCGCGAATCTGTTGTCCAGCAAGACGATCTGCGCCACGGCGCGCGCTGCCGGGCTGCCGGCGCCCATCGCGACACCGATGTCGGCATCCTTGAGGGCCAGCACGTCGTTGACGCCGTCGCCCGTCATCGCGACGGTGTGCCCGTGCGATTGCAGGGCGTGCACCATGGCGCGCTTCTGGTCCGGCCGCACCCTGCCGAAGGCGGTGTGGGTGTCCAGCGCATCGGCCAAATGTGCAGGTTCCGAGGGCAATTGGCGCGCGTCCATCGCCTCGCCGCGCAGCCCGAGCTCCCCGGCGACGGCGCCCACCGAGACCGCGTTGTCCCCGGACAGCACCTTGACCGAAACGCCTTGTTCGGCAAAGTAATCCAGAGTCTCGCGCGCGTCCGGGCGCACCTTCTGTTCGAGGACCACCAGCGCGACCGGGGTGACGCGGCCCGGCGCGTCGGGATGGTCGACGGCGACGTCACCCGCGCCGACCAGCAGGACCCGCAGCCCCCGCGCGCCGATCCGCTCGGCCTGTTCGGCCGCCGCCGAGGCCGGCTCGAGCAACACGTCCGGAGCCCCCATCACCCAGTTCCCGTGCCCGTCGAAAGAAACACCGCTCCATTTGGTGGCCGACTTGAAAGGTGCTGTCGCCGTGGCGGTCCAGCCCGGGGGCCGGTGATAGGTCTCGGCGATGGCCCGCATGCTCGCGTTGGGTCGCGGATCGGCGGCGGCCAGCGAGGCCAGCACATCGGCAATCCCATTCGCCGCGGGGTCGAGTTCGTCCACGGTTGCCACCCGCATGCCGCTCTCGGTCAGGGTGCCCGTCTTGTCCGCGCAGACCACGTCGACGCGCGCGAGTCCCTCGATGGCGGGCAACTCCTGCACCAGGCACCGGCGCTGACCGAGCCGCACGACCCCGACCGCGAACGCGACCGACGTCAACAGGACCAGCCCTTCGGGGACCATGGGCACCAGTGCGCCGACCGTGCGCAGCACGGCCTGCCGCCAGTCCGCGCGCGTGGTGAACAGCTGGGTGTAGATGGTGAGCAGTCCGGCTGGCACCAATAGGTAGGTGATGAATTGCAGGATGCGGTTAATGCCGTTGCGCAGTTCGGATTTCACGAGGGTGAACTTGCTGGCCTCCTCGGCGAGCTTGGTCGCGTAGGCGTCCGGGCCGACCTTGGTGGCGCGGTACGCGCCGCTGCCCGCGACGACGAAGCTGCCCGACATCACCGCGTCGCCGACGGCCTTGGCGATCGGGTCGGCCTCCCCCGTGAGCAGCGACTCGTCCACTTCCAGGTTCGCCTCCTCGACGACCTCGCCGTCGACGACCACCTGATCTCCGGGGCCCAGCTCGATGATGTCGTCGAGTACCACTTCACCGGGCGGCACCGCCCTGGTCCCGGATTGCCTGCGCACCAAGGGTTTCGCCTGCCCGACGATGGCGAGCTTGTCCAGCGTCTGCTTGGCCCGGATCTCTTGCACCATGCCGACGACGCTGTTGGCGATGATCAGCAGCCCGAACATCCCGTTGATCAGCGAGCCGGTCGCGAGCACGATCAGCAGCAACACTCCCAGGATCGCGTTGATCCGGGTGAACACGTTGGCCCGGACGATGTCGGTGATGCTGCGTGTGGCGCGTTCCCGTACTGCGTTGCTCTTGCCGTCGGCCACCCGCTGGGCCACTTCGGCGTCGGTGAGGCCAGAGGCGTGAGTCATCGCGTGAAGGTTCCCAGCTTGTCCGAGTCGTAGTACTCCAAGTTCAGCGTATGGTCGCCGAAAACGGCCTTGGAAACCGTTCCGGGTGGGGCGTTTTCGTCGGTCAACGTGAAGGTGAAGGTGTCGCCGTCCCAGTGGGTGAGGGTGGCCGTCCGGTTTGTCGGACCCATCCGCAGTTGCAACGCGCCGTCGTGCTGGGTCACTACTGCCGGTCCCCAGTAGTCGTTGGCGTAGCTGCCGGCGTAGTCACCGAGCGGCCTGGCCGGGGCGGGGTTGGTCGGGGGTTGCCGGCCGACCAGCGAGCCGAGCGGGTTGTTCAGCCATCCGATCGCCTTCTTGTACAAGGGCGCCCAGTCCTGGCGGATCTGACCGTACTGAACCAGATCCATGAACTGGGCGGTGAGCGTTTCGGGGATGCCGTAGGGCGCGGCGTTCGTCAGCGCGATGATGCCCAGATCCTCGGAAGGCAGCACCACGAAGTTGGTGGCCGCTCCCAAATCGAAAGCGCCGGAGTGACTGTACTCGGTGCGTCCCGACGAATCGACCGAGGAGTTGAAGCCGTATCCGTAAAAGCCGGTGCGCGCCTGCGGCGTCTTGGCGGGTGATGACACCATCTGCGGGCTGGTGGCGGGCAGCAGGGCCTCCGGCGACGCGACCCGGTGACCGTCGTAGGTTCCGTTGCCCAGCAGCATCAATAGCCAGCGCGCCATGTCGTTCACCGATGAGCTCACGCCGCCCGCCGGCGACTGGGGATCCGGGTCGCGCTGGAAGCGGGCCTGCCACCTGTCGTCGATCTTGATGTGGTTGACGGCGTGGTTGGGCCGGGCGATGAAGTCGGCGAACCGCGAACTCGTCGACGCCATGCCCAGCGGGCGGTAGAGCGCCTCGTCGGACAGCTCCTCCCATGGCTTGCCCGCCGCGGCCGCCACCGCCTCGGCACCGGCGGTGATCCCATAGTTGGTGTAGGCGTAGCTGATTCGAAACGGGTCCAGCGGCAGGTACTTGAGCCGCTCCAGCGTTTGCCGGCGGTCGTAGCCCAGGTCTTCCAGCTTGTCACCCGCGTGGTCCGGCAACCCGGAGCGATGCGCATACAAATCGCCGATGGTCACATGACTGGTGACGTAGGGATCATTCAGCGTGAACCACGGCAACTCGGACGCGACGGGCGTGTCCCACCCGACGACGTTGTCGCTGACCTCGTGCGCGATCACCGTCGCGCCCACCGATTTCGACACCGAGGCCAGCTGGAAGACGGTGTCGGCGTCCACCTTGTTGTCCAAACCTTGCCCTCGGCTCACATCTTTTAGGCCAAAGCCTTTGGCGTACAACACCTTTCCGCCGTGCACGACGGCTACGGCCATCCCCGGGATGCCGGTGCTTTTCATCAGGTCGCCGACCAGCCCGTCCAGCTTCGCCACGGCATCGTCCACGCGGCCGGCGGGGATCGCCACGCCGGAAACCTGGTTGGGCGGGACGTCAGACAACGTGGACGGCGGCCCGGCGGTCGGCTGCGCGGAGCCGCAACCCGTCAACCCGAGCAGCGCCGCGGTGAGGCCGGCCCCGGCCGCGCGTTTGATCATGCGCGAACCCTACGCGCGTGCGCGCCGGGGCGATCTACAGCCGCCACCACGGGGCGGATTCCTCCGGCGCCGCGGGATCGATGCGTTGACCCGGCAGCGGCACCGCCACCTTCACCCGCTCCGGCGCGGCGGCGGCGAGCAGGCGCTCAACCGGTTCGGCCCACGGGTGCGGGGCCAATCGGAAAGTGCCCCAATGGATCGGCACCAACAGTCCGCCGTCGGTGACGTCCAGATGCGCCCGCACCGCCTCCTCGGGGTTCATGTGCACGTCGGGCCACGCCGTGTTGTAGGCCCCGATGGGCAGCAGAGTCAGGTCGAACGGCCCGTGATCGGCGCCGATCTGCTCGAAACTCTTGGTGTAGCCGGTGTCGCCGCCGAAGTAGGCGCGATGCTTGGGGCCGACGAACGCCCACGACGCCCACAGCGTCGTATTGCGGTCCAGAAAGCGTCCCGAGAAGTGCCGCGCCGGTACGCATACCACCTCCAGCTCGTCGACCTTGGCGCTCTGATGCCAGTCGAGTTCGACGATGCGCGGCTCCGGTACCCCCCACCGGCGCAAGTGGGCCCCGATGCCGAGCGGCACGAAGAACGGTGCCCGCTGAGTGCGGGCCAGCGCCCTGACCGTGTCGATGTCCAGGTGGTCGTAATGGTCGTGGCTGATCACCACCGCGTCGACGGCGGGCAGCGCCTCGAGCGGAAGCGGCGGCGGATGCAGCCGCTGCGGGCCCACGACGTCCGACGGCGAACAACGTTCGCTCCACACCGGATCGGTGAGCACCCGGTAGCCGTCGATCTCCAGCAACGCCGTGGAATGGCCGAACCAGCTGACGGCCAACCGGCCCGGGCCGGCGTCGAGCATCCCCGGCGAGGCCAGCGGGATCGGCCCCTTCGGACGGCTGCCGCCCCGGTTGCCGATCAGCTCCCACGCGATGAGCCGCAATTGCTCGCGGTCCATCTTGATTTCGGAGGCGGGCTCGACGTTGACGAAAACACCGTCACGGTAGTGCGGCGACCCGGCGGCCGCCTCGGCGATCGATGCCGGGTGGGCGCCGAGCGCGTCCGGCGCGCCGTGCAACGCTCGCACCAGCCAACCACCGGCCGCCAGCGACGCCGTACCGGCGACTAGCCGTAGCGTCCCGCGCATAGCCGTCAGGCCCCCTGGAACTTCGGCGGCCGCTTCTCGATCCGGGCGACCTGGGCCTCGACGACGTCTTGGCTGCCCCAGGCCTTGTCGAACAGTTCCTTGTGCACCGGCCCGGGCTCTTCGATGGCACCGTCGTCGTTGAGCACCCGCTTGGCGTGCTGGATCGCCAGCGGTGCCAGACCGGCGATCTCGGCGGCCCAGGCCTGGGCGTCGGCGAGCGTCCCGATGCGGTTGGCAATCCCGGTCTGCAGCGCCACGTCGGCGGTCAGCTTTTCGGCCGTGAGCAGCATCGCCCGGGCCCGGCCGTGACCGACGAGCGACGATAGTCGCCGGATGCTCCAGTTATCCAGGGCCAGGCCGTATTTCGAGGTCGGGAACTGAAAGAACGCGTCGGGTGCGACGACCCGCAGATCGCATTGCATGGCCAGCTGCAGGCCGGCGCCGATGGCCGGGCCGTTGATGGCCCCGATCACGGGGATCAGCGTGGCATCGAGCACCCTGTGCAGCTCGACGAGCCGGTCGGGGTAGTCGGCCGCGAAGGCGTCACCGCTCAGGTCCGCGCCGGCGCAGAACACCGTGCCCTGACCCGTCAGCACGATTGCGCGGGTGGAGCCGTCGCCGGCCTTCAGCACGGCCTCGCGCAGCTCTTCGACCAGCTGGGAGTTCAACGCGTTGCGGCGCTCGGGACGCTGCAGCTCGATCGTCATAACGGCCTCGGCCTGGGTAACACCGATCATGGCAGCCACCCTATATAGCCTCGTCTCGTGAGTCGTATTACGGCTGCTCAACTCCGCGATGCGGTGCTGGACGAGAATTCCTTCGTCCGCTGGGACGGTGAACCCCTCGACGTGCCGGTCAGCCCGTCCTACGCCCAGGAGCTCGCCGACGCCCGGGCCGCGACGGGCCTGGACGAATCGGTGCTCACCGGCGAGGGACGCGTCTTCGGCCGGCGGGTCGCGGTGGTGGTCTCCGAATTCGGCTTCCTGGGCGGGTCGATCGGGATCGCCGCGGCCGAGCGGATCACCGCAGCAGTGCAGCGGGCGACGGCCGAGGGGTTGCCGCTGCTGGCCTCGCCGAGCTCCGGTGGCACCCGCATGCAGGAGGGCACGGTCGCGTTCCTGCAGATGGTGAAGATCGCCGCGGCGGTCCGGCTGCACAGGCAAGCGCACCTGCCCTACCTGGTCTATCTGCGCAATCCGACCACGGGTGGGGTGTTCGCGTCCTGGGGGTCGCTGGGCCATGTGACGGTTGCCGAGCCGGGCGCGTTGATCGGCTTTCTCGGCCCGCGCGTGTACCAGCTCCTGTATGGCGAACCCTTTCCCGAGGGCGTGCAGACCGCGGAGAACCTGCAGCGGCACGGCGTGATCGATGGCGTCGTCCGGCTCGAGGAGCTGCGCCGCACGCTGGACCGTGCGATGACCGTGATGGTCGACGCTCCCGGGCCGCTGCCCGCGCCGGTACCGGCCGAACCGACGCCCGACATCGCGGCCTGGGACTCGGTGGTGGCGTCGCGACGGCCCGACCGGCCGGGGGTGGGCCTGTTGCTGCGGCACGGCGCCACCGATCGGGTGCTGCTGTCGGGGACCGGCCAGGGAGACGCGGCGACCACGCTGCTGGCGCTGGCCCGGTTCGCCGGCCAGCCCGTGGTGGTGCTGGGGCAGCAGCGGCTGACGGGCGGCTTCGAAAAGGGTGGGGTGGGGCCCGCCTCGCTGCGCGAAGCCCGGCGCGGCATGGCGCTGGCCGCCGAGTTGCGCCTGCCGCTGGTGCTGGCGATCGATACCGCGGGGCCGGCGCTGTCGGCCGAAGCCGAACAGGGCGGGCTGGCCGGGCAGATCGCGCAATGCCTGGCCGAGTTGGTGACGCTGGAAACCCCGACGGTGTCGGTGCTGCTGGGCCAGGGCAGCGGCGGGCCCGCGCTGGCGATGGTGCCGGCCGATCGGGTGCTCGCCGCGTTGCACGGCTGGCTGGCCCCGCTTCCGCCGGAGGGCGCCAGCGCGATCGTGTTCCGCGACACCGAGCACGCCGCCGAACTTGCTGCGGCCCAAGGCATCCGGTCGGCCGATCTGCTGAAGTCGGGAATCGTCGACGCCGTCGTGCCGGAGTATCCCGACGCCGCCGACGAGCCGGTCGAGTTCGCGCGGCGATTGGCGCGGGCCATCGCCGCCGAGGTGCATGCGCTGCGCGAGCTCCCGGCCGCCGAGCGGCTCGCCGCCCGGTTGCGGCGCTACCGCAACATCGGTTTGGCCGGCGCGTAGACCCGCGAGCAGACGCAAATGTCCCGTTTTCCTCGGCGTGTCGGGTGCTTTTGCGACTGCTCGGCCGCAAGGTCGCGCCTCCCACAGCCATAGTCGACAATCAGGCAAAATGGGCGGCATGGACACAGGCGCTAGCTCACCGCGGGTCTTGGTCGTCGACGACGATTCAGATGTGCTCGCGTCGCTCGAACGCGGTCTGCGGCTGTCCGGATTCGAGGTGTCGACCGCGGTCGACGGCGCCGAAGCGTTGCGCAGCGCCACCGAGACGCGCCCGGACGCGATCGTGCTCGACATCAACATGCCGGTGCTGGACGGCGTCAGCGTCGTCACGGCGCTGCGCGCCATGGACAACGACGTCCCGGTCTGCGTCCTGTCCGCGCGCAGCTCGGTCGACGATCGGGTGGCGGGCCTCGAGGCCGGAGCCGACGACTACCTGGTCAAACCCTTCGTGCTCGCCGAGCTGGTCGCGCGGGTCAAGGCGTTGCTGCGCCGCCGCGGCGCCACCGCCACGTCCTCGTCGGAAACCATCACGGTCGGGCCGCTGGAAGTCGACATCCCGGGACGGCGTGCCCGGGTCAACGGCGTCGACGTCGACCTGACCAAGCGGGAATTCGACCTGCTGGCGGTGCTGGCCGAACACAAGACTGCGGTGTTGTCCCGCGCGCAACTGCTCGAGCTGGTGTGGGGTTACGACTTCGCCGCCGACACCAACGTCGTCGACGTCTTCATCGGGTATCTGCGCCGCAAGCTGGAGGCGAACGGTGGTCCCCGGCTGCTGCACACCGTCCGCGGAGTGGGATTCGTACTGCGCATGCAGTAAGCAGGTCGACCGGCAATGAACTTTCTGTCCCGGATTGCGACCCGTACGCCATCGCTACGGGCGCGGGTCGCTGTCGCGACGGCCATCGGCACCGCCATCGTGGTGGTCATCGCGGGCGCCGTCGTGTGGTTCGGCATCACCAGCGCCTGGAAGGAACGACTCGATCGCCGCCTGGACGAGGCGGCGGGCTTCGCCATCCCCTTCCTGCCGCGTGGACTCGCCGACATCCCGCGCACCCCCAACGACCAGGACACCGTCATCACGGTCCGGCGCGAGGGTCAGGTCATGTCCAACTCGGACGTCACGCTGCCGCCGCTGGATGTCGGGTATGCCGACACGTACATCAACGGGGTGCGCTACCGGGTCCGGACCCTGGAGGTCCGCACGCCGCAGCCTGCGACGGTGGCGGTGGGTGCGACGTACGACGACACGATCGCCCAGACCAACAACCTGCATCGCCGGGTCATCCTGATCTGTGCGCTCTCCATCGGTGCGGCGGCGGTATTCGCTTGGCTCCTGGCGGCTTTCGCGGTACGACCGTTCAAACGCCTTGCCCAGCAAGCCCGTTCGATCGACGCCGACGAGCGCCCACAGGTAGCGGTGCGCGGCGCCAGCGAGGCCGTCGAGATCGCCGAAGCCATGCGCGGCATGCTGCAACGCATCTGGACCGAACAGGACCGGACCAAGGATGCGCTCGCGTCGGCCCGCGACTTCGCCGCCGTGTCCTCGCACGAACTGCGCACTCCGTTGACCGCGATGCGCACCAACCTCGAAGTGCTGTCCACCCTCGACATGCCCGACGAACAGCGCAAAGAGGTGCTGGGCGACGTCGTGCGCACCCAGTCGCGGATCGAGGCCACGTTGACCGCCCTCGAACGGTTGGCCCAGGGCGAATTGTCGACGGCTGACGATCACGTGCCCGTCGACATCACCGAGCTGCTCGACCGCGCGGCCCATGACGCCACCCGGATCTATCCGGGGGTCGACGTTTCGCTCGTGCCGTCACCCACCTGCATCATCGTCGGGTTACCGGCCGGGTTGCGGCTCACCGTCGACAACGCGATCGCCAACGCCGTCAAGCATGGCGGCGCCACCAAGGTCCAGCTCTCGGCGGTCAGCTCGCGCGCCGGCGTCGAGATCGCCATCGACGACAACGGCAGCGGCGTGCCCGAGGACGAGCGCCAGGTGGTGTTCGATCGGTTTTCTCGTGGCTCGACGGCCTCGCATTCCGGGTCGGGCCTGGGGTTGGCACTGGTTGCCCAGCAGGCCCAGCTGCACCGGGGAACGGCGGCACTGGAGAGCAGCCCGTTGGGTGGGGCGCGGCTGGTGCTGCGGCTCCCGGGCCCCAGCTAGCGCCGCATCGCCGCCGCGGGTCGGCGGGGCCGTCCACTAGCTGGCGAGTCGGGCACACTGGAGTGATGGCCAACGGCAGTAAACCGACCGACAACGACACGCTGGCAGTGATTCGCGACCTGGTCGCCGAGGAGAAGGCGCTGCGGGCCCAGCTGCAGCGCGGGGACATCGACACGTCCGAAGAGCATGACCGCCTCCGGCGGGTGGAGGTGGAACTCGACCAGTGCTGGGACCTGCTGCGGCAGCGCCGGGCCCTACGTGAGACCGGCGGCGACCCTCGGGAGGCGGAGGTGCGTCCGCCCGACGAGGTCGAGGGCTACCTGAGCTGAGCGGCCACCCGAGCCAAGTCGACGCCGTCGTCATCGGAGGCGGCCACAACGGCCTCGTGGCGGCCGCCTACCTGGCCCGCGCGGGCCTGCGGGTTCGCCTGCTGGAACGGCTCGACCACACCGGCGGCGCGGCGGTCTCGGCGCACGCCTTCGATGGTGTCGGCGTTCGGGTATCGCGCTACTCCTACCTGGTCAGCCTGCTGCCCGCGCGGATCGTCCAGGATCTGGGCGCCGGCGTGCGGTTGGCCCGGCGGCCGTTTTCGTCCTACACACCCGATCCCGCGACCCGCGGCCGCAGCGGGCTGCTGATCGGGTCGGACGGTGACACCTTCGCCGGCATCGGGGCCGCGGGCGATGCGCGAGGGTTCGCCGACTTCTATCAACGCTGCCGGTTGGTCACCGAACGCCTGTGGCCGACATTGCTCGAGCCGCTGCGCACCCGCGAGGGCGTCCGCCGGCAGGTGATGCGAGGCGGCGATCGCCGCGCGGCGCGCGCGTGGCACGCGATGATCGAAGAGCCGATCGGACACGCGATCGCCGACGCGGTGCGCAACGACGTGGTGCGCGGGGTGATCGCGACCGACGCGCTGATCGGCACGTTCGCCCGCCTCGATGACCCTTCGCTGGCGCAGAACGTCTGCTTTCTGTATCACGTGCTCGGCGGCGGCACCGGCGACTGGGACGTCCCGATCGGCGGCATGGGCGCGGTCACCACGGCCCTGGCCGCGGCGGCAGAGGGCTATGGCGCCGAAATCACCACCGGCGCAGAGGTTTACGCCGTCGATCCCAGCGGCGAGGTGAGGTATCGCACCGGCGACGAAGAGCATCGGATCCGGGCGCGGTTCGTTCTCGCCGGCGTCACACCGACAGTCCTGGCCGGGCTTGTCGGCGACCGACCGCCGCCCCCGCCCCAGGGCGCGCAGGTCAAGGTCAACATGGTGCTGCGCAGGCTGCCCCGGCTGCTCGACGAGAAAGTGAGACCCGAGCACGCTTTCGCCGGGACTTTCCACGTCAACGAAACCTGGACCCAGCTCGACGCCGCGTATTCGCAAGCGGCGACCGGGCACATCCCCAATCCGCTGCCCTGCGAGGCCTATTGCCACTCGCTGGCCGACCCGAGCATCCTCTCGGCCGGCCTGCGCGACTCGGGCGCGCATACGATGACGGTGTTCGGCTTGCATACGCCGCACTCGCTGTTCGACGGCACCTACTCCGGCGCCCTGCGCGACCGGCTGACCGACGCCGTACTGGCGTCATTGAATTCCGTTCTGGCCGAACCGATTCAAGAGGTTCTGCTGAGCGACGCGCGCGGCCGGCCCTGCATCGAGACGACGACCACGCTGGACTTGCACCGCACCCTGAGGATGACGGCGGGCAACATCTTCCACGGCGGCCTGTCGTGGCCGTTCGCCGAAGACCACGACCCGCTGGACACCCCGGCGCGGCAATGGGGTGTGGCCACCGCGCACGAACGGATCATGCTGTGCGGCTCCGGCGCACGCCGGGGCGGGGCGGTGTCGGGCATCGGGGGGCACAACGCCGCGATGGCGGTGCTGGCCTCGCTCACATCGCGAATGTGACTGCCGCGCTTGCGGATCCGCTTACTTGCGCGCGTCGATGGTGACGTAGTCGCGCTCGGTGTAACCGGTGTAGATCTGGCGCGGGCGCCCGATCTTGCTGTCGCCCTCGTCGTGCATCTCGCGCCAGTGCGCGATCCATCCGGGCAGCCGCCCCAGCGCGAACAGGACGGTGAACATCCGGGTCGGGAAACCCAGCGCCCGGTAGATCAGGCCGGTGTAGAAGTCGACGTTCGGATAGAGCTTGCGCTCGACGAAGTAGTCGTCGGTGAGCGCCGCCTCTTCGAGCTCCTTGGCGATGCTCAGCAGGTCGTCGTCGCCGCCCAGCTTGGCCAGGATCTTGTCTGCCTGCTCCTTGACGATGCGCGCGCGGGGGTCGTAGTTCTTGTAGACCCGGTGACCGAAGCCCATCAGCTTCACGCCTTCTTCGCGGTTCTTGACCTTGCGCACGAATTCGCTGACGTCGTCGTCGCTTTGGCGGATCTTCTCGAGCATCTCGAGCACCGCCTGGTTGGCGCCGCCATGCAGCGGCCCCCACAACGCGTTGATGCCACCGGAGATGGAGGTGAACAGGTTGGCCTGCGACGACCCCACCAGCCGGACCGTCGAGGTCGAACAGTTCTGCTCGTGATCGGCGTGCAGGATGAGCAGCATGTCCAGCGCCCGAACGATTTCGGGATCCGCCTGATAGGGCTCCGCGGGCAGGCCGAACGTCATGCGCAGGAAGTTCTCCACCAGCGACAGCGAGTTGTCCGGGTAAAGGAAGGGCTGGCCGACCGACTTCTTGTAGGCATAGGCCGCGATGGTCGGCAGCTTGGCCAGCAACCGGATCGTCGACAGCTCGACGTCCTCGCTGTCCATCGGGTCAAGCGAATCGGGGTAGTAAGCCGAGAGCGCGTTGACGGCACTGGACAACACCGGCATCGGGTGCGCGTTGCGCGGGAAGCCGTCGAAGAACCGCTTGAGATCCTCGTGCAGCATGGTGTGCAGCTGGATCTGCTTGGTGAAGTCGGCCAGCTGCTCCTTGCTGGGCAGCTCGCCATAGATCAAGAGGTAGCTCACCTCGATGAAGGTCGACTTCTCGGCGAGCTGCTCGATCGGGATGCCGCGGTAGCGCAGGATGCCCGCGTCGCCGTCGATGTAGGTGATGGAACTCTTGCACGCGGCGGTGTTGACGAAGCCGTTGTCGAACGTGGTGTAGCCGGTCTTGGACAACAGCGAGCCCAGCGCGATGCCGTCAGCACCCTCGGTGGCCTTGACGATCTGCAGGTCGGTGTCGCCGCCCGGGTACTTCAAAGTGGCGGTGTCGTCGGTGTCTGCCACGAGAACCCCTTTGCGCTCTGGCTGAATGGCTGCTGACTTGGTGCTTACTGCAAAAGTAGTCGTTATGAGGATAAGACGCCTGCCCGGGGTCGAGTCTGCTGGTCACGCAGGCAATCGATTCCCGTACGACGCGGTCAGGGCTGCAGGCGCTCCACCCGGTCGCCGGTGATGCGGATGCGGTTGTGCAATCGGTTTTCCCGGCCCTGCCAGAACTCAACCAGCTCCGGGGCAATGAGATAGCCACCCCAGCCCGGCGGGACCGGGACCTGCTCGCGGTCGGCGAAGCGGGCGGTCACCTCGCTCAGCTGGTCGAGCAGGGCCGCCCGTGAGGCGATCGGCTGCGATTGGTGCGACGCCCAGGCGCCCAGCTGCGACCCGCGCGGCCGCTTGGACCAGTAGTCCTCGGTGACGTGCGCGCTGACCTTGCTCACCGGCCCGCGGATGTGGACCTGACGGCCGAGCTGGTACCAGGGAAAGGTCGCCGAGGCGTACCCGGTGGCCGCGAGATCGTCGCCCTTGGCCGAGTCATAGTTGGTGAAGAAAGTGATTCCGGTCTCGTCCACGCTCTTGCACAACACCGACCGGCTGGCCGGCCTGCCGTCGGCGCTGACGGTCGCCAGCACGAACGCGTTGGGTTCGGCGACAGCCGACCGCTCGGCGTCGTCGATCCATTTGCGCAACAACGAAACCCAGCCGTCATCGAGCCAATCCGCGTCGAGATCTGGACTGCCGTCTTTTTCCACCGACCCGTACTCCACACGCATTCTTTGCAGGTGCTCTTTTCCTGGTCCGGGGTCTGGTCCTGCCATCGCGTCCACGCTACCGGCGCTTGCTACCGGCCGGTAGCGTCGGGCCGATCAGGGGGTGCGAGAATTTTCGGTATGACTGTGGTCCCCGAAGACTTCGTCCCCGGCCTCGAGGGCGTGGTCGCCTTCACCACCGAAATCGCCGAACCGGATAAAGACGGCGGTGCGCTGCGCTATCGCGGTGTCGACATCGAAGACCTGGTGACCCAGCAGGTCACGTTCGGCGACGTGTGGGCGCTGCTGGTCGACGGCAAGTTCGGCCGCGGCCTGCCGCCCGCCGAGCCTTTCCCGCTGCCCATCCACACCGGCGACGTCCGCGTCGACGTGCAGGCGGGCCTGGCGATGCTCGCCCCGATCTGGGGGTACAAGCCGCTGCTGGACACCGAAGAGACCGTCGCCCGCGACCAGCTCGCCCGGGCGTCGGTGATGGCGCTGTCCTACGTCGCGCAGTCGGCGCGCGGCATCTACCAGCCCGCCGTCCCGCAGCGGATCATCGACGAATGCGACACGGTCACCGCCCGTTTCATGACGCGGTGGCAGGGTGAGCCGGACCCGCGGCACGTCGAAGCGATTGACGCCTACTGGGTCTCGGCCGCCGAGCACGGCATGAACGCCTCGACGTTCACCGCACGGGTGATCGCCTCGACCGGCGCCGACGTCGCGGCCGCGTTGTCCGGTGCGATCGGCGCGATGAGCGGCCCGCTGCACGGCGGGGCGCCGGCGCGGGTGCTGCCGATGCTCGAGGAGGTCGAGCGCACCGGCGACGCGCGGGGCCTGGTGAAGAAGATCCTGGACAGCGGCGACAAGCTGATGGGCTTCGGGCACCGGGTCTACCGCGCGGAGGACCCGCGGGCCCGGGTGCTGCGCGCTACCGCCGAACGGCTGGGCGCGCCACGCCACGAGGTGGCCGTCGCGCTGGAGCAGGCCGCGCTCGCGGAGTTGCGCGAACGCCGTCCGGACCGGGCGATCGAGACCAACGTCGAGTTCTGGGCCGCGGTGATGCTGGACTTCGCCCGAGTACCGGCCAGCATGATGCCGGCAATGTTCACCTGCGGCCGGACCGCGGGGTGGTGCGCCCACATCCTCGAGCAGAAGCGGCTGGGCAAGCTGGTCCGGCCGTCGGCCATCTACGTGGGCCCCGGCCCGCGCAGCCCGGAAACCGTCGAGGGCTGGGACCGCAGTCTCACCAACGCCTGAGCCGCTCGATTGTCGGTACCCGGCGATCTAATGGTTGTCGTCGCGATGAGTTTCCATCGCCGACGCAGTCATAAATCGTGGGCCTGCCCGTCCCCCGGGCAGGAACGGGAACCGAACAAGGAGAACCAGCATGGCGATCAACATCGAACCGGCACTGTCCCCGCACCTGGTGGTCGACGATGCCGCCGCGGCAATCGACTTCTACGTCAAGGCTTTTGGGGCGGAAGAAATAGGGCGCGTGCCGCGCCCCGACGGCAAACTGGTGCACGCCGCGGTGCGTATCAACGGCTTCACGGTGATGCTCAACGACGACTTCCCCGAAATGTGTGGGGGCAAATCGATGACGCCGACGTCGCTGGGCGGCACCCCCGTCACGATCCACCTCGAGGTCACCGACGTCGACGCCAGCTTCCAGCGCGCGCTTGACGCGGGCGCCACCGTGGTCACCCCGCTGGACGACCAGTTCTGGGGAGACCGCTACGGCATGGTCGCCGACCCGTTCGGCCACCACTGGTCACTGGGGCAGCCGGTCCGCGAGGTCAGCATGGACGAGATCTCGGCGGCGATGGCCGGGCAGGCCGCGAACTAGCCGAGCAGCCGATCCAGCAGCCGGCGCCGCGGTGGCGGCGCCGGTTCTGCGGTGGCCGCCGCCGCGAGCATGGCGGAAACGTCGGTGAACTTATTGCGGGGCCGGCCCTCAGCGCTGCCGCGCGCGATCTCGGCTGCGTCGATGGCGCGCCACCCCGCCGCGTCGATGGCCTCGGGCTGACGGGAGTGCACCAGGCCGGCCAGCGCCTCGGGCTTGCCGACCGGATCGGTCAGCTTGCCGGCGTTGAAGTCGGCGACCAGGGACTGGACGGTCTCGAACGAGCAGGACTTGTTGGTACCGATGAACCCACTGGGCCCCCGCTTGATCCATCCCGCGACGTAGGCGCCGGGCACCGGTTCACCGGATCCGGGTTCGACGACGCGGCCCCCGTCGTTCGGCACCACGGCCGACGATTCGTCATAGGGAAGATCGCGAATCGGCTTGCCGCGGTAGCCGATCGACGTCAGGACCAGGCCCGTGTCCAGCACGCGCGTCTCGTCGGTTCCGGTGACCGAGAACTCGATACCGGTCGCGCGTTGCTCCCCCAGCACGCGGTTCGGGGTGAGCCGATAGGCCAGCCTGATCCTCGGACGCGAGGACGGCGTCGAATCGTCGCCGAGCGTGCTCAAGATTTCCAGCTTGCGCTTGGTCAGCGCGTCCGAAGCGGTCGCGAGATCGGCCGCCACCAGCTGATGGTCGGCCGCGCTGAGCACCACCTCGGAGCTGCCGGAGAGCCCGATCAGCTCGGGCAGCGTGAACGCCGACTGCGCGGGGCCACGCCGGGCTGCGATCACCACCTCGCGCACCGCCGAACCCCGAAAGGCTGCCAGCGCGTGGTCGGCGATGTCGGTGCGGGCCAGGTCGTCGGGATCCGCCGTCAACACCCGGGCAACATCGAGCGCGACGTTGCCGTTGCCGACGATCACCACCCGCTCATGGCTGAGATCGACTGGCAGACCGGTGAAGTCGGGATGCCCGTTGATCCACGCGACCAGTTCGGTTGCGGTACCGGTACCCGGCAGGTCCATGCCCGCGATGTCCAGCCGGCGGTCATCCGGTGCACCGACGGCATACAGCACGGCGTGGTGGTGAGCCAGCAGGTCCGCATGGCTCAGCTGCTTGCCGACCTCGACGTTGAGATAGAACCGAAACCGGCGATCACCGGCGACTCTGTCGAAAAGACGGGTGACCCTCTTGGTGTTCTGATGATCGGGCGCCACCCCAGCCCGCACCAATCCATAAGGCGTGGGCAGCTTTTCGAAGACGTTGACGCACACGCGCTGCTGGGTCAGCAGTTCGTCGGCGGCATACATCGCCGCGGGCCCCGATCCGACGATCGCCACGGTCAGCGGCCTCCGGCGGGCGTGCACCTCGGCGGCCGGGATCACCGGGGCCAGCTTCGACGTCGGCGGCAGCTTCTCGTCCTTCGGCCGATCCGGATAGAAGGAGGCGTTGATCTCGATGAAAGGCAGCTGCTTGGAGTCCAGCCGGGTGTCGGGTGCGATCGCGCCGACGGGGCATGCGCTGACACACGCGCCGCAGTCCACGCACGCCACCGGATCGATGTAGAGCATTTCCGACGTGGCGAAGCCCGGCTCATCTGGTGACGGGTGAATGCAATTCACCGGGCACGCGAAGACGCAGGACCCGTCGTTACAGCACGACTGGGTAATAACGTGCGGCATAAAGGATCTCGCAGTTATTAGGCGGCCGGGACCGCGGCCAGGTGCTGGCGCTGCGGCTCGCTGCGGTAACGCGACGGCTTGCCGTTGATCTTGCACAACCGCCACATCAACCGGGCCGAGCGCGTCTCCATCAGGCCGGTGTCATAAGCCAGCATCCGCACATCACCGAACATGTCGCTGAGCCACTTACGCGATTCCGGCGAGCGGAAGAACAGTTCCTTGCGCACCTCACGCGGGATGTCGAACTCGCGCCAGAATGCCTTGGGGGGCACCACGATTGCGCGGCACAGCACCTTCATGGTCAGCGGCAGGTACAGCGCGGTCCAGAACCGCTGTCTCTTGGTCAATTCCGGAACCCGCTTGCGCAGGAACTCGTGGGCAAACGAGATGTGGCGAGCCTCTTCGGCCACGTGGATGGCCATCACCCGCTCCATGATGGGATGCAGCGACTTGCCTTCGCGCAGAACATTTTTCTGCGTGTGGTCAATGGGCTCCTCGCCGGCGAGTACGCCGATGAAGAATGCCACCGGCAGCGGGCCGGCCACCAGTGGAACCAATGGCGAGAGCCACTTGAGGATCCGCGGCATGCCAGGCACGTCGGCGCCGATGCGGTTGACCATCTCCTGGAACATCATGGTGTGGTTGCACTCTTCAACCGACTCGTGCAGGCAGTACCGGTACTCCGGCGACCCGTTGGGCACCCAGAACGTGTAGTTCATCAGCCCGCGGATCAGGATCGATTCGAAGTGCAGTCCGACCTTGGCCACGTTGGCCTGGCGCCACATCCCGATCCTGATCTTGCGTTCGTCCGACTGCGCCAGATACCACGGGTGCCGGCCCAGCGGGTCGGTCGTCGGCAGAATCCACCGCGGGTCGTTCTCCGTGACGGCGAATTCTGGCGAATCCCAGTCGATGTCGGTGTACGGGTTGAAGTTGCGCCGCACCGACCCCTCGGACAGTGTGGCAAGCATGTTGACGTATTCGGCGTCGTCGCGCACTTCCATGTTGCTGCGCCAACGCCGGACCAATCGCGTCCTAGCCATATCCAGGCCTTCCCCAACGAGGTTTACATTTGGACGTGCTGTGTCCAGACAGTACCGCAGGTACCGGATATTCTCCAGGCCCCTCGGGCAGTGTGATCTGACCGGTGGTCATGGATTTTTTATGCCCCAGATCACATGGGATCAAACGTCCGACCACGCGCGAGCAGGCGTTTTCACCCGGCGGCTTGGGCCCGGGGGCGGGCCGCCGCACCGGCCCGTCAGGTCGGCTCACTACCCTGATGGGCATGGCTGACCAGCTCGAGATCCCCGCTGACATCAAACCCCGAGACGGCCGCTTCGGCTGTGGCCCGTCGAAGGTCCGGCCCGAACAACTGGAGGCGTTGAGCACTTCGGCCGCGCCGCTGTTCGGCACTTCCCATCGGCAGGCGCCGGTCAAAAACCTGGTCGGCCGGCTGCGGTCCGGGCTCGCCGATCTGTTCTCCGTGCCCGACGGCTATGAGGTGATCCTGGGCAACGGCGGGGCCACCGCGTTCTGGGACGCCGCGGCCTTCGGGCTGATCGACAAGCGTTCGCTGCACCTGTCCTTCGGCGAGTTCAGCTCCAAGTTCGCCTCCGCGGTCGCCAAGAACCCGTTCGTCGGCGATCCCGTCGTCATCAAAGCGGACGCCGGCAGCGCCCCCGAGCCGCAGGGCGACCCCTCGGTGGACGTCATCGCCTGGGCGCACAACGAGACGTCGACCGGCGTCGCGGTGCCCGTCGGCCGGCCGACAGATTCCGGCGACGCGCTGATCGTCATCGACGCGACCTCGGGCGCCGGCGGCCTGCCCGTCGACATCGCCGAGACCGACGCCTACTACTTCTCTCCGCAGAAGAATTTCGCCAGCGACGGCGGCCTGTGGCTGGCCATCATGAGCCCGGCGGCGCTGGCCCGCGTCGAATCCGTCGCGGCCTCCGGCCGCTGGGTTCCCGACTTCCTGTCGCTGCCCATCGCGGTGGAGAACAGCCTGAAGGACCAGACGTACAACACCCCGGCGGTCGGCACCCTGGCGCTGATGGCCGAGCAGGTCGACTGGATGCTGGGCAACGGCGGACTGGACTGGGCCGTCAAACGCACCGCGGACTCGTCGGGCCGGCTGTACTCCTGGGCCGAGGACCGGTCCTACACCACGCCATTCGTCACCGACCCGAAGCTGCGTTCGCAGGTGGTGGGCACCATCGACTTCGCCGACGAGGTCGACGCCGCGGCCGTGGCGAAGATTCTGCGGGCCAACGGCGTCGTCGACACCGAGCCGTACCGCAAACTCGGCCGCAACCAGCTGCGGGTGGGGATGTTCCCAGCGGTGGACCCCGACGACGTCAGCGCACTGACCCAATGCATCGATTGGGTCGTCGAGCGCTTGTAACCGACTGGCAATCAAGCCGCAACCGCACAGCGTGTCAGCACAGATGATGGGCGGTTGCTGGACTACAGTGCGCACGTGACGGGTCCGTCGCTGACCTGCACGGAGCCTGCGAGGAGATAACCATGCGGGAACTCAAAGTGGTTGGGCTGGATGCCGACAGCAAATATGTCATCTGCGAGGGCGACGATGCCGCGGAGCAATTCAAGCTGGCGGCCGACGACCGCCTGCGAGCCCTGCTGCGCGACGCCGCCCTGTCCTGCGAGCAACCGCAGCTCGAGATTGAAGTCACCAACATGCTGAGCCCCAAAGAAATTCAGGCCAAAATCCGCGCGGGCGCCTCCGTCGAGCAGGTCGCCGCGGCGTCCGGCTCGGAGGTGTCGCGGATCCGCCGCTTCGCCCACCCGGTGCTGTTGGAACGGTTCCGCGCCGCAGAACTGGCAACCGCCGCCCACCCGATGCTGGCGGATGGTCCCGCCGTGCTGACCCTCCTGGAGACGGTCAGCGCCGCACTGGTCAAACGGGGTCTCAGCCACGACAAACTGAGCTGGGACGCCTGGCGTAACGAAGACAACCGTTGGACGGTGCAACTCGCGTGGAAGGTCGGCCGGTCCGACAACCTTGCGCATTTCTGTTTCTCGCCGGGCGCCCACGGCGGAACGGTCACCGCCATCGACGACGCGGCCAGCGCGCTGATCGACCCCAGCTTCGAACTTCCGCTGCGCCCCCTGGCCCGGGTGGCCCACGTCGACTTCGAAGAACCCGCGAAGCCGCCCGTGCCGGAACCACCGGTGGCCGCCGAGCCTGAGGAAAAGCCCGTGCACACCCGCCGGGGTAAGCCGGTCATTCCGGCGTGGGAAGACGTATTGCTCGGCGTGCGCTCGGGCGGACAGCACTAGGCCGGATGGTGACCCGCGGCCGTCAAGGCGAGCAGCACCAACCAGGCCCCCGCGACACCGACCGCCGCACCTAGCACGAACCAGCGCAGCACCGGGGTGCGCCGCCACCCCCACAAGGTCGGTGCGAGCCCTCCCGCCGCGACGACGTTGAGCCCGACGGCCAGCAGCGCGTGCACCCGAAGCAGCCCCAGACTGAGCACCACGATCGCGGCGGCGGTGACCGCCGCAACGAATCCGGACACCGTCAAACCCGTTGCCCAGGGCACGGACTCGTCCCTCATCAGCCGGAGCCTAGTTTGACTGTCCATCTCCGCCTCTCGTCGTCGAGCGGGCCCGCTCGTAGAACGCCAGCGCCGCCGCCGTCGCGACGTTGAGGGAGTCGGTGCCCCGCGACATCGGGATGCGCACCCGCACGTCGCTCGACCGCAGGGCGGCCGGCGTCAGTCCGGGCCCCTCGGCGCCCACCAATACCGCGACACGTTCATCGCGTGCGGCCGTCATCGCGTCCGGCAAGGCGCAAGCGGTGCCCTGCGGTGTCATCGCCATTAGTCGAAACCCGTTGTCCCGCAACCCTTTGAGGTCGGCCGGCCAACAGGTTGCGCGCGCGAACGGCACCAGCAGCGCATGGCCCATCGACACCCGGACCGCGCGCCGGTACAGCGGGTCGGCGCAGCCGCTGCCGAATACGACCGCGTCGACGCCGAGGCCCGCCGCGTTGCGAAAGATCGAGCCCAGGTTCTCGTGATCGTTGACCCCTTCGAGCACCGCGACGGTGCGGGCCTTCGCGATCACTTCGGCAACGCTGGGTTCGGCCACCCGACGGGCGGCGGCCAGCACTCCGCGGTTGAGGTGGAAGCCGACCACCTGGGCCATCACGTCGGCGGAGGTCCGGTAGAACGGCACCGCGCTGCCGGCCAGGTCATCTTCGAGTTCGGCGAGCCGACGGTCGGTGCCCAGCAGGGCATGCGGGCTAAAGCGTGACGCGAGCATGCGCTGCACCACCAGCACACCTTCGGCGATCACCAGACCCTTGCCGGACGGCAGATCCGGACGGCGGTCGACGCTGTTCAGGTCGCGGAAATCGTCGAGCCTCGGATCGTCGGGGTCGTCAACGTCGGTGATCATTCGGTGGTGTGGCTCACGGGCCTTCGTCGACCAGGGCCAGCATCAGGTCGGCCGCGTTGCGCAGGGTGTCGCGCTGTTGGCTGTCCAGCGTCGCCAGCCGCTTGGCCAGCCACTCCTGCCGGGCACGACGGTTTGCCTTGACCAGCTCGGCGCCGGACTCGGAGACCGAAACAAGCACCTGCCGGCCGTCGACCGGGTGTGGCGCGCGGTCGACAAGTCCCATCTCGGCAAGCGACGCGATCACCCGGGTCATCGACGGCGGCCGGACACGCTCGCGAATCGCCAGTGCGCCGGGCGTCATCGGGCCTTCGTTGGTCAGCATCGCCAGCGCCGACAGCTGGGACAACGACACCGGCGACGACGGATTGCGAAACCGCAGTTGGCGGGCCAGCCGCATTACTGCCAGTGACAGGTCGCTGGCCAGCCGCGCATCGCTGTCAGGCATGGCGCGAGGTTACACGGCACGCTCACAAACCGGGACACGAACCCGAGAACGACGGGGTGTTGATCGGTATGGCCAAGCGGCGGGGTTTTTTCATCGAAACGCTTATCCGCCCGCGTATCCCGCTTTGCCCCGAGGTGTCGGGCAAGCGGGTGCGCCGTCCGCAGAGACCACCGGCGGGTTATGTTGATCGCGATGTCTGCCGAGCCCGGTCGCAACCGCACAGCACCGCCGCTGCCGGCTGCGCTGCTGCGGGCGTGGCCGTTCATCATCCTCGGTGCGCTGGGATGGCTGATTGCGGTAGGCGCCGCTTTCCTGGTGCCCTCCCTGCAGAGCTGGCGTCCGGTTGCCCTGGCCGGGCTGGGCGTGGGGGCGCTCGGCACGAGCATCTTCCTGTTGCAGCTGGCCGCGGCCCGCCGTGGTGCGCGCGGCGCTCAGGCCGGGCTGGAAAATTTCCTCGACCATGAGTAACGCACGGAACCTGGAGGAGCGATGGTAGCCCCGCTGTTGCAAGCGCATGTCGATATCGACGCCCCGGCCGCGACGGTGTGGGGGTTGGTCGCCGATCTGCGGCGGATGCCGCAGTGGAGTCCGCAGTGCCGGTGGATGAAGCCCTTCGGCCCGCTGCGTCAGGGCACCCGGACCCTCAACCTCAACCGCCGCAAGCGGCTGTTCTGGCCGACCACCTGCACCGTCGTCGAGGTCGTCCCGGACCGCAGGCTCGCGTTCCGGGTCGACACCAACAACACCATCTGGACTTATGAGCTCGAGCCCAGCGGCGAGGGCACGCGGCTGATCGAGAGTCGCCACGCCGAAAACGGCGTCACCGCGTTTTCGAATCTGTCGGTGAACGCGCTCTTCGGCGGGACCACCAAGTTCGAACGCGAATTGCTCGACGGCATGAACGCGTCGCTGGCGCGCATCAAGGCCGCCGCCGAAACCGGTTAGTCGGGCGTCTCGTCCCGCGGTGGCTGCCCAGGCTCCGGTGCCTCGGCCACCGGCGCGGCCTCCGACGTATCCGTTTCCGCCGGTTCGCCCGGCGTATCGGGTTGGGGCTGCACAGCCTCGGGCGCCGGCTGCTCTTCCGCGGCCTCCGACGGCTCCGAAGGCGGCGGGGATGGCTCGACCGGTGCCTGGGCGACGTCCAAAAGGCCGTCGTCGTACGGCTCGTAAGCCGGCGACCCGCTGCCCGCAGGGGCCGGTGTGTCCGAGTGGGCGCCGCAGCCGTACAGCTTGTCGACGATGTGCCCGTCGGCCGACAATTCGTTGCCGCACACGCCGAACAGCGCCCCCAGGGAACCCGACAGCGGCAGGAAAAAGCCGCAGTCGCGGCAGACCCGCTTGGTGGATCGCGCCATCGGCGAATCGGGGCCGTAATCGCCGGTGCGCCAGCGTTCGGCCGCCTCGGAGCGGCCCTCGACGCTCATCACCCAACGACGGCCCAGCCCGATTTCCGCGGCGGTCTCGTCGACCTGGGGATCCCCACTGGCGGTGTAGCCGGGCACCAGCCGGGGATCATCGGCGGCGGGCGCCAACAGGTCACCGGGGCTCAGGTCCCCGGGCCGCACCCGTTGCTCCCACGGCACCCATTCGGGCGCCAGCAATGCCGTCGGCCCCGGCACCAGCACCACCTCGCTGATGGTGGCGTGGTCGGCGCCCGGATAGGCGGCCACGACGACCGCCCATTGCCATCCCTGGTAGCCGGGTAGATGCGCCAGGAACCGGTGGGTGGCGGTGTTCGGGTCTTCGTAGCCGGCGCCCAGATAATCGCCGACCATCTCCGGCCCGCTGAACTCCACGACGGCGGCCCTGGCCTGGTCCGCCGCGCTCGTCAGCACCGCCGCCAACCCCTCGGGCCAGTCGCCGACGGTCGCCACGGCGTAGTCCACGGTGGGCTCCTCGGTGGGTCGGGTCACGCTGTCTTCTTTCTGCATGGCGTTTCCAATACTAGGTTGACGAGCCACACCCCGTTGCCTGCAGACGCATGCAGTCGGCATAGGGGAGAATCGGGACGTGTCCGGAAGGCGGCAAAACAATCCGGGCCGGGTGGCCGCTCAGCCGGGCCGCCGGCCCCGCAACGGCCCTGCCGCCCAGCATCCGGGCGCGGCGAATTACCCCGCCGGTGGCGCGGCCGACCGGCGTACCCGCCGCCCGTCGCCGATGCCGAGCGCCAACCGCTATTTGCCCCCTCTGGACCATGAGCCGGAGCCGGAACGCAACAGTGGCGGGGCGCCTCGCGGTGCCGGCGAGCGGATCACCGTCACCCGCGCGGCGGCGCTGCGCAGTCGCGAGATGGGTTCGCGGATGTACTGGATGGTGCAGCGCGCCGCGACCGCCGACGGCGCGGACAAGTCGGGTCTGACGGCGCTGACGTGGCCGGTGGTGGCCAACTTCGCGGTGGACGCCGCGATGGCCGTCGCACTGGCCAACACGCTGTTCTTCGCCGCCGCAACCGGCGAGAGCAAGGGCCGGGTCGCGCTGTACCTGTTGATCACCATCGCGCCGTTCGCGGTGATCGCGCCGCTGATCGGCCCGGCGCTGGACCGGCTGCAGCACGGCCGCCGCGTCGCCCTGGCCGCATCGTTCGCGCTTCGCACCGCCCTGGCCGTGCTGCTGGTTATGAACTACGACGGCGCGAGCGGCAGTTTCCCCTCGTGGGTCCTCTACCCGTGCGCACTCGCGATGATGGTCTTCTCGAAGTCGTTCAGCGTGCTGCGCAGCGCGGTGACACCGCGGGTGATGCCGCCGACCATCGACCTGGTCCGGGTGAACGCGCGGCTGACCATGTTCGGCCTGCTGGGCGGCACGATCGTCGGCGGAGCGATCGCGGGTGGCGTCGAGTTCGTCTGCACCCACCTGTTCAAGCTGCCCGGGGCTTTATTCGTGGTGATCGCGGTGACGATCGCCGGCGCCCTGCTGTCCATGCGGATACCGCGCTGGGTCGAGGTGACCGCCGGCGAGGTCCCCGCCACCCTGAGCTATCGCCAGGACAGTGAACCGCTGCGGCGCAGCTGGCACAAGGAGGTCAGCGGGGCGTTGCGACAGCCGTTGGGCCGCAACATCATTACGTCGCTGTGGGGTAACTGCACCATCAAGGTCATGGTGGGCTTCCTGTTCCTTTATCCCGCATTCGTCGCGAAGGCCCATCAGACCAACGGCTGGGCCCAGGTCGCGATGCTCGGGGTGATCGGCGCCGCGGCGGGGATCGGCAATTTCGTCGGCAACTTCACCAGTGCGCGCCTGAAGCTGGGGCGGCCCGCCGTGCTGGTGGTGCGCTGCACGGTCGCGGTGAGCGCCGTCGCGCTGGCCGCTGCGGTGGCCGGCAACCTGGTGCTGGCCGTTATCGCCACCCTGGTCACGTCGGGGGCCAGCGCCATCGGGAAGGCGTCCCTGGACGCGTCGCTGCAGAACGATCTACCGGAGGAATCCCGCGCATCGGGGTTCGGGCGCTCGGAGTCCACACTGCAGTTGGCCTGGGTCCTCGGCGGCGCGCTGGGGGTGTTGGTGTACACCGAACTGTGGGTCGGTTTCACCGCGGTCACGGCGCTGCTCATCCTGGGCCTGGCGCAGACCCTGGTCAGCTTCCGCGGTAACTCACTGATTCCCGGCCTGGGAGGAAATAGGCCAATCATGGTCGAGCAGGAGGGCAAGCGCCGCGGTGTCGGCGCTCCGGCGGTGGTTGCCGAGTGAAACCCAGAAGCAAGCGGGGGGTGGCCGTGCTGCTCGCCTGTGTGGTGGCTGTGCTCTGCGTCGGCGCCGGCGTGGGCGCCTGGTTGCTGGTGGGCCGCTCCGGACCGCGGCACCCCGAGATCAGCGCGTTTTCACACGGTCACCTGACCCGGGTGGGGCCCTACCTGTACTGCAACGTGCTCAACCTCGAAGACTGCGAGACACCGCAGAACCAGGGCGAGCTGAAGGTCAGCGAACGTTACCCGATTCAGCTCTCGGTGCCCGACGCGATTTACCGGGCGCCCTGGCGGCTGCTCCAGGTATACGACGACCCGACCAACACGACCAGCACCATCTTCCGGCCGGGCACCCGGTTCGCCGTGACGATCCCGTCGGTCGATCCTCATCGCGGGCGGCTGGCCGGCATCGTCGTGCAGTTGCTGACGTTGGCGGTCGATCCCGCGGGCGAGTTGCGCGATGTGCCGCACGCGGAATGGTCCGTGCGCCTGACCTTCTGAGGGTTCGCGCCGAACGTCGAGTTGTTGTGCAAATGCGCGTATTTGGGCGCACCTACTCGACGTTCGGCGCCACGAACTAGGCCCCGTGCCCGGCGGGCACGCGTTCGCCTTCGACCGGCGGCCCGGGCGGTGTCCCCGTTCCGAACGGCTTGCCACCGAGACTTTCTCGCCCGTGCGGAGATAGCCAGCTGGCCAGGTCCGGACCCTTGGGCACGATCCGGGTGGGATTGATGTCGGCGTGCACGATGTAGTAGTGCTGCTTGATCTGGACGAAGTCGACGGTGTCACCGAATCCGGGTGTCTGGAACAGGTCGCGCGCATAGGCCCACAGCACCGGCATTTCGCTCAGTTTGCTGCGGTTGCATTTGAAATGGCCGTGATAGACCGGGTCGAAGCGGGCCAGGGTGGTGAACAACCGGACGTCGGCTTCGGTGATGGTGTCTCCCACTAGGAATCGCTGTTCGCTCAGCCGTTCGCTCACCCAATCCAGCGCGGTGAACAACCGGTCGTAGGCGGCTTCGTAGGCCTGCTGCGAGCCGGCGAACCCGCACCGGTACACGCCGTTGTTGATCTCGGTGTAGACCTTCTTGCTCACCTCGTCGATCTCGGAGCGCAAGTGTTCGGGATACAGCTCGGGTGCCCCGTCGCGGTGGTATGCCGACCATTCCGTCGACAGATCCAGGGTCATCTGCGCGAAGTCGTTGGTGACCACCTCACCGGTTCCCACGTCGACGATCGCCGGGACCGTGATGCCCTTGGGGTAGTCCGGGAAACGCTTGAAGTAGGCGTCCTGCAGCCGCGGGATCTTCAGCACCGGGTCGACGCCGCCGGGATCGAGATCGAACGTCCAGCTGCGCTCGTCGTGGGTGGGGCCGCAAAAGCCAATGGAGAGAACACTTTCCAGGCCCAGCAGGCGGCGCACGATGATCGCGCGGTTCGCCCATGGGCACGCCCGGGCGACGACCAGCCGGTACCGCCCGGGCTCGACCGGATAGCCGTCGCGCCCATCGGCGGTGATGCGGGTGGTGATGTAGTCGGTGTCGCGGGTAAATTCGCCCGCCGAAGCAACATAGGAAGCCATATCTCCCATAGTCGCTCAACATCGATTCATTGCCGAGCGATCGCCGGGATTCAGCCGCCTCAGGTTCGACCTGCGCCTCAGGTCGTGAGAAATCTCCGGGCCAAGTTGGTCTCGGTCGACGCGCCCTCGTCCCACTCGGCGATCCACGGCCCGGTGCCCTCGGACTGATCGATGACCCCGTCCTCGAGCCAGCCGTAGCGCCCCTGAAGCAGGTTACGGGTGAGCGCGACATCGCTGCCGTCGGTGTTGTCCCACAGGGCGTGAAACAGGGCTTCCACCCGCAAGGCCGCTTGCCGGCAGAACGTTTCGGCGAGCTCGTACGCCTGCTGACCAATTGCCGCATCGGCGGCGCGTTGTGACTCCGCCCGCACGCACGCCGCGGACATCGCGAACAGTTCGGCACCGATATCGACCACGCGCCCGAGGAAGCCCTGCCGCTGCTCCAGTTTTGCCTGCCAACGTGCCATCCCGTAGAACGTGTTGCGTGCCAGCTTGCGGCTGGAGCGTTCGACGAAGCGCAGGTGTGCCGCCAGCGGACCGAACTCATGGTAGGCGCGGGGCCGCTGCCCTTCACCGAAAACCAGCTGCGGCAACCACTTTGCGTAGAACCCGCTTGCCCCGACGGCCGCGGCGGCCTTCTGCCGCAAGCCGGTGTCGGGCTTCGCGAGGTCACCGGCCGCGGCGAGATGGGCATCGACCGCTTCGCGTGCGATGAGCAGTCTCATGATCTCACTGGACCCCTCGAAGATGCGATTGATCCGCAGGTCCCGCACCGCCTGCTCGACCGGAACCGCACGTTCGCCGCGCGCCGCCAGCGACTCCGCCGTCTCATATCCCCGCCCGCCCCGAATCTGCATGACCTCGTCGGCGATCAGGCAGGCCATCTCGCTGGACCATAGCTTGGCCAACGCCGCCTCGATGCGGATGTCGTTGCGGCCCTCATCGGCCATCTGGGCGGACAGTTCCAGCACCGCGTCAAGGGCGTAGTTGGTCGCGGCGATGAACGAGAGCTTGCGTGCCACCGCCTCGTGTTGGGCCAATGGTTTGCCCCACTGCACACGCTCACCGGACCATTCGCGCGCTATCTTCAGTGCCCACTTCGACGAGCCCGTCGCACTGGCGGGAATCGACAACCGTCCGGCGTTGAGGGTGGTCAGCGCGATCTTCAAGCCGTCGCCTTCGCGGCCGATCAGGTTTTCGCTCGGGACCCGGACCTTGTGCAGCCTGGTCACACCGTTCTCGATGCCGCGCAGCCCCATGAATTTATTGCGTCGCTCCACGGTGATGCCGGGCGAATCAGCCTCGACGACAAAGGCGCTGATGCCGCCTCGATGTCCGTCGCCCTTGGGCACCCGGGCCATCACCACCAGCAGCTCTGCGACCACGCCATTGGTGGTCCACAACTTCACGCCATCGAGTTCGTAGGCCTTGCCGTCCTCGACCGGTGTCGCCGTCGAGGCCAGCCGTGCCGGGTCGGAGCCGACGTCGGGTTCAGTAAGCAGAAATGCCGATATCGCCCCAGCCGCGCACCGCGGCAAGAACTTTCGCTTCTGCTCGGGTGTCCCGGCAAGCTTGAGCGGCTCGGGTACGCCGATGGATTGATGAGCCGACAGCAGTGCGCCGAGACTCGGATGCACGCTCGTCACCATCATCAGGGCCCGGTTGTAGGCGACTTGCGACATATTCAGCCCGCCGTAATCGGACGGTATCTTCATCCCGAAACAGCCCAGATCGGCCAGACCCTTCACATACTCGTCAGGGATGTGCGCATCGCGTTCGATGACGCTGCCATCCACGGTGCCCAGGAACTCTCGTAGCCGGTCGAGAAACGCACGGGTGCGCGCCTCGTCAGCCTCCGACGGTGTGGGAAACGGGTGAATCAGCTCCAGCGGAAAACGACCAAGGAACAACTCCTTGGCGAAAGATGGTCTTTCCCAACCCGTTTCACGAGACTCCTCGGCGAGAGCTCTCGCTTCCTCTTCGGTGACCTGCTTTTGCTGCGCCATCACAGCCTCCTTGCTCGATACCCGTCGTGAGCAGGGAGTACCCCAGTGCGGGCGTCGCCACCCTCCGTTGGGGCGCAGACGGTGATTCTGCTGGTTGGCCGTGTGCCACCGGCCGGCCGGCGTGGCCGGACACAGGCACCGTCAGGAGTCGAGTTCGCGGGCTACGGCCTTGACCACCTCGGAAACCCGGCGGGCGGTCTTGCGGTCCGGGTAGCGACCCTTGCGCAACTCGGGCTGCACCGCGCTTTCCAGCAGCGTGATCATGTCCTCGACCATGCCGTGCAGCTCGTCGGGGCTGTGCTTGTGCTCGGCGGGCACCTCGCGCCGCGTCTTGGTCAGGCTGGGCGGCGGCTCAATCAGTTTGAGGCTCAACGCTTGCGGTCCACGCCGTCCGGAGGCGATGCCGAACTCGACACGCTGGCCCGCCTTGAGGCCCTCGACCCCAGCGGGCAACGCCGACGAGCGAACGTACACGTCTTCGCCGTCCTCTTGCGACAGGAAGCCGAAGCCCTTGTCAGCGTCGTACCACTTCACCTTGCCCGTCGGCACTGGTCTCACCTGCTTGTCTAACGAATCAACGGAATTAGGCAACAAAATATGCGTCCCGCCTGCGCAGGACGCCGTATTAGGAGTCTGATCCTACTCGGAAGCCCAGATGACGAGCACCCCCGTTATTTGGCACTCGGTACGCTTGGTGATAACCGCGGAGGAGATATGCGCCTGATCCTGAACGTCATCTGGCTAGTCTTCGGCGGCCTCTGGATGGCCGTCGGCTACCTGGCCGCGGCGATCGTCAGCTTCGTGCTCATCGTCACCATTCCGTTCGGCTTCGCGTCGCTGCGCATCGCCTCATACGCGCTGTGGCCGTTCGGCCGCACGATTGTGGACAAGTCGACGGCGGGGTCCGGCGCCCTGGTCGGAAACGTCATCTGGGTCGTGCTGTTCGGGGTGTGGCTGGCGATCGGTCATCTGGTCAGCGCGGCGGCGATGGCGCTCACGATCGTCGGCCTCCCGCTGGCGCTGGCCAACCTGAAACTGATTCCGGTGTCGCTGATGCCGCTGGGTAAGCAGATCGTGCCGGTCAGCTCGCCGACCCACTACGCGCCGCCGGTGGCCGCATGACCCTGACGACGTTGGGCGTCCCCTCGGTGCCGCGCCGCGATGACGGCCCGGCCGTTCCCGGCGATGTGCCGGCCAGCGGCCCGCTGGTGGACACCTACGGGCGGGTCGCCACCGATCTGCGGGTCTCGCTGACCGACCGCTGCAACCTGCGGTGCAGCTATTGCATGCCGGCCGAAGGCCTCAACTGGCTGCCGGGCGAACAACTGCTGAGCGCCCACGAGGTGGCCAGACTGATGCGGATCGCGGTCACCCGGCTGGGGGTCACCAGCGTGCGGTTCACGGGCGGTGAACCCCTGCTGGCGCGCCACCTCGAAGAGGTGGTGGCCGAGGCGGCCGCCCTGCAGCCCCGCCCCGAGATCTCGCTGACCACCAACGGTGTCGGGCTGGCGCGGCGCGCAGCCGGGCTCGCCGCGGCCGGCCTGAATCGGGTCAACGTCTCACTCGACAGCGTGGATCGCCGGAATTTCGCGGCCATCACCCGTCGCGACCGGCTCGCAGACGTGCTGGACGGCCTGGCAGCCGCCAACGACGCCGGCCTGACGCCCGTGAAGGTGAACGCCGTTCTGGACCCCGGCACCGGCCGCGAAGACGTGGTGGGGTTGTTGCGGTTCTGCCTCGAGCACGGCTACCAGTTGCGCGTCATCGAGCAGATGCCGCTGGACGCCGGACACCGATGGCGGCGGGACGCGGCGCTGAGCGCCGACGACGTGCTGGCCGCGCTGCGCCCCCACTTCCGGCTGCGGCCCGACCCCGCGCCGCGGGGATCGGCCCCCGCCGAGCTGTGGCTGGTCGATACCGGCCCCGGCACGCCGAGCGGCAAGTTCGGGGTCATCGCATCTGTCTCGCACGCGTTCTGCGGGGCGTGTGACCGCACCCGCTTGACGGCCGACGGTCAGGTCCGCAGCTGCCTGTTCGCCGAGCAGGAGACCGACCTGCGTGGGCTGCTGCGTAGCGGTGCGCCCGACGACGCCGTCGAGGCGGCGTGGCGCGCCGCGATGTGGGGCAAGCCCGCCGGCCACGGCATCAACGATCCGAACTTCATCCAGCCCGACCGCCCGATGAGCGCGATCGGTGGCTAGTCCCATGGGACAGACCCCTGTCCAAGCCGACGGAATCCAGGTGACGGTGCGCTACTTCGCGGCCGCGCGGGCGGCCGCCGGCGTCGACTCCGAGGCAGTGGTGCTTCGCCCCGGCACGTCGGTCGGCGAGCTGGTCGAGCGGCTCGCCGTTCGAGGGCCCCTCCTGGCCACCGTTTTGACCCGATGCTCATACCTGCGCGACGGGATCGCGGTGCGCGACGAGACCGCGGCGTTGCAACCCGGTGACACGATCGATGTTCTGCCGCCATTTTCCGGCGGTTGAAACTGTGACATATCTCACGTAACGGAACGATAACGGCGCGATCACGCTCCGATATCGCGCATTGCGACCTGCGCAAACACTATGTGTTCCTGCGGTTTTCGTAGATGGCCGAGCGGGAAACGCCGGGTTTCCCTAGACGTGACGAGACCAACAGAAACGGTTAACGTCTCCGGAGGCTCGCCAGCCATCCCGATTGGCGGACCTCCCCTCCCTATCGCGCCGAGCTCCATCCAATAGGCGGGGGCCTCCGAACTACATGGATGGAGACGGGGGACCCACCGGTCCACCGTGATCGGATTGGGGCCGCTCGCGGCTCCTAGGGGTGAAGTCGACGTCGTCTCGTTCGAGACCACGCCGGCCGGGTGGCCTCTCCAACCCGAACCCGACAGCTGACCTCGCAGGCGCGTGACGAGAGAGGAATACATCGGCGCGTATGAGTGGACGTCACCGTAAGCCCAGCAGTTCGAACATCAGCGTCGCCAAGATCGCCTTCACCGGCGCGGTACTTGGTGGCGGCAGCATCGCCCTTGCCGGCCAAGCGGCCGCAGCCACCGACGGTGAATGGGATCAGGTAGCCCGTTGCGAATCCGGTGGCAACTGGGGCATCAATACCGGCAATGGCTACCACGGTGGCGTGCAATTCAGCGCGAGCACCTGGGCCGCACACGGCGGTGGCCAGTACGCACCGTCGGCCGAACTCGCCAGCAAGGAACAGCAGATCGCCGTCGCCGAGCGGGTGCTCGCCACCCAGGGTCGTGGCGCCTGGCCCGTGTGCGGTGGCCCCCTGTCGGGTCCCACCCAGCGCGACGTGCCGGCTCCGGCCAGCCTGGATGCGCCCGGCATCAATGGCGCCCCGGCACCGCTGGCCCCGCCCGCCGACGCGCCCCCGCCCGCTCCGGTGCAATTGGCCGGGTTTGACCGGCCGGCACCGCCGGACGCTCCTCCGCCGCCCCCGGCGGACCTGCCGCCGGCTCCCCCGGCCGACGCGATGCCGCCCGCGCCTCCCGTGGACCTGCCGCCGGCTCCCCCGGCCGACGCACCGCCGCCGGCCGACGCGATGCCGCCCGCACCTCCGGCCGACGCGATGCCGCCCGCACCTCCGGCGGACGCACCGCCCGTCGTGGACACGGGCTTCCACGGTTTCGTTCCGGAAGACATGCCGCAGCAGGCTTCTGAAGGTAACTACCTCGTGCAGCTGTGGGATGCGATCCGGGCCCAGGACGTTCACGGGAACGACGCGCTGGACGCTCTCGCTCAGCCGTCTCCTAACGCCTGACGCCGCCGTACTCCCCGCACGCCCCGAAACCCCTCCTTTTCGGGGCGTGTCGGGCTCGGCGCACCGTTCCGGTGGCCGCCGTGCCTAGCGCGTCAGGCCGAGCCCACCCACTCCTCGGTTCCGTCGGCGAAGAATTGGTGCTTCCACACCGGTAGCCGCGCCTTGATGGTGTCCACCAGGTGCGCGCAGGTGGCGAATGCCGCTTGCCTGTGGTCGGCGGCGACGGCCGCAACCAGCGCCGCCTCTCCGATGCGCAGCGGGCCGATGCGATGGCTGGCGGCGACGGCGCGCACGCCGCTGGACTGCTCGGCCACCTCGGCCACCACGTCGGCGATGACCTGGTCGGCAGACGGGTGCGCGGAGTACTCCAGCCGCACCACCCGCCGTCCGCCGTCGTGGTCGCGGATCATGCCGACGAACCCGACGATGGCCCCTGCCGACTGATGGCCCACCAACTCTTCATGCTCGGCCAGTGAAATGGGGTGCTCGGTCATCGCGGCGCGCACGACGAGCGTCATCGCGGGTGATCTTTGCCGGCGAGCTGATCGAGTGCGTGGTCCAGCACATCGGCGAGCACGCCGAGGCCGTCGCGAACCCCCCCGGGCGAACCGGGCAGGTTCACGATCAGGGTCTGGCCGGCCACACCGCACACCCCGCGCGACAACACCGATGTCGGCACCTTCGGCAGACCCGACTGGCGGATCGCTTCCGCCAGTCCCGGAATCAGGTAGTCGACGACGGCCACGGTGTGGTCCGGTGTGCTGTCGCTGGGCGAGATGCCGGTGCCGCCGGAGGTGATGATGACGTCGGCCCCGGCGTCGATCGCGGTGCGCAGCGCGTCGCCGACCGGTGGCCCGTCGGCCACCACCTCGGCCTCCGGGGCCGAAAAGCCGCGCTCTGCAAGCCATTCGGCGATGATCGGGCCGCAACGGTCGTCGTACGCCCCTGAGGACGCGCGGGTCGAGGCGATGATGATGCGGGCGGAACGGGTGCTCATGGGCGCGCCCACCTTCCGGTCTTGCCGCCTTCCTTGCGCAGCACTCGAATGTCGTCGATTCGTGCGGCCGGGTCTACCGCCTTGATCATGTCGTAGAGCGTCAGCCCCGCGACGCTGACCGCCGTCAGCGCTTCCATCTCTACCCCCGTGCGGTCGGTGCTTCGCACCGTTGCGATGATCTCGACCTCAGACTCCCGCACGGTGAAGTCGATGTCGACCCCGGTGAGAGCGAGTTGATGACATAGCGGGATGAGTTCGCTGGTGCGCTTCGCGGCCTGAATGCCGGCTATCCGCGCGGTGGCCAGGGCATCGCCCTTGGGCAGGCCGCCGGTCGAAATCAGCGCCAGCACTTCCGCCGATGAGCGCACCACCCCGGCGGCCATCGCAGTTCGCTTGGTGGCTGCCTTCTCGCTGACGTCGACCATGTGCGCCGCCCCACGGTCGTCCAGATGTGACAGGACGCCGGGGCCGGAATTCTCCGACGCCCATTTCGCCGAGGCTTTGGAGTCCTCAGAGGCCATCTGGCGGCCTACCGATTGACGACGGTGACCGGGTGCAGGTAGGGCAGTTCGGTGGAAGGCAGCGGGAACACCAGCTCGCCGAACGGCGACAGTGCGCCCGTGCGATCGGTCACGAGTTCGCTCACCGCGTGGTCGTCGGGGTCGGTCGTCGGCCAGCCGTTGTCGACATACTTGGTTTTGCGCGCTTTGCCGTCAGCATTGTCAGCCACGAGGTCCATTCTGACAGGTGGCGCACAGCATGTAGCCGCAAGGGCTTGGGTGTTGGGCGCCCTCGAACGTAATGCGACGGTCGGCCACGCCGAGTTACGCTGAAATGATCGTGCCAGCCGTGCTAGACGCCGCCGCGAACAGTCCGGTTTTTGCCGTGACGGCGGCTCCTTACCTGCTCCTGGATGCGGAACTCAACATCCGGGCCGTCAACGACGCCTACCTGCGGGCGACGAGTCGTGAGCGCGACGAACTCATCGGCGAGCAGATGTTCGACGCTTTCCCAGACAATCCCGCCGACGTCGCGGCCACCGGCGTGCAGAACCTGCAGGCTTCGCTCAGCCGGGTCCTGCGGGACGCGGCCGCGCACCAGATGCCCATTCAGCGTTACGACATCGCACCCAGCGGCAGCGCCGAATTCATTCCCAAGATATGGAGCCCGGTTAACTCTCCGATCAGCGACGACGAGGGCCGGGTGGTGGGGTTGCTTCACCACGTCGAAGACATCACCCCGCTGATCGCCGATGGCATCGACCGCAGCGCAGACGGTCGCGCCCTTGCCCTGACGGCGTCGCGCTATCGCGGTCTGCATGACCTCCTGATCGAGCAGAACACGAGGCTGACCGATGCGCTACTCGCGGTAGGCACCTCGCGCGGGCCGTCCGGCCCGACGGCATCCAGTCAGCGGCGCCGCCGGCTGTGGCAGCTGCTCATGGCGCACACCCGCGAAAACCCCGGCCGCGGATGGTCGGCCTCGCTGTGCGTCCTGGCCGTGGAAGCATTCGACACCGTCGTCGGCGCAGCTATTTCGCTGCAGAGCGCGTCCGGGCAGCTTGCACTGTTGACCGCCAGCGACGCCCGCGCCAGCAACATGGATCAGTGGGGCGCCGAATTGGCGGAGGGTCCCATGCATGCGGCCCTGCTCAGCGGCGTTCCGGTGCACGTCGCCGACCTGGCCAGCGATTGTGCCCTCTGGCCCGGCTACGCCACGGCCGCCCTCGACCTCGGCATCGTCGGAGTCTCCGCGTATCCGATGATGCTCGACGGCGACGTAGTAGGAGCGTTCACCGTCTATCGCAGCCGCCGCGAACGCGCTCCCGACCACGCCGAATGGATCGACACCGCGATCGCGGCCGACCTGGCGGTCTCGGCTCTCCTGTCCGACGGAGTGCATATCGAATCGCAATTGGACACCGACGACTTCGACCTCGATGTGACGATCGCCGCCGGGATGCTCAGCTCGCGATTCGACATTTCCATGGACGACGCCGTGAACAAGTTGCGCCGCCGCGCCCGCCTTAAGAATGTGCCCGTGCGGCACGTCGCCGCAGACTCGATCCGGCGTTGGGGCGATTACTCCCGGCGCCAGGCACGGTTCAATCAGACCTCCCCGCGCTGAGCGTCTGCTGGGTACCCGCCACCTGCTTTACGCTGGTCAGCAATGACCGACAACACCCCGGATATCCCGCTGGGGTCGTGGCTGGCCGAGTTATCCGATGAGCGGCTGATCCGACTGTTGGAGTTGCGGCCGGACCTGGCCCAGCCCCCACCCGGCAGCATCGCCGCGCTGGCCGCGCGCGCCCAGGCCCGCCAGTCGATCAAGGCCGGCACCGACGACCTCGACTTCCTGCGCCTGGCCGTACTCGATGCGCTGCTGGTGCTGCAGGCCGACGCGGAGCCGGTGCCCGCCGCGAAACTGCTGGCGCTGATCGGTGACCGCGCCGCCGAAGCCGACGTCCTCGATGCGCTGGACGACCTCCGGCAACGCGCCCTGGTCTGGGGTGAGGCCGCGCTGCGCGTAGCAGCCGACGCCGCGACGGGGATGCCCTGGCATCCGGGCCAGGTCATTCTCGAGGACACGTCGCGCAGCGCCGAGCAGATCGCCGGTCTGATCGACGATCTCGATCAGGCCCAGCTCGACGTGCTGGAGAAGCTTCTCGAGGGTTCCCCGATGGGCCGCACTCGCGACGCCGCGCCCGGCGCGCCCGCCGACCGGCCGGTCCCCCAGCTGCTGGCCATAGGCCTGCTGCGGCGCGTCGACGCCGAGACGGTGATCTTGCCCCGCCACGTCGGGCAGGTGCTGCGCGGCGAGCAGCCGGGCCCTATGCAGCTGACCGCACCCGACCCGGTGGTCTCGACGACCACGGCCCACGACGCGGACGCGGTGGCCGCCGGGGCCGTCATCGACTTGCTACACGAGGTCGACGTCCTGCTTGAAACGCTTTCCGCCGCACCGGTTTCCGAGCTGCGCAGCGGCGGCCTGGGAATTCGCGACGTCAAGCGGCTCAGCAAGGTGACGGGCATCGACGAGCCGCGGCTTGGATTGATCCTCGAAGTCACGGCCGCGGCCGGATTGATCGCCAGCGGCATGCCCGACCCCGAGCCGGTCACCGGCGAGGCGCCGTACTGGGCGCCGACGGTCGCCACCGACCGGTACACCGCGATGTCGGCGGCCGAACGCTGGCAGCTGTTGGCCGGCAGCTGGCTCGACCTTCCCGGTCGGCCGGCGCTGATCGGCAGTCGGGGCCCCGACGCGAAGCCCTACGGGGCTCTCACCGACGGCCTGTACTCGACGGCCGCGCCGCTGGATCGCCGGCTGCTGCTCGGCATGCTCTCCGAGCTGTCCCCCGGCGCCGGCGTCGACGCGGCGGCAGCCTCGGCGGCGCTGATCTGGCGGCGTCCACGCTGGGCGAAGCGGTTGCAGCCCGGGCCCGTCGGGGACCTGCTCGCCGAGAGCACCGCCTTGGGACTGGTCGGCCGCGGCGCGATCAGCACACCCGGCCGTGCGCTGCTCGACAACGACGGCGATCCGCAGGTCGCGATCGAGGCGATGAACCGGGCGCTACCCAAACCGGTCGACCACTTTTTGGTGCAGGCGGACCTGACCGTGGTCGTGCCCGGGCCATTGGAACGCGACCTGGCCGAGCAACTCGCCGTCGTCGCCACCGTCGAATCGGCCGGCGCCGCGATGGTGTACCGCGTCAGCGAGCAGTCGATCCGGCACGCACTCGATGTCGGCAAGACTCGCGACTGGATGCATTCCTTATTCGCCAGGCATTCCAAAACGCCTGTGCCCCAAGGGCTTACCTATCTGATCGACGATGTCGCGCGCCGGCACGGGCAGCTGCGGATCGGCATCGCCGCGTCGTTCGTGCGGTGCGAGGACCCCGCGCTGCTGGCCCAGGCTTTGGCCGCGCCGGCGGCCGGGGAGGTGCAGTTGCGGGCCCTGGCGCCGACGGTCGCGGTGTCGCCGGCTCCGATCGGCGAGGTGCTCGCCGCCCTGCGGTCCGCGGGCTTCGCGCCGGCGGCTGAGGATTCATCCGGCGCCATCGTCGACGTGCGTCCGCGCGGCGCCCGGGTGGCCACACCCCAGCAGCGCCGGCCCTATCGCCCGGCCCGGCGCCCCAACAGTGAAAGCCTCAACGCGGTGGTGGCCGTGCTTCGCAAGGTGACCGCCGCACCGTTCGGCAATATCCGCATCGATCCCGCCGTGACCATGACGCAGCTGCAGCGCGCGGCCAAGGAACAAGACACCCTGGTGATCGGTTATCTGGATGCGGCGGGCGTGGCCACCCAGCGGGTGGTGTCGCCGATCACCATCAAGGGCGGTCAGCTGGTCGCCTTCGATTCCGCGTCCGGGCGGCTGCGTGACTTCGCCATCCACCGCATCACCTCGGTCGTGTCGGCCACCGCCGGATAATGGTTGGCACGCAGAAGCACCGATGAGAAGGAGTGGCGCTGAACATGTCTGACGGACCGTTGATCGTGCAGTCCGACAAGACGGTGTTGCTCGAGGTAGACCACGAGCTGGCCGGCGCGGCGCGCGCCGCCATCGCGCCGTTCGCCGAGCTGGAACGCGCACCCGAGCACGTGCACACCTACCGCATCACGCCGCTGGCGCTGTGGAACGCCCGCGCCGCGGGTCATGACGCCGAACAGGTGGTCGACGCGCTGGTCAGCTTCTCGCGCTACGCGGTGCCCCAACCACTGCTGGTCGACATCGTCGACACCATGGCCCGCTACGGTCGCCTGCAGCTGGTGAAGAACCCCGCGCACGGCCTGACGCTGGTGAGCCTGGATCGCGCGGTGCTCGAAGAGGTGTTGCGCAACAAGAAGATTGCCCCGATGCTCGGCGCCCGCATCGACGACGACACGGTCGTCGTCCATCCCAGCGAGCGCGGCCGCGTCAAGCAGATGCTGCTCAAGATCGGTTGGCCTGCCGAGGATCTCGCGGGCTACGTCGACGGCGAAGCGCATCCGATCAGCCTGGCCCAGGACGGCTGGCACCTGCGCGACTATCAGCAGATGGCCACCGACTCCTTCTGGTCCGGCGGATCCGGGGTGGTGGTGCTTCCGTGCGGCGCCGGCAAGACGCTGGTGGGCGCGGCCGCCATGGCGAAAGCCGGTGCGACGACGTTGATTCTGGTCACCAACATCGTCGCGGCCCGGCAATGGAAGCGCGAGCTGATCGCGCGCACGTCGCTCACCGAGGACGAGATCGGCGAATATTCCGGCGAGCGCAAGGAGATTCGGCCCGTCACCATTTCGACGTATCAGATGATCACCCGCCGCACCAAGGGTGAATACCGGCACCTGGAACTCTTCGACAGCCGGGACTGGGGGCTGATCATCTACGACGAGGTCCACCTGTTGCCCGCGCCGGTGTTCCGGATGACCGCCGATCTGCAGTCCAAGCGGCGCCTGGGTCTGACGGCCACGCTGGTCCGCGAGGACGGCCGCGAGGGCGATGTGTTCTCGCTGATCGGCCCGAAGCGCTATGACGCGCCGTGGAAGGATATCGAGGCGCAGGGCTGGATCGCGCCGGCCGAGTGCGTCGAGGTGCGGGTCACCATGACCGACAACGAGCGCATGCTTTACGCCACCGCCGAGCCCGAAGAGCGGTACAAGTTGTGCTCGACTGTCCACACCAAAATCGCTGTGGTCAAGTCGATCCTGGCGAAGCATCCCGGTGAGCAGACGCTGGTGATCGGTGCCTATCTCGATCAGCTCGACGAGCTTGGCGCCGAGCTGAACGCCCCGGTGATCCAGGGGTCCACCCGGACCAAGGAACGCGAGGAACTGTTCGACGCGTTCCGGCGCGGCGAGCTGTCCACCCTGGTGGTGTCCAAGGTTGCGAACTTCTCCATCGACCTGCCGGAAGCCTCTGTGGCGGTGCAGGTCTCGGGAACGTTCGGCTCACGCCAGGAGGAGGCGCAACGGCTGGGCCGGTTGCTGCGGCCCAAGTCCGACGGCGGCGGCGCCATCTTCTATTCCGTGGTGGCGCGCGACAGCCTGGACGCCGAGTACGCCGCGCACCGGCAGCGCTTCCTGGCCGAGCAGGGCTACGGCTACATCATCCGCGACGCGGACGACCTGCTGGGCCCGGCGATTTAGGCTGCGGTGCAAGCGATTCAGAGCGACAGGATGGTCGCCGACGCGGTGCCGGGCGCACCGTAAACCTGGGCCAGGCCGACGCGCGGGTTGCCGGGCACCTGCCGCTCCCCCGCCTCGCCGCGCAGCTGCCGCACCAGTTCGTGCATCTGCCGCAGCCCCGACGCGCCGATCGGCTCGCCGTTGGCGATCAGCCCGCCGTCGGTGTTGACCGGCATCGAGCCGTGGATCTCGGTGGCACCGTCGGCCAGCAGCTTCTCCTGCTCGCCGTCGGCGCACAGCCCCGTCTCGGCCATGTGGATGACCTCGTTGCCGGCGTCGGTGTCCTGCAGCTGGGCGACGTCGACGTCCTCGGGCCCGATGCCCGCGGCTTCGTAGGCCGCCCTGGCGGCGTACACCGTCGGGGAGACGTCCTCATCGAGCGGCGCGAAGGTGGCGTGCACCTCGTACGCACCGAACGTGCGGGTGCGGATCTCACAGGCGCGCACGTACACCGGCTTGTCGGTGAACCTGTGCGCGATGTCCGCGCGGCACATGATCACGGCCGCGGCCCCCTCGTCGGGCGCGCAGAACATGTACTGCGTCAACGGGTAGTTGAGCACGGTCGAGTTGAGGATCTCCTCGACCGAGATCTCCTTGCGCCGGAAGGCATTCGGGTTCAGTGCGCCATTGCGGAAGTTCTTGTTGGCCACCCGCGCCAGCGTCTCCTGGGAGATGTTGTGGTCGTGCAAGTACTTGTTGGCCTTCATCCCGAAGAACTTGGTGGTGACGAACTGACCGTTCTGCGCGTACCACTGCGGCAGCGCCAGCTTGGCGGGGTCGTCGGTGAAGGCGCCGCGGGGGTGCTTGTCCAAGCCGATGGCGATGCCGATGTCGTACTTGCCCAGCCGGATGGTGTCCGCGGTCTGCTGGATGGCGCTGGCCGCGGTGGCGCAGGCGTTGAAGACGTTGGTGAAGGTGATGCCGGTCAGTCCGACCAGGCGGGTCACGGCGTCCGGGTTGGACACTTCGTGACTGCCACCGAAGCCGAACTGGATGTCCTTCCACTGCGCTCCGGCGTCGGTGAGCGCGGACTGAATGGCCTCGGCGCCCATCTGCATCGCGGTCTTCTCGAACCGGCCGAAAGGATGCAGGCCCACACCGACGATCGCCACATCATTGGTCATCTCAGGCTCCTTCTGTCTAGACCGGCTGGAAAGCGAACGTGACGATCTCGTTGCCGTCCGCGTCGGTGGTGAACGGCACCATGGTGAGTTCGACTTCCTGGCCGAACTTCAGCTTGGCGGGGTCGCTCTCGGTCAGCCGGCCCTCGACCCGGATCACGTCGCCGAGCTGGACCAGACCCACGCCGAACGGCACGAAGTCCTTGCCGGTCGGGCCGGCGTACGGGGCCCCGGGCGGGAAGCCCTGGGTGGTCCAAGCGACGACGGTCCCGGTCCGCGGCAACAGCACGTCGCTCATCGCGCCTCCGCTGCACCGCGGGCACCGCTCCTGCACCGGAAAGGTGGTGGCGTTGCAATCACCGCACCGACTGCCGATCAGCTGCGGATTCTCGTCGGGCCAGGTTGAGATCTCGGGAGCCAGCGCCTTCTGCATTGAGGGGTCCTCCAGCGACGTCCACGGTGCACCAAATTGAACAATTCCGACTGAACCGTATAACAGCTTTCCGAAAAGTGGAAACCGCATTCTCCTCCTTGGGGGACGGGTGGGCCGCCGCCCGACCAGGCGCGAAGATATGTTGGGCCCATGACGGTCACCGTGATACTTGAGCTCAGATTCAAGCCCGACGAGGTCGCTGCGGGCCGCGAGCTGATGGGCCGGGCGCTACAGGACACCCGGGCGTTCGACGGCAACGTCCGCACTGACGTGCTCGTCGACGAAGACGACGAAGCGCACTGGCTCATCTACGAGATCTGGGAGACGGTCGAAAACGACGAGGCCTACCGCGCCTTCCGCGCCGGCGAAGGCAAGCTCACCCAGCTTCCTCCGCTGCTGGCCGAGCCGCCGGCCAAGACCAGGTACACGACTTCCGACATCTGACGCTGGCTTTCGAGGTTGGCTAAGTCAGCGCGGGTATGACCTGGCTCTCGAACATCTCGATACCCGAACGATCGTAGGCGGCCTCGGGGAAGTAGCAGATGGCGTATTCGCACCCGAGGTCGCGGATCTTCGCGAGTCGCTCGATCACCTGATCCGGTGTGCCCGTCGCCGAGTCCGGTCCGCTGGTGCCGGCGATCATCGCATCCGCCGCGGCCTCGCCCACACAACCCACCAGCCGGTCGCGGACTCGTTGCAGCCGGTCTTTGACATCGGCCTCGGAGTTGCCGACGATCGCATTGACGTTGACCGACCGCACAATCGCGTGATAATCAGTGCCCACGCTGCGGCAGTGCTCGGCCAGCACCTCGGACTTGTGCGCGAACGCTTCGGGCTCCGGCGTGAAGTTCGTGTACTGCGCGTATTGAGCGGCGATCCGCAACGTCACCTTCTCACCACCGCCGGCGATCCATAGCGGAATTCCGTTTTCCCGCAGGGGCTTTGGCGCGACGATCGCCCCGTCAACCTGGTAATGCTTGCCCTCGAAGCTGACCTTGCCGTCGCGCCAGGCGTCGCGCATGATCTGCACGCCCTCGTCGAGTCGACCCAACCGCACCCCCGCCGACGGGAATCCGTAACCGTAAGCGCGCCATTCGTGTTCGTACCAGCCACCGCCGATCCCCATCTGGATGCGGCCACCGGAGATGATGTCGGCAGTCGCGGCGACCTTGGCGAGGTAGACGGGGTTGCGGTAGCTCATCGCCGTGCACATCTGACCGAGTTTGATCCGCGAGGTGGTGGCCGCATATGCCGCCATCAACGACCAGGCTTCGTGGGTGGCTTCACCCGTCGGCACCGGAACGGTGTGGAAATGGTCGTAGACCCACAGCGAGTCCCAGGCGCTGCGGTCCGCGTAGGTCGCCAGATCTCGCATCACCGCCCAGTGGTTCTCGGGTTCGATACCGACCAGATCCATTCGCCAGCCTTGCGGAATGAAGAGTCCAAAGCGCATACCGGGACTGTAGCCCTCCGCTACCCACCCAGCGCGTCGAGCGCGGCCGCAACCGACTTCTCGCGTAGCTCTTCGTACGGCGCATCGGGAAACTGCACGCAGCAATCCTGCAAGCCACCGAACGCGACCACCGCCCGGGTGGACTGCGCGAGCGTCGGCTTCTTGCCGAACACCAGCCTGGCCAGCCGCTCACGCCACGCGAGCACCGTGTCGATGAGGTCGAGGTCGATCAGCGTCGACAGCTCGGTCAACAGCAGCACCAGGTCCCGGCGGTGCCGGTAGTGGAAATCGAAATACCCCTCCAGCAGCTCGCGCGCATTGTCGCGGCGGCGACCCTCGTGCTCGGCCACGAAGCGTTCACCCTCGTCAATCAGCGGCACCAAGATGCTGCGCACCAGGTCTTCGCGTGAGGGAAAGTGGTAGTACAAGGCGGGTTTGGTGATACCCAGCCGGTCCGCGATGTCCTGCAGGCTGGTGCGCTGCACGCCGCGCTGCAAGAAGAGCTCCCGGGCGACCTGTTGGATGCGCTCACGGGTATCCGACCGGGGCCTGCTCACCCCGCCAATTTACCTGACTTACCGATAGGTAAGTGGGATGTTAAGCTTACCGAACGTTAAGTAAGCGTGGGAGGTGATCATGCGCATACTCATCTCGGGCGCCAGCATCGCGGGTCCGGTCCTGGCGTACTGGCTCACCCGGTACGGTTTCGACGTCACCGTGGTGGAGCGCGCACCGACGCTGCGCAAAACCGGTGGCCACGCCGTCGACTTGTTCCGTCCCGCAATGGAAATCTCGACGAAGATGGGTGTGCTTCCGCGCATCGAGGCGCGGGCCACCGGAACGGAACGGTTGACGATGTACCGCGAAGGGCGGACGAAGGCCATCGAGGTCGACCTCACCAAGATCTACGCCGCGACCTCCGATTCGCACGTGGAAATCATGCGCGACGACCTGAGCGAGATCTACTACGACGCGGCCCGCGACGACGTCGAGTACGTGTTCGGTGATTCCATCACCGCGATCGAGCACGACGGCACCGTGACATTCGAGCATTCGCCGGCGCGTACCTTCGACGTCATCGTGGGCGCCGACGGGCTGCACTCCAACGTTCGGCGCCTGACCTTCGGCGAGGAAGCCAACCTGACGCGCTTTCTCGGCGGGTACCTGTCGGTGTTGTCGGCGCCCAAGGCGCTCGTCGAATCCGGCGAGATGGTCGGTCACGTCGGCGTCGGCCGTTTCGCCGGAATCTACACGGCGGACCACCTGGACGACGCCCGGGCGGTGTTCCTGTTCCGCAGCAAAGAGGAATTGGATTACGAGCATCGCGATGCGTTGCGGCAGAAGGAGATACTGCGCGACACTTTCGCCGGCATGCACGAACAGGTGGACACCTGGCTGGCAGAACTGGAGCACACGCCCACCTTCTACTTCGACTCGATCACCCAGCTGCGCACCGACCGGTGGTCACGGCGGCGGGTCACCCTGGTCGGTGACGCTGGTTACTGCCCGGGGCCCGCGGTGGGCGGCAGCACCAGTCTCGCCGTCCTGGGCGCGTATGTGTTGGCCGGAGAGCTCGCCGAGGCGGACGGGGACCACCTGCGCGCCTTCGCCGCCTACGAACTGCGGATGCACGAATCGGTGCGGCGCAGCCGGACTTTCGCCCGCGGCGCCGCCAAAGGCATCATCCCCGGTTCACGAATCGGAGTGTGGGCGTTAACCCGTGGAGCCCAGCTGATCTCGGCGATGCCCGGGTCGCTGTCCCGTTCTGTGGCGAAGCTCAACACCAGGGGCGTCCGGATGCACGATTCGATGCCGGTGCCCGAATACTCCGGAAGCGACGTCTGACAGCATGTCGTGTAGAGCCGCGGCCCGAGCCACCGCGGCAGGCGCGCGCCACGAAGGGAAGACTGCACATGGAATTGACGGGCGTTGGAATCTGGAGCAGTCAGCTACGCTACGGTGACCCGACCGAATCCGCGGAGGCCGCAGCCGAACTCGACGAACTGGGGTTCCCGGCGCTGTGGATACCCGATGTCGGCGGGCCGGTGTTCGACGCGGTGGGGCATCTGCTCGGCGCGACCAAGCGGACCGTGATCGCCACGGGCATCCTGAATCTGTGGATGCATTCGCCCGGCGATGTCGCCGACTCCTACGCGACGCTGACGGCCGAGCACGGTGACCGCTTCCTGCTCGGGATCGGCGTCAGCCACGCCCCGCTGATCGACGCCGGCCAACCCGGGCGATATCGCAAACCACTGGCGGCCACCGCATCCTTTCTGGACGGCCTGGACGCCGCGCCGCGGCCGGTTCCCACCGAGCGCCGGGTGCTTGCCGCGCTGGGCCCCAAGATGCTGACGTTGTCGGCGACCCGGGCCGGCGGCGCCCATCCTTACCTCGTCACCCCCGAGCACACCGCTTCTGCCCGTTCGACTTTGGGCAGCGGTCCGTTGCTGCTGCCCGAACAGACGGTGATCTTGACCGACAGCGCCGACGAGGCCCGACAGATCGGAACCGATTGGCTGCGGTCGTATTTGGCGTTGCCCAACTACGCCAACAACCTGCTGCGCAGCGGCTTCACCGAAGACGACCTGTCGCAGGTGAGCGATCGGCTGTTCGACGCCATCATCGCGTGGGGTGATGAAGAGGCCATCATGCGCCGCGTCGCCGAGCATCGTTCCGCGGGCGCCGACCACGTCTGCGTCCAGGTGCTGCTGCCCGATCCCCGGGCGTTCCCGCGGGAGCAATGGCGCCGCATCGCCGCCGCCTCCAGGTGACCGCCCCCGCGGGCCTAGGGTGAGCTATGGCTTCCAAACAAACGCTGTTTCGGATCTTTTACCGCATCGGGTTCACCCCGTGGGATGGTCATCCGCTGGCGCAGAGCCTGCGGGGCCTGGTCGAGGGAACGGCTGACGCCGCGGCACTGACCGCCGGGTCGGCCCTGGAGGTCGGCTGCGGTACCGGCGACTGCTCGATCTATCTGGCCCAACACGGCTGGAAGGTCACCGCGGTCGACTTCGTGGCCAAGCCACTGGAACGCGCACGTGCCAAGGCCAGCGCGGCGGGCGCCGCCGTCGAGTTCCTTCGGGCCGACGTCACGCAACTGAGCCGGTCCGGCGTCGGCGCGAACTTCGACTTGATCGTGGACAACGGCTGCCTGCACAACATGAGCGACGCCGACCGCGACGCCTACGTCCGCGAGATCAGCGCCCTGGCGAGGCCCGACGCACGGCTGCTGATCGTCGCGTTCGTGCCCGGCGGTCGGGTCGGGGTGCGCGGAGTCGACCGCGCCGAGATGGAACGCCGATTCGCGCAGAGCTGGACGCTGTTGTCGGCCGGCCCCGAGCGCGAGCTGGACCGCGCCGAGAAGACCCCGGCGTGGTACTACCTATTCGCGCGCGGCGACACGTAACCTGTTGCGACGACACGCCGTATCGCTTCGCAATAACTTAAGTCTCGGGCGCAGCACAGCCGTCGAGCCACCGAACGCACCAGCCCCCGAAAACGTCGCTTCGGGGGCTGGCCGCTTGCGTCGGTGATCAGCTCAGCGATGCCGGTGGCAGGAAGCGGTCGCCGTACCGGGCGGCCAGCTCCTTGGCCCGGGCCACGAAGGCTTCCTTGCCGATACCACCCGCGCCCTGGTAACCGACGATGAACTGCGCGCTACCACCGGTGTACGGCGGGAACCCGATGCCCATGATGGACCCGATGTTGGCGTCGGCGGTCGACGTCAGCACGCCCTCGTCAAGGCACTTCTGCGTCTCGAGCGCTTCAGCGAACAGCATGCGATCGATCATGTCCTGCAACGGGATTTCCGCGCTGCCGGACTTGAACGTCTCGCGCAGGCCCGGCCACAACCGGGTCCGCTTGCCGTCGACGTACTCGTAGAAGCCGGCGCCCTTCAACCGCGAGGGCCGCTCCAGCTCGATCATCTTCTCGACGACGGCCTCCGCCGGGTGCGGCTCGTAAGTGCCGCCCGCGTCCTCCACGCCCTTGCGGGTGGCCGTCGCGATCTTGTGCATCAGCTCCAGGTTCAGCTCGTCGGACAGCTGCAGCGGCGGCGCCGGGTAGCCGGCCTGCGAACCGGCGTGCTCGACGCTCGCGGGCTCCACGCCCTCACCCAGCATCGCCAGCGCCTCGTTGACGAACGTGCCGATGACGCGGCTGGTGAAGAATCCGCGGCTGTCGTTCACCACGATCGGGGTCTTGCCGATGGCCAGCGTGTAGTCGAACACGCGGGCCAGCGCCTCGTCAGAGGTCTTCTCGCCCTTGATGATTTCCACCAGCGGCATCTTGTCGACCGGCGAGAAGAAGTGGATCCCGATGAAGTCCTCCTGGCGCTTCACACCGGTCGCCAGACCGGTGATCGGCAGCGTCGAGGTGTTCGACCCCAGCAACGCGTTGGGCTCGACGACGTCCTCGATCTCCTGGAACACCTTGTGCTTGAGTTCCTGGTTCTCGAACACGGCCTCGATCACGAAGTCGACGCCCTTGAGGTCGGCCGGGTCGGCGGCCGGCGTGATCCGGTCCAGCAGCGCCTTGCTCTTCTCCTCGGTGGTCTTGCCCCGCTGAAGTGCCTTGGCCTCAAGCTTTTCCGAGTAGCCCTTGCCCTTCTGGGCGGCCTCGAGGCTGACGTCCTTGAGCACCACCTCGTACCCGGCCTTGGCCGACACGTAGGCGATACCGGCGCCCATCATGCCCGCGCCCAGCACCCCGATCTTGTTGATCTTGACCGGCTCGATGCCGTCCGGCCGGGAACCACCGCCGTTGATGTGCTGCAGGTCGAAGAAGAACGCCTGGATCATGTTCTTGGCGACCTGGCCGGTGACCAGCTGGGTGAAGTAGCGGCTCTCGATGCGGCTGGCGGTATCGAAGTCCACCTGCGCGCCCTCGACCACGGCGTCCAGGATGGCCCGCGGCGCCGGCATCGGCGCGCCCTTGAGCTGCTTCTTCAGCAGCGCCGGGAACGCCGGCAAGTTCGCCGCCAGCGCGGGGCTGGACGGGGTACCGCCGGGCATCTTGTAACCCTTTTTGTCCCAAGGCTGTTCGTGTGAGTCGGGGTTGGCCTTGATCCACGCCTTGGCGGCGGGCACCAATTCGTCGACCGAGCCGACGAGTTCGTCGACCAGGCCGATCTCCTTGGCCTTGTCGGCCTTGAAGCGGGTGCCCTGCGACAGGATGTTCATGAAAGCGTTCTGGATGCCGAACATCCGCACGGTGCGGGTCACCCCGCCGCCGCCGGGCAGCAGGCCCAGCGTGACCTCGGGCAGGCCGACGACCAGACCCTTGACGTCCGCGGCGATGCGGTGGTGACAGGCCAGCGCGATCTCCAGGCCACCGCCCAGCGCGGCCCCGTTGATGGCGGCGACGACTGGCTTGCCGAGGGTCTCCAGGGCGCGCAGGTCACGCTTGACCGACTCGACGGTGTCGAACGCCTCGCCGGCGTTCTCCGGGCCGAGGTTGATCATGCCCTTGAGGTCGCCGCCGGCGAAGAAGGTCTTCTTCGCGCTGGTGATGACCACACCGGTGATCGAATCCTTTTCGGCGGCAAGGCGTTCCACAGCGTTGTGCATGGACTCGCTGTAGTGCTCGTTCATCACGTTGGCCGACCCGGTGGGGTCGTCCAGGGTCAGCGTGACGATGCCGTCGGCGTCCTTATCCCACTGAATGGTGTTCTCTGCCATGGTCTTAAACCCTCTCGATGATGGTGGCGACACCCATGCCGCCGCCGATGCACAGCGTGACCAGGGCGCGACGCGCGTTGCGGCGCTCGAGCTCGTCGACCATGGTGCCGGTGATCATGGCGCCCGTGGCGCCCAGCGGGTGGCCCATCGCGATGGCGCCACCGTTGACGTTGAGCTTCTCGTCCGGAATGTTGAGGTCCTTCTGGAACTTCAAGACCACCGACGCGAACGCCTCGTTGAGCTCGAACAGGTCGATGTCGTCGATCGTCAGGCCCGCGCGGTCGAGCACCTTGCGCGTGGCAGGGGTCGGGCCGGTGAGCATGATGACGGGGTCCGAGCCGCTGGTGGCGGTGGCCACGATGCGCGCCCGTGGGGTCAGGCCCTGCGACTTGCCGGCCGCTTCCGAACCGACCAGCACCAGCGCGGCGCCGTCGACGATGCCGGAGCTGTTGCCGCCGGTGTGGACGTGGTTGATCTTCTCGACATAGTGGTATTTGGTCAGCGCCACGTCGTCGAAGCCGCCCATCTCGCCGATGCCGTCGAACGCGGTCTTCAGCTTGCCCAGGCCTTCGAGCGTGGTGTCGGGCCGCATGTGCTCGTCGTGGTCGAGGATCACCAGACCGTTCTGGTCGCGCACCGGAACGACCGACTTGGCAAAGTAGCCGCCGGACCACGCCGCGGCCGCCTTCTCCTGGGAGCGCAGCGCGTAGCGGTCGACGTCCTCGCGGGAGAAGCCTTCGATGGTGGCGATCAGGTCGGCGCCGATGCCCTGGGGCACGAACCCGATCTGGTAGTTGGTCTCGGGGTCGGTTGCCCAGGCGCCGCCGTCGGAGCCCATCGGGACGCGGCTCATCGACTCGACACCGCCGGCCAGCACCAGGTCGTCCCAGCCGGACCGTACCTTCTGCGCGGCGGTGTTGACGGCCTCGAGGCCCGACGCGCAGAACCGGTTGAGCTGCACGCCGCCGGTGGTCTCGGGCAGGCCGGCGGCCAGCACCGCGGTGCGGGCGATGTCGCCGCCCTGGTCGCCGACCGGGGACACCACACCCAGGATCATGTCGCTGATCAGGTTCTCGTCGAGGTCGGGGAAACGCCGCCGGAGCTCGTCAACCAGGCCTACGACCAGGTTGAGTGGCTTCACCTCGTTCAGCGAACCGTTGCGCTGCTTGCCCCGCGGGGTGCGGATGGCCTCATAGATAAAAGCTTCTTCGGACATGACGACTTCCTGATCTGGCGAATAGGGTTCGAATCCGTCTTGAAGACTAGATCCCGCCCCACCCTAACAGGGCCCCCGGCCAACCTGTTGGTTGGCCAAACCGCGCAGCTCAGGGGCGGCGTGTGACGACGACCACGCGTCGGCTCGCCCGGCCGGGACGGCCGCCCCGGCCGACCGTGAAACTACTTTCACGCTCGGCGACGAGTGTGCAATTAACTTCACGCTGGCCTGCCACGTCCCGGGCACTGGCCGTGGCCCGCCGCGCCTAAGCTCAACCACCATGACGGTGTCGCGACTGCGCCCCTACGCGACCACGGTGTTCGCCGAAATGTCGGCGCTGGCCGCGCGGATCGGAGCGGTGAACCTCGGCCAGGGGTTCCCCGACGAGGACGGACCCCCGGCGATGCTGAAGGCCGCCCAGGAGGCCATCGCCGACGGCGTCAACCAGTACCCACCGGGCATCGGCATCGCACCGCTGCGCCACGCCATCGCCGCCCAGCGGCAGCGCCGCTACGGCATCACCTACGACCCCGACGCCGAGGTGCTGGTGACGGTGGGGGCGACCGAGGCCATCGCCTCGGCGGTGATCGGCCTGGTCGAACCCGGCTCCGAGGTCCTGCTCATCGAACCGTTCTACGACTCCTATTCACCGGTGGTGGCGATGGCCTCCGCGCAACGGGTGGTCGTGCCCCTGGTCCCCCACGGCCGCGGCTTCGCCCTGGACGCCGACGCCCTGCGCCGGGCCGTGACGCCACGGACCCGCGCGCTGATTGTCAACTCCCCGCACAACCCGACCGGCACCGTGCTGAGTGCCGACGAGTTGGCGGCCATCGCCGAGGTCGCGACCGCGGCGGACCTGCTGGTGATCACCGATGAGGTCTACGAGCACCTGGTATTCGACGGGCGGCAGCACGTTCCGCTGGCCGGCTTCGACGGCATGGCCGAGCGGACGATCACCATCTCCAGCGCCGCCAAGATGTTCAACTGCACCGGCTGGAAGATCGGATGGGCTTGCGGCCCAGCGCATCTCATCGCGGGGATGCGCGCGGCGAAACAGTATCTGAGCTATGTCGGCGGCGCGCCGTTCCAGCCGGCGGTGGCCCTGGCACTGGAGACCGAGGGCGCGTGGGTGGCCGGCCTGCGCGCCACTTTGCAGGCCAGGCGCGATCGACTGGCCGCCGGGCTGATCGACGTCGGGTTCGAGGTGCACGACAGCGCCGGCACCTACTTCCTGTGCGCCGATCCCCGTCCGCTGGGCTACGACGACAGCGGCGCGTTCTGCGCGGCGCTCCCGGAAAAGGTTGGAGTCGCCGCGATCCCGATGTCGGCCTTCTGCGAGCCGGCGGCCACGCACGGTCCGGCCGATGTGTGGAATCACTTGGTGCGCTTCACCTTCTGCAAACGCGACGACACCCTCGACGAGGCGATCAAGCGACTCGCCGGGCTGCGCGACGCTACCTAGCCGATCCGAAGCCCTCCATCACCCGCTTGCGCAGCCCCTCCAGCGCCGAGTGCAAAATTTTCTTTCGGGCCCGGGCTATCCAGAACTCCGGTAGCGGCGCCCAGGGTTCGACGGTGATGGTGAAGCGCACCCTGGTCTTGTCGACGCCCAAGCGGCTCAGGTTGTACTCGCCGTGCTGACCATGCTGCTGCGCCGTCTTGTGGGCGTCCCACACCATCCAGTCTGCGCCCCAATGGTATTCGAGCACTTCCGTGTCGTGGATGCCGGTCACCGAGATCGTGACCTTCACGTGGTGGGGGCGGCCGTCGGGATGCTTGTCGACGACCTCGACCCGCTTGTGGACCGACGACCACGAGGGCACGGCATCCATATCGGCGAGCGCCTCCATAATGACTTCCGGAGGCGCGTCGATGACGATTTCCGAAGATGCTTGAACGGCCACTAGTACTAAGTTAACGCCAGCGCAGCCACCGGCGAAGGCTATTCCGGCCGGGAAGAACCGCTGCCGCCTGCCACCTGGTCGCACAACCCTTTCATCGCGGCGTCGAGAACACTCTCGGCCGCGCGCCGCACGACGAACGCAGGCATGGGCCGGCCGGGTTCGACGGTGATGTCGAAGCGCACCCGAGTCTGGTCGACCCCTTCGGGTTTGAGGGTGTACTCGACGTGCTGGCCGTGCTGCTGCGAGGTCCCCTTGGCGTCGTAGACAACCCAATCCGGTCCCCAGTGGTATTCCAGGACCTCTTTGTCGACCAGCCCGAGAACCTTGATGGTGGCCTTGACGTGGTGCGGCCGGCCGTCGGGATACCGGTCTATCACCTCGACATGTTTGTGCAGCGGCGACCACGATGACAGGACGCCGACATCGGTCAGCGCCTCCATGACCACTTCTGGCGGCGCGTTGACGACGAATTCCCTTGATGCTTTTACGGCCACTGAGGATCAACTTAGCAACGCCGACCGCGATGCGGACCGGTTCGCCGTAAAGGATTTTCTACCAGTCGATTTCGTTGAGCGGCGTGGTCGCCGCCGGAGGCGGTCCGACGGGCCCGGCGGGGGTTCGCGAAAAGCGTGGGGCGGGTGCGGCCTGGTCGGCGCCGTGGGCGGTGATCAGGGTGGAACGCGCCCGCAGGTGCCCATCGGCGGCGGCCTCCTGCCACGTCAGCACCGGGGTGACACAAGCATCGGTGCCGGCGAAGGTCCGCGTCCATTCGTCCCGCGTCCGGCTGGCGAATCGCTGGGTGAAGATCTCGCGCATCCGTGGGTAGGACGCTTTGTCTTGCTGGGCGGGCACGTCGTCGGGTGACAGGCCGAGCCCGTCGAGCAGCGCCGAGAAGAATTGCGGTTCGATGGCGCCGACGGCGACGTATCGTCCGTCGGCGGTCTCGTAGCAGCCGTAGAACGGGGCGCCGCCGTCGAGCAGGAACGATTCGCGTCGGTCCCGCAGTGCGCCAGTGGACTTCATAGTCCACATCATCTGGGCCAGCAGGCTGACCCCGTCGACCATCGCCGCGTCGATCACCTGCCCCGCGCCCGAACGCTCCCGTTCGTACAAGGCGGCCACGATGCCGATCACCACCAGCATCGAGCCGCCACCGAAGTCCGCGACCAGGTTCAGCGGCGGCATCGGCGGCCGGTCGGCGTAGCCCAGCGCCGACAGGGCGCCGGTCTGCGACAGGTAGTTGATGTCGTGACCGGCGGTCGGCGCCAGCGGACCCTCCTGTCCCCACCCAGTCATCCGCGCGTAGATCAGCCGCGGGTTGACCGCCGCGCAGTCGTCCGGCCCGATGCCGAGTCGCTCGCAGGTCCCGGGCCGGAAGCAGTCCAGCAACACGTCGGCCTTGGCGGCCAGCTCCAGCAGCGTTCGCGGCTGCGCCTTGACGTCCAGGTCGACGATTCGCTTGCCGCGGTGCAGCAGATCGCGGTCCTCGGCCGGCATCCCCAAGCCGCCCGCTGGACGCCGCACCCGCACCACGTCGGCTCCCAGATCGACGAGCAGCATTCCCGCGTGCGGTCCCGGCCCGATGCCGCCGAGTTCTATGACTTTCACCCCGGACAGCGGGCCGCCGCTCACGGCAGCTACTTACCCTTCTTCACCTGGAGCACCCGGTCGCGCAGCGCCTTGGTCGCCGAATCGATCGTTCCCTTCACGGCGCGCTTGAGCACGAAGCCGGGCAGCGGCACATTCGGGTCCGCGAGAAGCTCGAACTTGACCAGAGTCTCGTTGCCTTTCGGCACCAGGGTGTACTTCCCGTCCTGCGCCTTCTGCTGCGAGGAACTGACCAGCTTCCAGCTCACCACATTGTCGCCCCACGTGTAGGCGACCACCTGTTCGTCGGTGATCCCGGCGACCTTGACCTTCATCTTCACCTGCCGGGGGCGCCCGTCGTCACCGGTGTCCAGGATCTCCGCGCTCTGATGCGGTTCCGACCATTCGGGCATCGCTTCGAAGTCGGCGATGACGTCCAGAATCTCCTCCGGACTGGCTTCGATGACGATGTCGCGGGATTCTTTGAGTGCCATGGCCCGCACGATACTGGCCCGGCGTCTCGCCCGGAACGGATTCGACCGAGCGTACCGTCGTGCCTGTGACTGATGCTGCGACCGATCCCGCATACACCGTCGGTGACTATCTGTTGGACCGCCTCGCCGAGCTCGGCGTCTCGGAGATCTTCGGCGTTCCCGGCGATTACAACCTGGAATTCCTCGACCACATCATTGCGCACCCCAGCATTCGCTGGGTCGGCAACGCCAACGAGCTGAACGCCGGCTACGCCGCCGACGGGTATGGCCGGTTACGCGGAATGTCGGCCTTGGTAACGACTTTCGGGGTCGGAGAGCTCTCCGCGGCCAACGCGGTCGCGGGCAGTTATGCCGAGCAGGTACCCGTTGTGCACATCGTCGGCGGCCCGTCCAAGGATGCCCAGCACACCCGCCGGGCGCTGCACCATTCGCTCGGCGACGGGGACTTCGAGCACTTCTTCCGGGTCAGCCGCGAAATCACCTGCGCCCAAACCAATCTGATGCCCGCGACGGCCCGCCGCGAGATCGACCGGGTGCTGTCCGAGGTGCGCGAGCAGAAGCGCCCCGGATACATCCTGATGTCCACCGACGTGGCTCGCTTCCCCACCGAGCCGCCGGAGGCGCCGTTGCCCCGCTATACCGGTGGCACCAGCCCCCGCGCCCTGGCGATGTTCGCCGAAGCCGCGGCCGAACTCATCGGCCACCACCGGCTCACCGTCCTCGCCGACTTGCTGGTACACCGACTGCAGGCGATCAAAGAACTCGAGGCGTTGCTGGCGGCCGACGTGGTGCCGCACGCCACGTTGATGTGGGGAAAGAGTCTGCTCGACGAGAGTTCGCCCAACTTCCTGGGCATCTACGCCGGGTCCGCCAGCGCGCCGGCGGTGCGCACCGCGATTGAAGAGGCGCCCGTGCTGGTCACCGCCGGGGTGGTGTTCACCGACATGGTCAGCGGCTTCTTCAGCCAGCGCATCGACCCCGCCCGGACGATCGATGTCGGCCAGTACCAGAGCAGCGTGGCCGGAGAAGTCTTCGCGCCCTTGGAAATGGGCGCGGCGCTCGACGCGCTGACCGCGATCCTGGTGCGCCGCGGAGTCTCCTCGCCACCGGTGGTGTCGCCGCCGGCCGAGCCGCTGCCGCCGCCCCCGCCGCGCGACCAGCCACTCACCCAGAAGATGTTGTGGGACCGCCTTTGCGTGGCCCTCACCCCCGGCAACGTGGTGCTTGCGGACCAGGGCACCTCGTTCTACGGCATGGCCGACCACCGGCTGCCGCAGGGTGTGACCTTCATCGGCCAACCACTGTGGGGCTCAATCGGTTACACGTTGCCCGCCGCGCTCGGGGCCGCGGTGGCGCATCCGGACCGCAGGACGGTGCTGCTCATCGGGGACGGCGCCGCGCAGTTGACCGTCCAGGAACTGGGCACCTTTTCGCGTGAGGGGCTGTCCCCGGTCATCGTGGTGGTCAACAACGATGGCTACACCGTGGAACGGGCGATCCACGGCGAGACCGCGCCGTACAACGACATCGTCAATTGGAAGTGGACGGAGGTCCCCCGCGCGCTGGGGGTCACCGACCACCTGGCGTTCCAGGTCCGGACCTACGGCGAACTCGACGACGCGCTGACCGCCGCCGCCGAGCAGCGAGACCGCATGGTGTTCGTCGAGGTGATGTTGCCGCGACTCGAAATCCCGGCCCTGCTGGTCGAACTCGTCGAACCGACATCACCGGATGGCAGTCCGCGCCGCTGACGAGCTAGCGCGAGTTCGGGGTTCGGTCCGGACTGGACGATCGCAGGATGGCCTGCACCGTGCGACGGCAGCGTCCGCAATCGGCTCCCGCACCGCACGCCTGGGCGACTTCCTTGGTGGTCGACGCCCCGCACGAAACGGCTTCGGTCACCGTTTGACTGGTGACTCCGTTGCACAGGCACACGAACACCGGCGGATCCTCAGTCCGCCTCGATGCGCATCATGTCGAAGAATCGGCCGACGAACAACGGTGGGTAGGCGCCGATGCCCGCACCCGACATCCATTGCGCCGCCGCGTCTGGGTGGTCGATCCAGTCCCGCGCGCTTTCCTCGTCGGGGAACTCCTGCAGGATCAGCACCTCGTGATCGTCGTCGAAAGCCTGGAACACCCACGTCTTTCGGATGCCGGCAGTAGTGAATCTGTCGATCGCCGTGCTGACTTCGGAGGTCAGCAGGGACACGTCGTTCACGGAGGCGATGGCGGCCACCACGACGCCCGGCGCCGCCGGAGTTGTCGGTGGCTGCGCGATGAATCTGTCGACGATCTCGCCGGCGAAGACCGCGGGAATGTCTTCCACGCCGGCCTCGTCGAACCAATCGAAGAAGACCCGGGACCGCAGCAGCTCCACGATCGGCTCCCGGCTGTGCACACCGATCATCACCAGGACCCGGCCGTGATCGCGGGTCGAGGTGTAGACCAACACGTGGTGTGCGCCGATATCGGCCAGGGCGGCCTTGTTGCGTTTCAGCAGTGGCCATACCCGGGTGGGATCGGGGACGCGATAGTCCGATGCGATCACCATCGAATGGATATCGCCGTTGTTCATCGGAGCTGGTCCTTCATCACTTTCCCCGTCGCGTTGAGTGGGAGTGAATTGAGGAACTCTACCGTGCGGGGCACCTTGAATCCGGCCATCCGGTCACGACACCAGCCGATCAATTCGTCGGCGCTGACCTCGCCGTTGCGCACCACAAACGCTTTGCCGACCTGGCCCATCCGTTCGTCGGGGACACCGATGACCGCGGCCTGTGCCACGGCCGGGTGATTGAGCAGGAAGCCCTCGATCTCGGCCGGGTAGGCGTTGAACCCACCGACGATGAACATGTCCTTCTTCCGGCCGACGATGCGCAGCCGCCCGGTCTTGGTGAAGTCTCCGAGGTCTCCGGTGTGCAGCCAGCCGTCGCGGTCGATCGCTTGGGCGGTGGCCTCCGGTTCGTCGAGGTACCCCCGCATCACTCCGTAGCCACGGACCAGCACCTCGCCGTCCTCGGCGATGCGCACCTCGACCCCCTCGCACGGCACGCCCGCGGTGGTGGCGACGTCCTCGAAGGAATCGCCCGGCAGGGAGAGGGTGACGTTGCCGGCCTCGGTGAGGCCGTAACCGGTCATCAGCGTCTCGAACGGCAGTTCGTCGTGGATGCGACGCACCAGCTCGACCGGGATGTCGGCGGCGCCGGTCACGCCCGCACGCAACGACGACAGCCTGGACTTGTCGGCCACCGTCAGCAACGAGTGATACAGCGTCGGCGGTCCGGGCAGCATCGTGATGCGTTCACGTTCAACAAGATTCACTACGGTGTCGACGTCGAACACCGCGACGGGCAGCATCGTGGCGCCGCGCAGGAACGAGGCGACCAGACCCGCCTTGAGTCCGAAGGTGTGAAAGTACGGGTTGATCTGCAGGTAGCGGTCGCCCTCCCGCAGGTCCGCGAGCGTCGCCCACTCCTCGTACATGCGCAGCGTTTGACTGTGATTGAGCATCGCCCCCTTAGGACGCCCGGTCGTGCCCGAGGTGAAGATGATGTCCGAGGTGTCGGTGCCGCTCACCGGCCGTTCGAATGGCGAACCACTGGGCAGGAAGTCGGACTTCAGGTCGATCACCGGCACTCCGGCGGGCGCGCTGTAATCCTGGTCCAGGAAACCCTTTTGGACCAGGACGGCCTTCACCTTGCTGCGGACGATGATGTCGCGGGCTTCCTCGCTCTTGAACCGCGTGTTGACCGGGACGAGCACGCCGCCGGCGGTGAGCAACCCGAACGCCGCGATGATCCACTCGGCCGAGTTGGGCGCCCAGACAGCGACCCGGTCACCCTTGTCGATGCCGAGGTCGGCGAAAGCGCCTGCGGCACAACGGATTCTCTCGGTCACCTGACCGAATGTCAAGCGCAGCGGACCGTCGACGACCGCTTCCGCGTCGCCGAAGCGGTCCGCTGCGCTCAAGACCATCTCCGGGATGGTCTGCCACTGTCGGTTGGCCGGCTCCTTCTCAGGACGCTTCACGTCCTGCATCGTCGCCGCCCGGAGCCCCCAGACGTCACACCGTGACGAGCCGACCGAGGTTGCCGCCCATGATCTTTGCCTGATCCTCAACGGATAGATGCGACAGCGCGTTGACGTAGAACGTCGGCTCCGCCAGCCCCTCCGGGTGCGGCCAGTCCGAGCCGTACAACACTTGATCGACGCCGACGAGGTTGACCAGATCGTCGATGCCGTCCTCGAAGAACGGGCTCACGTGGATGCGGTTCTTGACCATCTCGACGGGGTCGCTCGGGAAAACCTCCGGGGCCTTGCGGAACACCTCGGCCAGGCCGTCCAGCAGCGGCGTCATCCACTTCGACCCGGCCTCGACGATCGCGACCTTCAGCTTCGGGTGCCGGTACAGCGCGCCGTGAATCACCCACGACCCCACCGCGTCCTGGATCGGCCGCCACTCGTTGAGGATGCCCATCGCATTGGTTTGGAACGGCAGCATCTCTTGTTCCGCGCCGTCCCACTCGGAGGTGTAGCGCGAATAGCCGCTGTCGCTGGAGTGCATGCCGACGAGTAAGTCGTACTCGACGACCCGCTCCCAGAACGGGTCGAACTCGGGCACCGCGAAGGAACGCGGCCCGCGGAAGCCCGGGACCGGCGCCGGGCGGATCAGAATGCACCGCGCGCCGCGCTTGACGGCCCACTCCAGTTCCTCGATCGCCTTCTCGACGATCGGCAAGGTGATGACCGGGGTGGTGAAGATCCGGTTCTGGTAGTTGAAGCCCCAGACCTCGTCGAGCCATTCGTTCAGCGCGTGGATCAGGACGTGGACGGCCACCGGGTCGTCGCGCAGACGTTCCTCGAGCAGGCTCGCCAGCGTCGGGAACATCAGAGTGCGATCCAGACCAAGCTCGTTCATCTTCTCCAGGCGCGGGCCGGGCTCGAAGAACGCCGGGATCGCGCGCATCGGTTCACCGAACAGTTCGCGCTTGCTCTTGCCGTCCGGGTTGCCGTACTTGAAGTACTCCTCCCAGGCGCCCGGCCGGGCGACGACCTCGAAGGTCGGGTTGGGAATGTAGTTGCTGATCTGACCGCGGATCGCAATCTTGGTCCGCCCGTTGATCTGGACGTACTGGACGAAGTCCTTGTACTCCTTGGGCAGGAACTTGGTCAGCGCCTCTGGGGGCTCGTACAGGTGGTTATCCGCGTCAAAGATCGGGAATGGGACGTCTTCCCGATGCGACAGCTGGCCCATGAAATCCTCCTTCGCAATTTATGAGAATACTATTCTCTACGGGAGCGTAATCGCAACGTGGGTCTCCGGACCCCGGTCCGGCGTGTCAGCAGGCCACGGAGATCTTGTAGGTGGCGGTAGCCGGTTCACCGGGTTTGGCGGTCAGGTACCCGTTGGCGGTGCCGCTGACGGTGAATTTGTCACCGGTCATGCTCATGCCCCCTTCGCCGTCGCCGCCCCGGGAGTACATTCCGCTGAAGCCACCCAGGTTCTGGATGTGTACGGACTCGGCGGTCGCCGGTTGCGCACTCTCGTCGATCACGACCTTGGCTCCCGCGAAGTCGCTGCCGATGTCGATCGTTCGGGTCCACTCCCGCTGACTGCACTTCACGACGTGAAAAGTGCGGTCAGCGCCGTTGACGGTCACCGTCGCCGTGCTGGCGATTTGGCTTGGAGGCCGCGACGTGCATGCCCCGACCAAGGCGATGGCAAGGACCGCGGCGGCGGCCAGGATTCGGTTCCGCATCGAGTCACCTCTACCTCACTGGCTAAAGTTCTTGGGCCTGCAGCGATGATGTTATTCTCGCGAAAAGAGAATGCCAATATCGTGTTGTTGTCGAGGAGCGAAAACGCATGGTGGATCTGGAGATCGACGCCGGGTTGGCGGTGGTCACCATCGATCGCCCGCAGGCCCGCAACGCCATCGGCCTGGACACCATGGACCAGCTGGAGAAGGCGCTCGATGCGGCGGAAGGCGCTCAAGCGCTGGTGATCAAGGGCGCCGGAGACAAAGCTTTCGTCTCCGGCGGTGACCTGAAGGAGTTGAGCGCGCTGCGGACCGAGGAGGACGCCGCAGCCATGGCGCGACGGATGCGGTCCATCTGCGATCAGCTGGCCGACTTCCCCGCCCCGGTGATCGCCGCGCTCAACGGCCACGCGTTCGGCGGCGGCGCCGAAGTCGCGGTCGCCGCCGACATCCGGATAGCCGCCGACGACGTCAAAATCGCCTTCAACCAAGTCCAGCTGGAGATCATGCCGGCCTGGGGCGGGGCCGAGCGGCTGGCTGCGCTGGTCGGAAAGAGCAGGGCGCTGCTGCTGGCCGGCTCGGGAACCGCCCTGAGCGCGTTCGACGCCGAGCGCATCGGCCTGGTCGACCAGGTCGTGCCCCGCGACGTCTTCGATTCGCCCGACGAGGGTTGGCGAGCCATCGCGAGGTCGCTGGCGCGCCACCCGGCAACCGAGATAAAGCGCGCAATCCGCGGAGTTTCCCCGGAGGAGGCGATAGCATCCTTCGCACGGCTGTGGGTTGCCGACCCGCACTGGCAAGCCGCAGAACGGGTGATGAACCGCAACAACAAACCGCGCCCGGCCGCCGGAGGAGCGTCATGACCACAACGAGGACAGCGATGGGCGTCGGCTCCATCGTGTCGTTGGCTTCGCTATTGGCGGTCGCGAGCGTGCTGGTGGGAAGCGGACGGGCGCATGCCGACCCGGTCATGCATCACGTCAGGTACACCGTTTCCGCGCAGAACCCGATCTATACGTCCATCTACTACCTGGACCACCAGCCGGAGAAATTCTCCGACTACAGCCACAACCCCTACTCGTTCACACCCCATGTGGACGTCGATCTCGCCCCGGGCAAGCCGTGGGGCTTCGATCTGGACATGTCGGACCCCGACCATTACGCGATGGTGGTGGCGAGCACCGGCACGGAGCCCGGCACGCCGGGACTTCACTGCGATCTGGCGGTAGACGGCGCGGTCGTCGTATCCAAGGATGGCCCCAAAGGCGTGCTCTGCTCGCTGCGGAACTGGTGAACAATCCAGGTATCCGGTACGCCCTCGATCGGCTGCGGTTCGCCTTCCAGGCGGCGCAAGTAGTTCTCCACCAATCCCAACGTCTCGGCGTGTCCGGCGGACATACCGATCGCCTGCTCGAGTACCAGGAACCGCGACAGGCTGCTCATCAGCACCGTCCACACCACCGGAGGGATGTCGATGTCCTGGCCTTCGTCTTGAATTCTGGAGCCGTAACGCTCCAGCGCGGTCGTCACCGCTTGGCGCTGCTCTTCGCGGAAACGCTCTGCATAGTAAGCGATTTCGGCCCGCATCTCCTTGCGATGATTGGCCAGCGCCATGAATTCCATCGAAATCCGGGTGAAGGCGGGGTCCGTGCCGAATCGCCAGAGCGCCCACAGCGGCTGCGGCGACTTCAGCATTTGCGCGTGCACTTCAAGCGCTTCTTCGGCCCGGCGACGGAACACTTCCAGGAACAGCTCTTCCATGGTGCGGAAGTAGTAGTGCACCAGCTGAGGCTTGAGCCCGGCCTTGTTCGCCAGGCGGCGGGACGTGACCGCGGCATAGCCCTCCTCGAGCATCAGCCGCTCGGCGGCATCGAGCAACAAGACGCGGTTTTTCGCGTCCGGCGCCCCGATTCTGCGGGCCGATGTCATGTGCCTGCTCCGTACTGTGTGCCATCCCGTGCCGACCACACGGATCGTATCGTGGCGCGCCGCCCTCAACCTTGACCCTGACATTACCGCCATGCTAAGCAGGTGCTCAGCACATTTTGGATCTCGAAATCGGGCGGCGGTACGGCTTGCCGCCGAATACCGCCGGTAAACCCAGCCCAGGGAGACGCATTCCGATGAGCACCTTCGACTCGATCGACTTCTTCACCGATCCGTCATTGGTCCCCGATCCGCACCCTTACTTCGACTACCTGCGCAGCCAAAACCCGGTGCTGCGCCTGCCGCACTACGGGGTGGTCGCCGTCACCGGCTACGACGAAGCCTGCGAGATCTACAAGGACCCGGACACCTTCTCCAACATCGTCGCCCTCGGCGGGCCCTTCCCGCCGCTGCCGTTCACGCCCGAAGGCGACGACATCAGCCCGCAGATCGATGCGCACCGCAGCTCGTTTCCGATGAACGAGCACATGGTCACCATGGACCCGCCCGACCACACGAAGGCCCGGTCGGTGCTCGCGAAGTTGCTGACCCCGAGCCGGCTGAAGCAGAACGAGGAGTTCATGTGGCGCCTCGCCGACCGCCAGCTCGACGAGTTCCTCGGCCTCGGTGAGTGCGAGTTCATCGCCGAATATTCCAAGCCGTTCGCCACTTTGGTGATCGCGGACCTGCTCGGCGTGCCGGAGGAGGACCACAGGGAATTCCGTAAGGTGTTGGGCGCCGATCGCCCCGAGGCGCGAGTGGGTGCCCTGGACCACGAGTCGGTGGGTATCAACCCGCTGGAGTGGCTCGACGACAAGTTCTGTCACTACATCGAGGATCGGCGCCGCGAGCCCCGCGGAGACGTGCTGAGCTTCCTGGCGGACGCGAAGTACCCGGACGGATCGACACCCCCGGTGATCGAGGTCGTCCGCTCGGCGACCTTCCTCTTCGCCGCGGGACAGGAGACCACCGCGAAGCTGCTCAGCGCCGCCCTGCAAGTTCTCGGCGACCGGCCCGATATCCAGCAGCAGTTGCGTGACGACCGCAGCCTGATTCCCGGGTTCATCGAGGAATCGCTACGGATGGACAGCCCCGTCAAGAGCGACTCGCGGCTGGCGCGCAAGGCGACCACCGTCGGAGGTGTCGACATCCCCGCGGGCACCGTGGTGATGATCCTGCCGGGCGCCGCCAACCGCGACCCGCGCCGGTTCGAGAACCCGCACGAATTCGACTTGCGCCGCAGGAACGTTCGCGAACACATGGCGTTCGCCCGCGGCGTGCACTCGTGCCCCGGCGGTCCGCTCGCCCGCGTCGAGGGGCGTGTCTCGATCGAGCGGATCCTGGACCGGATGCCGCACATCGAAATCAACGAAGCCCATCACGGGCCGGCCGCCGATCGTCGTTACACCTACGAGCCCACCTACATCCTGCGGGGCCTCAGCGAACTGCACCTGAGGTTCACCACCGCGGACGCGATCGCGCCGGTGGCCTAGGAACTCGCGACTGGCGAGCGCTAACGGATTTGCAGTCCGACGAAGTAGCTGCCGAGCAAGACGGCGGCGATCAGCACCACCCACGCGTCGGTAAGGCGGCAGAGCAGCACCGGCGCGTCGCGCACCTCCATGAATTCGCGAAAAATGATGCGCACCTTGATAAGTGCGATGACGATGACGCTCGACGTCACCACCGCGCTGGACTTCAGCAATCCGCCGGCGGAGTGATCTATCCACAGGTAAGCCAGCGTCAACGCGGCCAAGATCAGCCAGACGAACAGCAACCTCTTGTTGAATTTCACCCGCTCACCTCACCACGTAGAGCAGCGCGAAGATGAGCACCCACAGGAAATCGACGGTGTGCCAATACGTTGCGCCGGTTTCGACGATTTCCTGGGAGCGCCGCGCCGGACTCATGAGTTGGTAGACGACGACGCCCAGGACGACGAAGCCGATCAGCAGATGAACAAAGTGGATCCCGGTGAGGAAGAAGTAGTACATGAAGAAGTCGTTGCGGTCTATGCCATTTCCCGCTTGGACCAGCCGCGCCCACTCGAACACCTTGAAAAACAGGAATACGACGGCGAATCCTGCCGTGATGGCGGCATCACTGAGCGCCGCGCGGTAAGCGCCGGCGCGCGCCGACTGAACGCACCGCGCGACCGACCATGAGCTGAGCAACAAGACCAAAGTGTTGAAGACTCCGACGCGCAGGTCGAGATGCGCCTGCGAGTGCAGGAAGAGTTCGGGGTTGCGACCCCGTGCGAACAGGTAGAAGGCGAAATACCCGGTGAACACCAGGGTTTCGAACAGGACGAAGGCCCACATGTCGGGTTGGCCCGGTACGGCCCTAACCCGCGCGCTGTTTTCGGCGAGGTCCGTCATTGCGCAACCGCCGTCTTTCGCGGCAGGTCCGGCAGTGGTCCGGTACCGAAGTCTTCGCGCCGGATCATCTGGAACAGCATGACGATGAACGTGACCTGGTAGACCCCGAAGACGACCATGTCCAGCCACCACGCGATCTCGCCGTCCCACGCGAACACGCCACGCCGGAAGATCCAGCAGGGCGCCACGACCACCTCCGTCAGCGCGTTGCACAGGTTGAGATAGCCGAACCACTTGGGGAATACGCGATTCTTGTCGAGCAAGATCGCCACCATCCAGATCAGTGAGCCGATCAGGAACACCCCCATGGTTCCGTCGAAAGACAAGAAGGCGAAGTCATAGAGCCAACCGATCGCTTCGGGGTCGCGGTCCGGTCGCAGGGTGCCCACGATCAGCGCGATGTTGAGCAGCAGCATGCCCGGAACCGCGCTGAGTGAGTAGATGAGCAGATAGGAGTACGCGAACGCGCGGCTGACCGACATGCGGCGCATCGAGTACGCGATGAGTGCGTTGTTGACCGCGATCATGCCGCTGATGGCGAAGATGACCCCGAAGCCGACGGGTATGCCGAGGTGACGCTCGGAGAACCAGTGGGCCTGGGTCGCGAGGTCCCAGGTCGGCTCCGGCGGCGGCTGAACCTGCGCCACGATGAAGAACATCGGGAAGAAGAGGCCGTAGAACACCATGAGCACCCCCCACGCCAGCCACAGCTCACGCTTGGGGTCGCGGCTCAGGTGCCAACCGATTCGGTGGTGTAGGGGGCCGGCGGGCGGCGTGGCCGGGGACGTCGGCGGTGCGATCACCGCGCTCATGCGGTGACCAATCCCATTGGTTGACCGCGGGATTCGGCGCGCTCGCGATAGACGGCCCGCCCCAAGACGATGCCCATCACGACGATCCAGACCGCGATCGCGACGTTTTTCACCCAGAACGACAGCAGGCCGTCCCAGGCCAGCGGGCCCTTCAACGACACGCCGACGAACGCCGCCGGCACCAGCGCGGCCGCCACCAGAAGATTGAAGTAAGCCACCCACCGGTGGAACACCGGGCGGGACGGGTCGTCGAAATAGATTGCCAGGGCCAAGATTACGCACTGACCGATGAAGAACGGGACCAGGATGGTGAAGGTGATCCAGGCGAGGTCGTTGAGCAGCTGAGTCAGTTCCGGGCTGCGCTCCGGGCGAAAGGCGGCCAGCAGCCAGCAGACATCGGCGACGAGGAACAGCGTCGGGCCGCCGGCCGCGCACCCGAGCATGGCGTAGGAGAAGATCGGTGTCCGGTGCGCCATGCGGCGGATCTGCAGCACGATCAGCGCCAGTATCGGCACCAGACACACCCCGAACCAGTTGAACAAGATCATGCTGGAACGGATCTGCGGAATGTGCCCCGGATCGCGGTAGAAGGCGGCCACCTCCTCCGCCGGCATGGTGGGTGACATCGGCGGGTTGAATCCCGGGAACAGGAAGAAGGAGGCGATCCACAGGATCAGCGCCATTGGCAAGGTCCAGAGCAGGATCAGCTCGCCGTCGGTCCGCCGGTACGCGCTTCGGACAGATTGGCGACCGCCTGGGTCGTCCGCGCCGACGTCGGACATCGGTACTCCTTCCCATACGAGATCGCGGCCGGTACCCGGCTAGTGAGCGAAGCTAGCCGATCGGCTAGCCAGGGTCAATAGCGTCGTCTAGTCTCGGGGCGTGGGAACAGCACGGCAGCCGGTCGCCGCTGAGCAATTTTGGCTCATCGAGCACAGCCCGGCCCGGACGCGGGTACTCGACGCCGCGTTGGATCTGATCGCCACGCACGGTGTCAGCGGTACCTCACTGCAGATGATCGCCGATGCAGTCGGAATCACGAAAGCCGCTGTCTACCATCAATTTCGGACCAAAGAGCAGATCGTCATCGCCGTGACCGAGCGCGAACTCGGCCGGCTCGAGCCGGCGCTCGAGGAGGCCGAAGCATACGACGACGGTCCCCAAGCGCGCGATGCGTTACTAGTGCGCGTGGTCGAGATGGCCGTGCGTGACCGCCGGTTGGTGCGCACGCTGCAGTTCGACCCCGTCGTCGTCCGATTGCTGGCCGAGCACAAGCCGTTTCAACTTTTCATGGACCGTCTGTACCGGGTGCTGCTGAGCGATGCGGGTCTGGACGGGCGGATCGAGGCGGCCATGTTCTCCGGCGCGCTGAGCACCGCGGTCATGCATCCGCTGGTTGCCGACATCGACGACGACACGTTGCTCGAGCGGGTGACCGACTTGAGCCGGCGCCTGCTCGGCCTGCCCCGAAAATCCCGCGACTGACTCGGTTATGTGTCGGCGCGGACCCAGCTCGCTATGCCGTCGTGAGCGATACAGATCAGGAACAGGCCGTCGGGCGCCTGCGCGACGTAGTTCAAATAGTTCGGGCATTCGGCGTTTTCGTCCTTGACCCCCGCCATCGGAGGTGAGCGGAACCAGCGCGGCTGGTATCGCCGCGGCGAGCCGCAGAACATCAGCCGGCCGGGCTCCGAGGCGAAGGAAACGTAGCCGTCGGCGACACCGAACGCGTAGTAGCTGGTGTTGTCACACGGCGCGCCCAGAACCTGGTGCGGCATGATGCCGGGGGTGCAGGCGGGGTAGTCGCAGACAGTCGGCCCCGCCAAGGCTGGCGGCGCCGCCACCACACCGGCGCCGAGCAACGCAGCAACCAGGGCCACGATCGATCGCACCCGATAACTCTGCCACATCCGAAAAGAAAATTCTCCTGGTTGGAGAAGATCAACCCTGACTGCAAGGTCGGCGGCGCCGAGGCATCGAGCGCGACTACGTCGGGTGTCCCGACGGGCGAGCATTTCCGCATGTGAGAGCCGCAAGGGCAGCCGCCCCATGGCGCCTTTGAGCCCGCGCGGAAGTGATAAGCTCGCTCTCCGATGCACGATCCGGACGGGCCCGACGCCGACCTCTCGGAAGTGGACGCAGAAGACGAAGTTGCCGAGGCTGAAGCGCGCGCCGAGGCGGCTCGGGCACGCCTGGAAAGCCTGCGCGGAGCGGCCGAAACCGGGGATTCGGCCGACGATGCACATGATGCCGAGCACCGGCCCGCGGTGTCGATCCGGAAACGGCTACGGTTGCCGCGCCGTCCCAGGCGACCGCGATGGCTGCGGCGCCCAAAGCGGCGAACGGTAGCCGCCGGCATCGGCACCGTGCTCTTCTCCACTTCTCTGGGAGGGAGCGGCTACATGCTCTGGCAGCACCACATCGCGGTGCATAACCGCCAGCTCACCGCGGAGTTCAGTGCAGCTGCCCGGCAAGGGATCACGGCATTCATGTCGATTGACCCCGCTCATGCCAAAGAGGATGTCCAGCGCTCGATCGATGCCTCCACGGGCGACCAGAAGAACCAGCTGGCTGTGCTGTCGAGGCTGATCGTCAACAAGGCCGAGGAGACGAAGGTCGGCACCAGGGTCACCGTGGAAGCCGTCGCGGTCCAGTCGGTGAGCGACAATTCGGGAGTCGTGCTTGTGGCGGCGAAAACCGATCCCATTGGGCCCGATAACGCCAAACCGCCACCGGCCCTGTTTCGGCTCAGCGTCAATTTGGACCGCGACGGCGGCCAGCTCAAGATGTCGAAAGTTGATTTCCTGCGATGACTGTCGAAGATGGCTCCTCGCTGGGCGGCACCGAAAACGCGAGTGACGGCTCGACGATTCCAAGTGCCGACCAGGAGGGGCGGCCGGCGGCGATTCGCCGTCGGGCGCGCCGCTATTTGGCGCGGTGGCGTTCGATCGTCGCGACAACGTTGGTGATCGCCGCCATGGGAGTCGCTGCCGGCGTGTACTTCATCCTGTACCGGCCGGATCAGCAGGTTGGCGACGCCGCGGCGAACCGGGCAATACAGGCGGCGTCGAATGGTGCGGTGGCGGCGTTGTCGTATTCCTACGACCATTGGAATCGCGATTTCGACAACGCGAAGTCGCATCTCACCGGCGACTTCTTGGCCTATTACAGCAAATTCGCCGACGAAGTCATCGCGCCGACTGCGCAGAAGGGACAACTTACGGCGACGGCCAAGGTGATTCGGGCCGCAGTCTCGGAATTGCATCCCGATTCGGCCGTGGTGCTGGTATTCGTGGACCAGACCACCGCAAGCGCACAAAAGAAAGACCCCGAGACGACGCAGAGCAGTGTCCTGGTCACGCTGACCAAGGTCAACGGCTCTTGGCTGATCGCGAAATTCGACCCGTCCGGATGAGCGCGACAGATGTTGTCCTAACCATTATCTGGCGGGCTAAAGCGGTGTAACGTCATCGCTCGAGAACGTCGCAACCGACGGCGGAATAGGTGCCATAGGCACTCTCGGATTACGCGCTTCGAGGAGCACCTGATGCGTTCAGTCAGAACACTCACCACCGCAACGCTGTTGGCTGCCACCGCATTCGGCGGTTTGGGCACTGCACCCACAGCCCAGGCGATAACCAAGGAGGACGTGGCCATCAATGGGACGTTCCGTGCCACGTCCATTGGCGATTACGCCCAGAGAAATGACCAGTACTTCGGCGAGCCAACGGTCTATCAAGTATGGACCATCAGCTCGACTTGCGACTCGACCATAGAATGCCATGGCACGGTGACGAGCGACCAGGGATGGAGCGCGGCCCTATTCATGAAAGATGGCGAGATGTGGAAGGTGAGACGCGAAGTGCCGAACTGGGAGCGGTGCCAGGACGGTACCGCGTTTGCGGGGCAGCAGCAGTTCTTTTTCTACCCGGTGAACGACAATGGTGGATTCCAGATCGGGTCGCGGGTTTTCGCGGGCAAGGATAAGACAGTCGGCCCGAGCGGTGCCTGCGGGCAAAACCAGTGGCTCGATATCACGATGCCGTTGCGCCTGGATCAGCTCTCCTGACCGGGCCGTCCTAGCTTCATTGCCCCGCCCTCGGGCCGCTTCGTCTCCCGGCGAATTCAGGTGGGAAGCATGTCCTTCCACGTCCTGGGTGCTTTCGGAGCAACGAGATCCGACTGCTGGTACAACTTTCCGTCCGGACCGACGTAACGACCGGTGCGCGGATCGTACTTCGCCACCACGACCGACGGCGTTGGTTTAGATGCGTTGCCTCCGAACGAGCTTGGCGCAGCCTGAGGTCCTCCCCCGCCGGTCGTGTCGGCTGGTCCGGGATCGGGAGGAGAGGGCGGGGCTGGAAGCGGGACTGGAAGCGGGGCCGGCGCCGCGGGCGGCGGGGGAAGTTCTCCCGCCGCAGGAACGTCGAGTGGCGCTATGGGCGGAAGGTCCGCCGACATTCTCGACATCGGCGCCAGCGCGGGGGGTCCCGAAGACGGGACGGGGGGGACTGCGGCCCCGACCGTGCCCGGTGGCGGATTTTCTCCCCGCGGCCCCACAGGAGCGCCGCGCGGCACCGCCCCCGGCGGTAGCGGCGTACCCTCGACCGGGCCGAAGATCCTGTCATTGACGGTGATTCGGTCATCGGGCGGGACACCCTGGGCCAGCAGATTCGGGTCCAGCGGATAGGGGCCGAGGGTGTGCTGTCGCATCGCTAGCGGCATGTACGGCTTGTCGCTGTTGCAGATTTCGACGGTCGGTGCGCGCTTACCCGGGTGACCCATACAGGGATAGTTGCGGGCACCGCGAACCGCGATCGGTGAATCCTGCGGGAGTTTGCAATACAACCCGTCCGGTGTGTCGATGTCGGTGAGGTCGTCCGGTGATCGCCAGGTGTTGGGTGGCATGAAGCCGACCGTACAAATAGGTGGATCGTCGACCGTGGCCGCGAAGTCGCCGTAAGCCCTACCGTCGGGATGGTTTTCACCCTGCGCGGCCTGCTCGACAGCAACCCCCGACGGCAGCAACACCAGTAGCTGCTCGAGCGAAGGGTGGTAGGTGACGCCGATCTGCCCGATGGTGGTCAGGTTGGCAAGCAGCACCGGCAGCGTCGGTTTGATTTGTTCGAGAAGCCGCGACGCTTCGTTCGCGGCGTCAGGACCCTTCTCCAAGATGGCGCGGAAGTGGGAATCGTTGTCCACCAGCGTGTCCGAGATGCCAGCGAAGCTGTGTGCCCACTTCCTGATCGAATCGGTGGTGCTTGCCTGAGTGTCCAGCAGCGGCCCGGTGTCTTCGGTGAGGGCTCGGGTGCGATCGACGACGCTATTGGCGTCGCGGGACAAAGTCTTCGAGGAATCGAGCAGCGACCCCAGGTCGTAACCGGAGCCGTTGAAGCCCTGAAAGGACTCGTCGAGCAATTGACCGAGTTTGGTCTTCGGGATGCTTTGAACCAAGGCATTGACCTGTTCGAGCATTGGGGCGACCGGCTGCGGAATTGTCGTGTCTCGCACGGCGATAACCGAGCCGTCGTGCAGATAGGGCGGTGAATCGGTTTTGGGCTGCAAGTCCACGTACTGTTCACCCACCGCGGAAACGCTCAGCACCTTCGCCGTCAGATTCGCCGGGACCTTCGGTGAACTACTAAGCGAGAGTGTGGCTTTCGCGCCGGTCGGCGTCAGATCCACCGAGGTGACCTTGCCTTGCTGAACCCCGCGGTAGGTCACGTTGGAAAACCGGTACAGGCCGCCGGTGGCCGGCAACTCCAGCGTTACCGTCATCCGGCCGATGCCCAGCAGGGTCGGCGCTTGGATATAGAAGAGGACCATGGCGATCACGCCAATGATTCCGGCGATCGCGAACACCGCCAGCTGGATACGAACGAAGCGAGTCAGCATCTATCCACCCGCTCCTGTCGGCGGCGCCTCTGCGGGCGGCGCCGTCTGGCCAAGACCCGCGTCAGGCAGCGGGGCCGCGCCAGGCGGGGGACCGGGCAGCGGGGCCGCACCCGGAGGAGGTCCGGGCAGCGGGGCTGCGGCCGGAGCAGGCCCGGGCAACGGTCCATAATTCCCCGGTGCCGCAGCCGGTGGCGGGCCGGGCAGCGGAGCCGCACCCGGCGGTGGTGGGGGCAGCGGCAAGGCGTCGGGATCGATCCATGGTGGCCTCAGCGGGTTATGCAAAGGATCGAGTGTGTAATTCATGCGATACGGATCCCCGGGCACCGGTGGCACGGGCATATCCAGCTGCCCCCAGTGGGTTCCAAGCAACAAACCCTTCTTGAGCCGTGGAATCGTGAGGTCGAAGTCGAAATGCAGGTTGAAGAAGTCGCCTCGGACCGCGCGGTCGACGAAGTTCTGGGTGAACGGGAACACGGACGCCGCCGCGATGGCCGCGCCGAACTCCGGTCCGACGTCGGCGAGCGCCTTGATGGTCGGCTCCAGATTTTTGAGGTTCGTGACCAGGTCGGCCTGGGAGTCGTTGATCAGCCGGGTGGCGGTGTTGCTGAACACCCGAAGATGATCCAGGGCGGCCGTCAGACGCGGCCGCTCCTTGATCAACACCTCGAGCGCCGGCGGTATCTTGCGCAGCGCGTCGGTGACGACGTCGCGTTGGTCGGCGAACGTGGCCGACAGCCGATTCAGCGCCTGGATGGAGGCGACGATGTTGTCCCGCTGGTCATCCAGTGTCCCCACGAACGTGTCCAGGCGGGTGATCAGATCACGCACGGCACCCTCGTGCCCGGACAGGGCGGCCGAGAAATTGTGGATGACCTCTCCGATCTGGCCCAATCCCCCGCCGTTGACGACCGCGCCGAGCGACGACAGCGTCTGCTCTGTCGACGGGTAGGCCGATGATCGGCTCAGCGGGATGGTGGCGCCCGGCTGCAGCCGTCCGGCTCCCGATTGCCCGGGCGGCGTATTGAGCTCCACATGCATCGAGCCCAGCAGGCTGGTCTGACCGACGGTCGCTACCACGTTGGCCGGGACCACCACGTCGCGTTTGACCGAGATCTCGACGTCCGCGTGCCAGCCTTGCACCCGCATCGTGCCGACACTGCCGACGACGACGTCATCGATCAGCACCGGCGAATTCGACTCCATCGTCCCGACATTCGGAAGTTCGACGTGGTAGATGGTGGCCCCTGGCCCACGTCCGACCGCGCCGGGCAGCGGTAGTGAATTCAGGCCGTGGAATGCGCATCCCGTCGTCATCAACATCACGCAACAGCCGACGGTGAACACCCGCCTAGCGATCACCCGGGCGATCATTGTTGGGGGCCTCCGTCTGGCAGCAGCATGCCCGACACGGTCGGCCCGGGTGGCGGTGACATCGGTGTCGACGGTGGCGGCGGCAGCGGCATCGCCGCACCCGGTATCCGCTCCGGCGGCACCGCCCCTGGCGGTCCCACCGGATCACCCGGCAGACCGGTGTAGGCCGACACTTCGGGCGGGATCTCGGGTGGTCCGGGCTTCGGGCCCTCGCCGCCGGGCGCCAGGCGCGGCTCGGTGTAGAGAACCCGGCCCGGGTCAATCGATTTGGCGATGATCGGGTTGATGGGAATCGGCGAGTTATTGAAGTTGGTCTGCCGCAAGCCGGGACCGAGGAACAGGGAGCACAGCTTGCCCGATTCGACCGCGGTGATGTTCTCGACAGCGCCGATTTGCGTGCAGCCCGGTACGGACAGCAGAACCTGCCCGCCCCAGGTGGGATTCGCCATGTTCATCAGCCCGAACCCACCCACGATCGTTCCGGTGTCGGCGTTGTAGTCGTTGAAGAAGTTGCCGAAAGCGTTCGGCGCCGCGTGCAGAATGTTTTCCAGGGCCATGTGGTGATCGACCAGGTTCTGCGTGACATCGGCCAACCGGGCGATCTGCTCGCTGGTCTGGTTGCGGGTTCCGGCGATGAATCGCCGCACCTCACCGACCGCCGTCGACAGGTCGGTCAGTGCCGCATCCAGGTCGGATTTGCTGTCATTGACCACGCTGGTGAGCGTGGCCAGCCGGTCATTGAACTGCACGAGTTGCACGTTGCTGTCGCGCAGCGCGGCGACGAACGTCTGCAGGTTTTTGATGATATCGACGATGTTGCCGCTGCCGTTGGCCAAGATCCGGCCCACGCCTGACAATTGACCGAGCGTTTGGCGCAGCTTGTCGCCGTTGCCGTCCAGCGCATTGGCGGCACTGTCGATGAACCGCCCCACGGATGTGCCCGATACCCCGCTCTTGGGTCCCAGATCCGTTGCCAGCCGCATCAACTGCGTTTTGACCTCGTCCCACTCGACTGGGACCGCGGTGCGTTCGACCGGTATGACTGCCCCATCGTGCATGACCGGGCCACTGTCGCGGTAGGCCGGTGAGAGCTGGACGTAGCGCGCGGCCACCAGATTCGGGGCGACGATAACCGCCTTTGCGTCCGCCGGAATGGGCACGTCGCGGTCGACCTTGAGGACCATCTTGGCCTGAGTGCCTTGCGGCTGAATGGATTTGATGCTGCCGACTTTGACGCCCGAAACCCGCACCTCGTCATGGGGATAGATCGCGGTGGCGGTGGTGAAGTAAGCGGTGATGGTCCGTGGGCCGAAGAACGTGTTACGGATGACCACGGCGGCGCCGGCAACGATGAGTCCGACGAGCACGACAGCCGTCACGGCCGCCACCCGCTTGCGCGGCATCCGGGAGATCCGGGAGGTCACTGTGATCCTCCGATCCGTCCGCCCAAGGTGCAACCAGGGCACTGTGGAATCAAGTTGTATGGCCAAGGGGTCAGTGCCCGAGGTACCGGCGATGGGTATCCGGGTCCCTTTGAAGTATCGAAGGTCCGGAATCCCCACAGGTAGTCGACCAGCTCTTGGAAGAGTTGCGGGACAAGGAAGTTCGGGGCGAACGCCTGGTAGGCGTACATGCCGGAAATGGCCTCACCGACGGTGATCTGGAATTTGGCGAGACCCGGCAGCGCTTTGCCGATGTTGTCGCGGTTCTTCTCCAACACCCCGAGAACCCGGTTCAGCCGCTCCAGCGTCGGTGCCAATGTGCTTTCGTTGTCGTGCACCAACGCCGTCAGCTGCTTGGCCACCACCGACGTGTTGGCCAGCAGGTCCACGATCTCTTGCCGGCGCGCGACCAGCACTTGCAACAGCGAATCGGAATTCAGGATGAGCTTGTTGACCTGCATGCTGCGTTCGGAGAGTATCCCGGTGACATCGCCGGCGCTCTTGAACAACTCGCCCAGGTTCTTGTTGCGGCTGTTGAGGGTTCGCGATAACCGAGTGAGCGCGTCGAAGGCCGGCCCCATCTGGGGCGCGATCTGATCAAGCGTCGCAGCCAGAGTGTCCAACGACTGATTCAGCGCCGTGGTGTTGGTGCCGGCCGTGTCCGACGTCAGGTCACTGACCGCCTCGGTCAACGAATACGGCGAGGACGTGCGCGAGACGGGGATCAGAGCCATCGGATGCATGGTGCCGCTGCCGGCGGACTCCACCGTCAGCATTCGCTCGCCCAGCAGGGTGCCGGTGCGGATGTGCGCGGAAGTCTCCGAGCCGAGCAGGATGTTGCCCTTCATCGCGAACGTCACCAGCGCATCGCCGTGGCGCAGCTTCACATCCGAGACCGTGCCGACCTTCATCCCCGACACGATCACCGGGTTGCCGGTCGCGAGACCGCCGGCTTCGGTGAACAGCGCCTGGTACCTGACCATCGTCGCCCATTGGGTGAAGCGGTCGGGCGACAGGCCCACCAGGATGACCATCACCGCCAGGACGACGCCGATCAGTCCTGCCTTGACGAGCCCAGCTCCGCGATACTTCAGCATTAGGGTTCCGAGCACCTTCCTGCTTCTGACCTAAAGATATTGGCGCGCACGGTCTTACCCGAAAGATCCGTACCGCGGAGCCCGAACTGGCAGAGGTAGTACGGAATGGTGGCGCCGTTCACGCCGAGCCGGACCAGCTTGCGGTAGTTCTGTGGCGCCTTGCCGAGTACGGCGTCGAGGCGGTCCCTGTCGCCATCGAGTATCGGCGCCAGCCGATTCAACTGCGCTATGGTGCCGGACAGCGGCGGTCGTGCCTCGGCCAGCAGGTCCGCCAGCGAGGCGGTTCCCTTGTCCAGGGCGTCGATGGCAGACCCGATCGTGTCGCGATCATTCGACAAGCCGCTGACAAGCTGCTCGAGGCGATCGATCGCGCCGGAGAACTGCTTGCCGTCCTTCGAAACCGTGCCGATCACGATGTTGAGATTGTCGATCAGTTGCTGGACGGTTTGATCGTTGTCGGCCAAGGCGTTCGAAAACGAAGTCGTCTTGGCGAACAGCGAGTCGAGGGTCCCCCCCTGGCCCTGGAAGACTTGCAACAGTCCTGAGGTCAGCGCGTTGACATCGCGCGGATTCAGGCCCTGGGTGACGGGTTTGAGTCCGCCGAGCAGCAGATCGAGGTCGAGCGCCGGCGCGGTGCGGCTAACCGGAATCTGACCGCCTGCCGGCAGATGCTTGGTCGAGCCCGGACCATCGACGAGTTCGAGGTAGCGATCGCCCACCAGGTTGAGGTAGCGGACCGCTGCCCGGGAGCCCTCGGTGAGGACGACGTTGCGGTCGACGTCGAAGTTCACCACAACCTTCTTGTCCGGCTGCAGCGAAACGCCGTTGACCGTGCCCACCCGGATGCCGGCGACCCTTACCGACTGCCCCGTCTTCAGACGCGACACGTCGGTGAACACGGCCGAATATTTGTTCGTCGAACCCGTCCGATACTGGCCGAAGATGAAGAAAAGGAAGGCGGTAAGCATCGCCATCACGACCGCAAAGATCGCGAACTTGATCAGCGTGGCGCGCGTCCTCATCCGGGTTGTCCGATCTGAGCGGAATTTCGTGGCGGACCGGCAATTGGCCCGTACAACAGCTGTTTGAGGAGATCAGAGTTGAGCAACAGCTGCGGGTTTCCGTAGTTCACCGGGTCCGCGCCGATATCGGCAATCAATTGGGGTGGGCTCGTATTGAACGGCAGCGGCAGACCCACGCACTGCGGGCCGCCCGTCGCCGCGACCTTGGGCAGGTTCGTCGGATACCGATAACGTTCGGCGCCCCACGTGAGGCTCGCCGAGATGTTGATGCTCGGTTCCGACAACGGCGCCCCGTGCGATATGCGTACGAGTCCGGTGAAAGCGCAGGTGAGCGCGGGGTTGTACTCATTTAGCAGGTCGGTGGTCGGCACCAGCAGATGCAACACATTCGTCAGCGGTTGGCGGTTCGTCGACAACACCTCGTTGCCGATGTCGGCCAAACCGATCGCGCTGATCAGCAACGCGTCCAGGTTGTGCTGTTCCTCGACAATCGTCTTGCTGATCCGGGTGGCGTTGGCCGCGGTCTTCACCAGGTCCGGTGCCGCGTCGGCATAGGCGTTGGACACCGCGGGTAAGACCGTGAGGTCATGCCTCAATGCGGGAAGGCTCGGCTCCCACTTCGCAAGAAAAGAATCCAGGTCGCTCAGGGACTGGCCGAGCTGTGGGCCCCGCCCGCTGAACGCTTGCGCCAGCGCACCCAGTGACTCGTTGAGCTTCGGCGGGTCGATGTGCGACAGGACCGACACGAGTTCCTGGAAAACCGTGTTGATTTCGACCATGACGTGCTGGCCTCGTAGCGTCTGGCCGGCGCGTAGCCGCTGGGCCGAGGGCTGTTCGGGTGGCACCAGCTCGACGGACTTCGCGCCGAAGACCGTCGAGGATGCGATGTTCACGAGCACGTTGCTGGGGATGAAACGCATCTGCGACGGGTCCATCGCCAAGTGAATGGCCGCTTGGCCGTTGGGCAGCGATTGGATCGAGTCGACCTTGCCCACCTGCACGCCACGCAGCTTGACCTTGGCGTCCGGGTTCATCACCAGACCGGCTCGTTGCGAGATCACGGTCACCGGCACGGTTTCGGTGAACGAACCCTGAAACAGACCCACCGCCACGGCGAAAATCAAGCCGATGATGAGGACGGTCGCCAATCCGAGCAAGGGCGGCAGGTAATTCCGTCCGGCCGGTGGCCGCGCATGGCCGGTGCGCGGGGGCCGGCCGGCGACCGCGCCGCGACCCGCTGGCACACTCTGCGTCACTACCGTTCCACCTCCTTTGCTAACCGGACAGGTTGAAGTTGCCGTTCGTACCGTAGATAGACAGCGAGACCAGCAGCGTTACCGACACCACGACGATGAGCGAGGTGCGTACCGCATTGCCGGTCGCGTTACCGACACCGGCGGGCCCACCCGAAGCGAAATAGCCGTAGTAGGTATGGATCAACAGGATGGTGAGCGCCATCAAAATGGCCTGCAGAAATGACCACAACAAGTCGATCGGGTTCAGGAACGTGTTGAAGTAGTGCTGGTACAAACCCTGCGACTGTCCGAGCAAGAACGTCGTGGTGAACTGGCTGGCCACAAACGACAGGATCACGGCGATGCTGTACAGCGGCGTGATAGCCATCATTCCGGCCAGGATCCTGGTGCTGACCAAGTAGGCGATCGGGCGAATGGCCATGCTTTCCAACGCATCGACTTCTTCGTTGATCCGCATGGCACCCAGCTGGGCCGTCACCCCGGCGCCGAAGGTGGCCGCCAGGCCGATACCGGCGACGACCGGTGCCGCGATGCGCACATTGATGAACGCGGACAGAAAGCCGGTTAGCGCCTCGATGCCGATATTGCCCAGCGAGGTGTAACCCTGAATGGCCAGGGTGCCGCCCGCCGCGAGGGTCAGGAACCCGACGATCACGACGGTTCCGCCGATCATCGCCAATGTGCCCGCGCCCATGCTGATCTCGGCGATCAGTCGAACGACTTCGCGGGTGTAATGCCTGGCCGCGAAGGGGACCCCGGCGAGCGCCTTGCCGTAAAACAGGGTGTGGTCGCCGATCCGCCCCATCAAGGCGACCGGACGCTCGAGTTGGCGAGTCAATCGCGGATATGCAGCCCTCAGCGCCATGATCGCCCTACTTCGCCGTCATCTTGATGCCGATCGCGGTGACAACCACGTTGACGACGAACAGGGACATGAAGGCATAGACCACGGTTTCGTTCACCGCGTTGCCGACAGCTTTGGCGCCACCGCCGGTGATCGACAACCCCCGATAGCAGGCGACCAAACCGGCGATGAGGCCGAAAAGCGCCGCCTTGACGCAGGAAATGACGACCTCGGGCACGCCGGTGAGCAACGTGATGCCGGCGGCGAACGCGCCGGGATTGACGTCTTGCACAAACACCGAAAAGACGTAGCCGCCAAGGACCCCGATGATCACCACCAGGCTGTTGAGCAAAAACGCGACCAATCCGGAAGCCAGCATGCGCGGCGTGACCAAGCGCTGTATCGGGTTGATACCCAGCACTTCCATCGCGTCGATCTCTTCGCGAATCGTGCGCGACCCAAGGTCCGCACACATTGCCGTGGCACCGGCCCCGGCGACGATCAACACCGTGACCAGAGGTCCGAGCTGGGTGACTGCGCCGAACGCGGCCCCCGCACCCGATAGGTCCGCTGCGCCCAATTCACGCAGAAGGATGTTGAGTGTGAAGCTGACGAGGACGGTAAACGGGATCGCCACCAACAGCGTGGGAGCCAGCGACACGCGCGCGACAAACCAGGACTGCTCCAGGAACTCCCGCCACTGGAACGGCCGGCGGAACACGAACTTGACCGCATCGGCCGACATCGCGAACAAGGCACCGACGGCCTGCATGGGCCCCGAGAGGTCCCATTTCAGTTTCAGCTGCGGCAGTCCCGCTGACCAGTGGTCGGCGCCCTTGGTCGCCATCGGCGTCAGACCCTTCCCCGCGTTACGAGACCGGCAGTCTTGTTCTGGCGCAACGGCTGCGGTAAGTTCGACAGAATTGACGGCTGTAAACGCGCGCTGACGAGGGCGAAATGGTCAGCGGGCAACCACGTTTCGGCATGGGCCTGCGATGTGACAGCCGCGACCTCGCTCACGCCAAACCTCCGTCCTATCGCGTGAGTTCGCTGTAAAACGAGGAGCTCCGCGTCTTGAAGCGTCCGGCGATTATGACTCATGCGGCGTCCGGGTGGAGCGAAAAATGCATAACCGTTACCGCGCACTTCGCGGTCGGTGCAGTGACGCAAGGCGACTGCGTCCCAACGCAAGCGACAGTCTGCTCAACCATGTCCGAGCTGCTCCGGTCTTAGGTGACGGCGCCGGCCGTCTTGAGTTCGATGATGCGGTCCCAGTCGAGGCCGAGCTCCATCAGGATCTCGTCGGTCTGCTCAGCGAATCCGGGTGCTGGCCCGGTCTGTGGCGCTGCGACGTCGAACTGTACCGGGTTGGCCACCAGCTCGAGTTCACCAGCCTGCACCAGGTACTCGTTCGAGCGGATCTGCGCGTCGTCAGCCGCTTGCAGGGTGTCCTGCACGGGAGCCCAGGGTCCGGCGAGGGTGGCGAAGCGCTCGCTCCACTCGGCCAGCGTGCGAGCACCGATGGCCTTGGTCAGGAGTTCCACCGCGTCGGCCGTGTTGGCCGCGATGTTGTCTACCGTGTCGAAACGCGGGTCGTCGGCCAGCTCGGGCAGGTCCACATGCCGGCACACGTCGGCCCAAAACTTGGTGGGCTGCATCATCACGAAGGAGATGTAGCGACCGTCCGAGGTCGTGTAAAGGCCCACCAACGGATTATTCGGCGCGCCGTGCACCCCCGGCGGCGGCGCTTCCAGTCGCTGGTTCAGATGCTTTGTCAGCGCGACGGTGTGACCCATCGACCACAGACCGCTGCCGAGCAGGGACACGTCGACGACGGACGGTTCGCCGGTCCGCTCGCGTCCGAGCAGCGCTGCCGCGATGCCACCGGCAAGGTTGGTGCCCGAGATCGTGTCGCCGTAGGCCGGTCCCGGCGGCGCGATCATGCCCGGCATGCCGGCGGGAGTAATTGTCGCGGCAGTGCCGGCCCGGCACCAGAAGGCGGTCATGTCGTAGCCGCCTTTGGTCGACTCTTCTCCGCGCGGGCCGAGCGCACTGCCCCGCGCGTAGACGATCTTCGGGTTGACCGCACGGATGTCGTCGACATCGATGCCGAACTTCTGCCGGTGATCGGGCAGGAAACTGGTCAGGAAGACATCGGCCCGACGGGCCAGCTCGTAGAGGACTTCCTTGCCTTCCGGCACCGACATGTCCAGTCCGATGCTGCGCTTACCGCGGTTGGCGTGCTCGATGTTGGGGTTGGGATCGCCTTCGACGCGCAGCATCCCGGTCTGACGCAACCCTCGTTGCGGATCACCGGTCACGGCGTGCTCGACCTTGACCACGTCGGCGCCCCATTCGGCGAGCACCGCACCCGCCGACGGGACGAACCCGTACATGGCTACCTCGAGGACGCGGATGCCTTCGAGCGGCCTCACGTGCCGGCTCCGTCGGCTGAGACGGCTGGTGACGCGATGGCCGCTGCGGACCCAGTGGCGGGCTCTGCCGTGTCCTGGGCAGGCATTACGTACCCCCTAGTGTGGTGGCGATCACGGTAATTTCATTCTCTTCCCCGGCGAATCTTACATTCGAGTTTCGATAATTCAAGAAACTCTCAGGAACAATATCGAGGTGCTGACCAGGGCGAAAAATGACCGCGGGTCGCCGGCCTGGGCGTCTCGACGCAGGCAGGAGGCGCTGTTGCGCGCGTGTTGCACGCCACTCCGCGTGGAGAGTAGGGTTCTCATAATTGTAAGGGAGATTCTTTGTGGCTGAAATGGCCCCCGTCGGAGTAGAGGCCTCGACATGAAGACTGCGGTAGTGACCGGTGGCGGATCGGGCATCGGTCTCGCCGTCGCGCAACGCCTGCGGGCCGACGGTTTAAGTGTCGCGTCCATCGACCTGCGTCCATCGGAAGCCGACTGCGCTTTCACCGCCGACGTCACCGACCGGTCGCAAGTGGATGCGGCGCTCTCGGCCATCCGCGGCCAACTTGGGCCGGTGACGGTTCTGGTCAACGCCGCCGGACTCGACGGGTTCAAAAAGTTTCACAACATCTCCTTCGAGGACTGGCGGCGGGTGATCGACGTCAACCTCAACGGCGTCTTTCACACCGTCCAAGCGGTGCTGCCCGACATGGTCGAGGCCGGATGGGGACGCATCGTCAACATCTCTTCGTCGAGCACGCATTCCGGCGCGCCCTATATGAGTCACTACGTGGCGGCCAAGTCGGCGGTCAACGGCCTGACGAAGTCACTGGCACTCGAGTACGGACCCAAGGGCATCACGGTCAACGCCGTGCCGCCCGGCTTCATCGACACCCCGATGCTGCGCGCCGCCGAGAAGAACGGCTTCCTCGGCGACATCGACGAGACGATCGCGCGGACCCCGGTACGCCGGATGGGTACGCCCCAGGACATCGCTGCGGCATGCGCGTTTCTGGTGTCCGAGGAAGCTGGCTACATCACCGGTCAGATCTTGGGCGTCAACGGCGGCCGCAACACCTGAGCGGCGGCTGGCCAGCAATGCCCGCCCAACAGTGTGAGAGGAGAAAGCCCGTGAAGGTCTCGGTGGATTCGCAGCGGTGCCAGGGCCACACCCTGTGCGCGATGATCGCTCCGGAGTCGTTTCAGCTCAGCGACATCGACGGCAGTTCGTCGGCAGTCGACGAGGTGGTGCCCGCCGATCGCGAGGACCAGGTGCGTGAGGCCGCCCAGTCCTGCCCGGAGCAGGCCATCACGGTCACCGACGACTGAGCCGGCGCCGGGTCCTTAGCACGCGAAACCTGTAGGGAGACAAAGCCGTTGAGTGTCGATGACGTCGTCAATGACAGCGACCGCAAGAAGAACCGGTACCACTTCGACCGGCATTCGTCCGAGTATCGGTCGCAGTTCAAGAGGATCACCGAAGAGATGCACGCAAAGTGCCCCATGGCGTGGACCGACACGTACGGCGGGCACTGGGTCGCTGCCGGAAGCCACGAGGTCTTCGAGCTGGCTCGCTGCCCTGCAGTCTCCAACGACCACGACATCCACGGCGAACGCCGGGGCTACAAAGGCATTTCGATTCCCACCGCCAGCCGCGTCAGCGCGGTGCGCGGCGGCATATTGGAGATGGACGACCCCGAACACCGCACCTATCGAACGGTGCTCAACCCGTACCTTTCACCGGCGGCGATCAAGCGCTGGGAACCGTTCATCGACGACGTGACGCGCGCCTGCCTCGACGAGAAGATCGAGAGTGGCCGCATCGATTTCGTCGACGATCTGGCCAACATCGTGCCGGCCGTCTTCACCCTGGCCATGCTCGGCATCCCGCTGAAGAAGTGGAACATGTACAGCGAGCCGGTGCACGCCGCGGTGTACACGCCCGAGCACTCCCCCGACATCGAGCGCGTCACCGCGATGCACCGCGAGATGGGGCTCGACATGGTCAACAACATGCTGGAGGTCCGCAAGAACCCGCGGCCGGGGATCATCAATGGCTTGCTGCAGATGCGCATCGACGGCGACCCCGCCCCGGATCTGGAAATCCTCGGCAACCTTGGCCTGGTCATCGGCGGCGGCTTCGACACCACGACCGCCCTGACCGCCCATTCGCTGGAATGGCTTTCGGAACACCCGGACCAACGGCAGCTGCTCAGCAACGAGCGCAAGACCCTGCTCGACCCCGCGACCGAGGAGTTCCTGCGCTACTTCACCCCGGCGCCCGGCGACGGCCGGACCTTTGCCGACGACACCGAGCTCGACGGCACCCGGTTCAAAGAGGGTGAACGGCTGTGGATTTCGTGGGCGATGGCCAACCGCGACCCCTTGGTGTTCCACGACCCGGACCAGATCATCCTCGACCGTAAAGGCAACCGGCACTTCAGCTTCGGGCTGGGCGTCCACCGGTGCATCGGCTCGAATGTGGCGCGCACTGTGTTCAAGTCCATGCTGACCGCGGTGCTCGACCGGATGCCCGACTACACGTGCGATCCGGAGGGCACCGTCCATTACGAGACCATCGGTGTCATCCAGGGCATGCGTAAGCTGCCGGCCACCTTCACGCCCGGGCGTAAGGTCGGGCCGGGCCTGGACGAGACGCTGGAGAAGCTGCAGCGCATCTGCGACGAGCAAGAGCTCGCCAGGCCGATCACGGAACGCAAGGAAGCGGCCGTCATTGACTGAGCCGCTCATAATTTTTGCGAGTGGGCCTGTTCAGCGTGACCGCGTCTTATATTGAGGCCAAGCGCGTGTGCAGAGATGGGAGACGCATCCGTGAAGACTTTCGCAATGAGCCTTGCACTTGCGATGGCCGCGCTGACTCTCACGCCGACCGCCCACGCGGACATGGTGCCTGGCAACTACCATCTGGACACGAACCGGGATCCCGGCCACTTCTGGATTTGGTCGATCAGCCCGTGCGTCCAGCCAACGCCAGGATGCGCGCAGGTGTACGCGACTCCGCAGCCCAACGGGCAAGCGACCGTCTACAGAGGCATAGCTCAGCTTGCCAACGGCCGCTACACCCTGGCCGTCGATGTGCCCGACGGTGTTCGCTGCGTGGTCCAGTTCTTTCCCTCGCACGACGTCTACTCGTGGGACGCGGTGACACTGGCGGGTCAGGTCGACTCGACGTTCGACACCGGTTGCGGAGGCGGACCCGGGGGCAGCACCAGTTACCCGTTTTCGCTCGTGCGATTCTAGCCGCGTGAGTCGCATAGGAGTCGGTCGCTCATGAGGGCGATGGGGAGTCAGGATGCCTGAGGCGAAGAAGCCGCCACAAGACTCGGCCACCTCGAAAGCCGACGCACAGGCGTTGCTCGAGGAAGCCGAGGCCGAGGCCGCGGAAGCCGAGGCGCTGGCCGCCGCGGCGCGCGCCCGCGCCCGCGCCGCCCGGCTCCGGCGTGAAGCGCAGGCCTTAGCTGAGGCAGAGGCCAAGGCTGAGACCGCCGAAGGAGGGTCGGGAGACGACGAGGACGCGACCGACACCGCCGAAGCGGACACCGAGGCGAAGACCGAGGGCGTCTCCGACGAGGACGCGGACGGCACCGACGAAGCAAAGACCCAGGCCGAAGCGGAGTCCGACGAGACGGCCGAAGACGCAGAATCGGAATCCAAACCGGCCCGCTCTCGGCGACGCCTGCGATTGCCATCATGGTCGGTGGCATGGAAAGCTGCCGTCGTCGTCCTCATCTGTGCCTTCATCGCGGCCAGCGGATACATGATGTGGCAGCGCCACGAAACCGTCGAACGCAAGCAGCGCGCCGCGAATTTCATCGCGGGTGCCCGACAAGGGGTCGTCAACCTGATTTCCATGGACTTCAATAAGGCCAAGGAGGACGTCCAGCGGGTGATCGACAGCTCGACCGGGCAGTTTCACGACGACTTCCAAGCGCGTGCAAAAGATTTCACGACCGTGGTCGAGCAGTCCAAGGTGGTCACCCAGGGAACCGTGAATGCCGCGGCCGTGCAATCCATCAACGGCGACTACGCATTGGTTCTCGTCGCGGCGACGTCGCACATCACCAATGCCGCGGGCGCCAAAGACGCACCACGCAATTGGCGGCTCAAGGTGACCGTCAAAGACGACGGCGGGCAATACAAGATGTCCAACGTGGAGTTCATTCCATGAGCGAGGACGACCGCAGCATCGAAACCGCTGACGACTCCGCCGAAGAAACCGAACACGGCGGACCTACCGAGCCACGCCCGCGGCGCAAGGTGAGAGTCATTCCCGTGATTCTCATTGTGCTGCTGCTGCTTTCCGGCGGTGTGGCGGCGTGGCTGTACTTCAAGCAGTACCGGCCGGACAAACAGACCGACGCCGGCGTCGCGAGCGCCGTCGCCAACGCGGCGTCCGATGGCACGGTCGCATTGCTGTCCTACTCGCCCGAATCTCTCGACAAGGACTTCGCCGCCGCCAAGTCTCACCTGTCCGGGGACTTCTTGTCGTACTACAACCAGTTCACCGAGCAGATCGTGGCTCCGGCGGCCAAGCAGAAGTCACTGAAAACCAACGCTCGAGTGTTGGGGGCCGCGGTTCAGGAACTGCATCCGGATTCGGCCGTCGTGCTGGTGCTGGTCGACCAGAGCACCACGAGCAAGGACAATCCCGACCCCGCGATGGCCTCCAGCAGTGTTTTGGTGAGCTTGACCCGGGTCAACGGCGCCTGGCTGATCACCAAATTCGACCCGGTGTAGGTTCCCCAGGGCCCCGGCCCCGCCCACTGTGGGCCGTTGGTCCACTCGACCGTCGAGTGTGAATCCATGGCTTTGACCGTGCGCTGAGGGCGACGACACGCCGGGCGGCAGCCGCCCTGGCTGCACACTCAAAGCCGTGGGTTCACACTCCGCGCCGCCGACGCCGACGCCGACGCCAACCAACCAGCCTGCCGCTGCCGCTTCCTTGTGCCAGCTCGGCAGGGTCAACGGCATCGATTGCGCGGTGATCGCTCAGCCCGGAAAGCACGATTGGCCGGCTGCCTGCACGGTGTTTGAATTCGCGGCCACCGGCCAGCTGCACACCCCAGGCGTGAGCCGGATTACGTTGCCCGGCAATGCCTCTCAGCAGGCGCTGTGATGATGCTAGCCGCGCGGCAGGCCGAGCACCCGCTGGGCGATGATGTTGCGCTGGATTTCGGAGGTGCCGCCGGCGATGGTCCCGGAGAAGCTGCGGGCGTAGCGCTCGAACCAGCTGGCGAAGTAGTGGTCGAGGTTCATGTGCGCGTACGGCCCGGTCAGTCCGGGGTGCACAAGCCCGTCGGATCCCGCGGATGTCAATGCGAGCTCCATGCCCCGCAACTCCGCTTCGGAACCGAGCAGCTTGAGCACCGAGATCGCGGCCACGTCATCTTCGCCGCGCGCGGCGCGGGCCAGGGCCGCCGAGCCCAACAACCGCAGCGCCTGCCTGTCCATGATCGTGGTGGCGTACGGGTCGCGCTCAACCTCGGTGCTGGGGTGAAAGTCGTCGATCATGTTCTCCAGGCGATCGGCGAAACCCAGCCACATCATGGTGCGTTCGTGCCCCAGCGATCCGTTGGCCACCCGCCAACCCTGGTCGAGTTCGCCGACCAGGTTTTCGGCCGGCACCCGCACGTCGGTGAAGAACACCTCGTTGAAATCCAGATCGTCGGCGCCGCAGATCGACGGGAACGGACGGCGCACCAGCCCTGGCGTGTCGGTGGGGATGATGAGCGCGCTGATTCCCTTGTGTTTCGGCACATCTGGGTTGGTACGGACGAACGTCAACAGAACGTCGGCATCGTGGGCCCCCGAGGTCCACACCTTCTGGCCGTTGACCACGAAGTGATCGCCGTCCAGCACCGCCCGCGTGCGCAACGAGGCCAGATCGGAGCCGGCGCTGGGTTCGCTCATTCCGAGCGATGCGGTGATCTCGGCCCGCAGAATCGGCACCGCCCAGCGCCGCTTCTGCTCGTCGCTGCCGAAGGACAACAGCGACGCGCCAACGATGTTCACGCCCTGCGGGTTGAAGCTGTGGTAGATCCGGCGGCGGCTGAGCTCCTCCAGGTAGACGAACTGCTGGATGACCGACGCGTTACGACCGCCGAATTCCGGCGGCTGGCTGGGCAGCAACCAGCCGTTGTCGAACAACAGCCGCTGCCAGTCGCGCGCCCACTGCGGCATGTGCGAGACCGACCGGGGACGCTCGAGCGTTTCGCTTGCGGGAGGCAGATTTTCGTCGAGGAACGCCGAGAACTCCGCCCGGAACTCCTCGACGGCGGAATCAAAAGTCAGCTGCACGGTATTCCTCCGCTATCCGCGCCCGGTGCTCCGCCGCGCCGCCGAGCATCAGCTCGCCCGCTTTGGCCCGTTTCAGCGCGAACTGCAGGTCGTTCTCCCACGTGAATCCCATTGCGCCGTGCAGTTGTAGGCCGTGCCGGAACACCAGCGACTGGCACTCCCCCGCCGATGCCTTGGCCATTGCGGCCGCCAGCCGGCGGCGGGGATCGTCGGCCGCGATCGTCAACGCGGCGAAATACGCCAGGGCCCGCGCCCGTTGGATGGCGACGTGCATGTCGGCGGCCTTGTGCTGGACCGCCTGGAAGGAACCGATAGCCACGCCGAATTGCTGTCGGCTGGTGACGTGCTCGAGCACCAGGTCGAGTATGCGTTGGCAGGCACCGACCATGGTGATCGCCATGCCGGTCAACGCGAAATGGTGCGCGCGCTCGGCGTCGACCGTCAGGCGCTCGGTGTCGGGCACCCGAACCTCCGCGAACGACAGATCGGCGACGTGCAGCACCGGGTCGAACACCGCCGAACGCCGGGCCGCCACCTGACCGGACTCGACCAGGAACACCCCGGCATCGGTCACCACCGCCAGCCGTTCCGCGCGGTCACCGTCGAGCACATGGCGCGCGGTGCCGTCCAGCACCCAGCCCTCGGCGTCGCGGTGCGCCGCGATGCCGCCGTAGACCGCGGTGCCCGACTGGTGTGGGTCGAACCGGTCCGCGGCAAGCGGTGCGAACTGGCTCATCGTCGCCAGGAACGGGGTGGGGTCGGTGGCGCGGCCGAGCTCTTCGAGCACGATGGCCAGCTCGACGGCGCTGTCCGCATCGCTGAGCTCGGTCCAGCCCTGGTCTACATACGATTTCCACAGCGGGCTCGGGTCGACGCCCTCTTCGGCAACGCTGCGCACCAGCGACGGCGGGCACTGCTTGGCGACGGCGTCGCGCACGGTGTCCTGCCACAGTCGTTGATCAGCATCGAACTCCAACAGCATCCGCGCCGCCTCTCGTCGTGACTGTCACGTGAGAATAACATTCTCGGTTGCGGAAGTAATAATCTCTGAATCGGCGTATGGCGTATCGATGCAGGCCATGGCTGCTACGCGGGGGCTCGCGCACCGTCGACGAGGCCGCCGGCGGCATTGTCCCAGCGGTCCAGGTTGACGAACTCGGCGAGCGGGCGGCGGCGCAGCGGCCCATGGTTGCCCTTGGGCCACCCGACCACGATGTGACCGGCGATCATCCAGCCGTCGGGTATACCGACGGCATCCCGCAGCAACTGTTCACCGCCGTACGAGGCCCAGCTGGTCAAGCAGGCGCCGAGCCCCTGGGCGCGCGCGGCCAGCAGAAAGTTCTGCATGGCGGGAAAGATCGAACCGCCCAACAGCAGTTCCGATGCCGTCGGGTAGTGCTCCTGGGCGAAGAGGACCGAGGTGAATTCACCGGCGCGGTCGTGCAATTCGTACGTCGCGCGGTAGGTGCGGGCGCGGCGGCCGTTGTCGCCGGCGGCGGGCCGGCTCATCCCGTAGACCGGCTCGATCACCTCAAGCGCGTGGGCCGCGGCCTTGGCCACGACCGCTCGCTGCTCGGGCGACCGCAGCACCACGAAACGCCAGCCCTGCGCGTTGGCGCCCGAGGGAGCCCACCTGGCCGCCTCGAGACATTGCGCCAGGGTCGCGTCGTCGACCGGCTCGTCGGTGAAGCGCCGGATCGTCCGGGCCGTCGACATCACTTCCCAGATGTCCGCGCTTGCTCCGGTCACTGCTTCTCCTTCGTCCGGGTTTCGCCCAGCACCCACCCTGCGTGTACCCGGATCCCTAACCGCTGCAGAAGGATTGGTCTGCAGCCAGATGCCCAGAGTCTCCCAGCAGGAGCGAGGACACGAGGGGGCGAGACCATGTGAATCTCGACTGTAGACCTCGCGCAGTGGCCACGGTGCAAGACTGCGCTCAGGAAGTCGGAACCTCGGCAGCTCCCAGACGACTCCCACGAGGACCGCCGGCCCGAATTGAAGGAGGAAAACATTGGATCGCGAAACCTATCAGCGCGGGCTCCACATCCGTTCCGAGGTGTTGGGCGAAGAACACGTCAACCGCGCACTGACCGACGCGGATGACTTCACCGGGCCCCTGCAGGATCTCGTCACCGAGTACTGCTGGGGCGCGGTGTGGGGCCGTGAGGAACTGCCACGTAAAACCCGCAGCATGCTCAACCTGGCGATGATCGCGGTCCTCAACCGGCCCAACGAATTGCGGATGCACGTCAAGGCGGCGCTGACCAACGGTGTAACCCGCGAGGAAATTCGCGAGATCTTTTTGCAGGTGGCCATCTACGCCGGCGTACCCGCGGCCGTCGACAGCTTTCGCATCGCGCGCGAGGCGTTCGCCGAGCTGAACGAGTCATGACACTCGGGTTCATCGGGCTTGGAAACATGGGCTTTCCCATGGCTGGTCGCCTGATTCGGGACAAGCACGACGTCGTCGCCTTCGACGCGCGTGGTGAGGCCCTCGAGCGCGTCGTCGCGCTGGGCGCCCGCCCGGCGTCGTCACCCCAGGAGGTCGCCGACCACGCGGAAACGGTGCTGGCCAGCCTTCCCACCCCGGGAGCGTCGCTCGAGGTGGCAACCGGTCCGGCCGGCGTGATCGAGGGCGCGCGGGTGCAGCGCTACGTCGATTTGTCCACTGTCGGAAGCCAAATGGCGGTGCAGATCCATGGCCTGCTCGCCCGGCGCAACATCGTAGCGATGGACAGTCCGGTCAGCGGCGGCGTCAGCGGCGCCGAGAAAGGGGCCCTGGCGCTCATGGTGTCCGGCCCACGCGGCGAATTCGACGCCGTGCGAACCACACTCGAAATCCTGGGCCGGCCGGTGTATGTCGGCGAGAAGCCCGGGTCGGCGCAGACGATGAAGCTGGCGAACAACATTCTTGCGGCGAACGTTTTGACCGCGACCGCTGAAGTCGTCGTGATGGGCGTCAAGGCCGGACTCGACCCCGGCGTGATGATCGAGGTGCTCAACGCCGGATCGGGTGCGACGAGTGCAAGCCGCGACAAGTTCCCCCGGGCGATCCTGCCGCGCACTTTCGACTACGGCTTCGCGACCGGGCTGATGCTCAAAGACGTGCGGCTTTACCTCGACGAAGCGAGAGCACTGGGCGTCCCCGCCGAAGTCGCCGAGACGATCGGCCGGCTGTGGGAGGCACTCGCCGACGACGAAGGGCCCGACTCGGATTTCACGACGGTGATCAAGCCGTTCGAGCGGGCGGCCGGCGTCACGGTGGGCGGCACGTCGGAGTAGCCCGCCGAGGTGATCTCCCGTCGTGGCGAGCAATCCGCATCGCGGGTGTCCCCAGCCCGGAGAATGGTATTATCCGGAAACAAGAACCCGACTTGCCCAATAGATTGCAAAACGTCCTCTACCTGGGGCGATGATTAAACGAAATGCTTACCGGAAACCCATTGATGGACAGCCGCAGAAAATGTTAGATTGGCTATCATATGACCTCGCACGGCCGGCTTTGGCCGCCGGAGCCGAAGGGTGGCCCTGGTGATCACACACGCTGACGGAACCAGCACACCGTTGATCGATGCGAGCGTGCACATCTTCTTCCCGTCCAACAAAGCGCTCCGGAAGACGCTGCGCGAGCCGTTCAAGAGCCGCGGCTTTCCCGACTACGAGATGGACTGGTACGGCGCACCCGGCGGCGAGTACGCACCCAACACCGAGGGTCCCGACGGACAGTACCCCGGATCGGATCCGGATTTCGTTGCCAATGAACTGTTTTCGAAGCGCGGGGTCGATGTGGCGGTGCTGCATCCGATGGCTCGCGGCATCATGCCGGACCGGCACCTGGGCAGCGCGCTGCACGCCGCGCATAACGAGATGATGGTGTCGAACTGGCTGGAGTCCGGCCAGTTCGGCGAACGGTTCCGCGGCACCATCCGGGTCAACCCCGATGACATCCCCGGCGCGCTACGCGAGATCGAGAGATGGCGCGCCCATCCGCGGGTGGTTCAGATCGGCGTGCCGCTGCAATCCCGCGAGCTCTACGGAAAACCGCAGTTCTGGCCTATTTGGGAGGCCGCCGTCGATGCCGGGCTTCCCGTCGCTGCGCACATCGAGGTCGGGTCAGGCATCGCGTTTCCGCCGACGCCGAACGGCAACACCCGGACCTACGAGCAGTACGTCAGTTTCATGGCGTTGAACTACCTGTATCACCAGATGAACATGATCGCCGAGGGTGTATTCGAGCGGTTCGACGGCCTCAAGTTCGTGTGGGGCGATGGCGCCGCCGATTTCATCACGCCGTTCATCTGGCGCATGGACACCTTCGGCCGGCCGCACCTGGAGCAAACTCCATGGGCCCCGCGGATTCCCAGCGACTACCTGCCCGGTCACGTGTATTTCGTTCAAGGCAGCCTCGATGGGCCCGGCGACGTCGAATTCGCCGGTGAATGGTTCGGCTTCACCGGCAAGGACGACATGGTGATGTTCGGCTCGAGCTATCCACACTGGCAATGCGGCGACGTGAGCAAGCTGCCCAGCGCGTTGTCCGCCGAGCAGCGCGAGAAGCTGTGCTGGCGCAACGCGGCGCAGCTCTACGGCATAGACATTCCCGCCGGGGTGGGCGCACAGTAGAAATATCGCGAAAGACTGAGGAGAACCAGATGACGCTGACCCATTCGCAGGAGCGGGTTCCCGCTACCGAGCGCATCGCCGTCCGCTGCGTCGACTCGGATGTTCATCCCGCCCCCAAGCGCGGAGAGCTGCTCCCGTACATCCCCGAGCCGTGGCGCAGCAAGTACTTCCTCACTCGCTCCGTTGGCGAGCAGATCTACTACGACGCGCCGGACTATGCGCACTCCTACGCGATGCGCGTTGACTCGTTCCCGGCCAACGGTGAGTTTCCCTGCAGCGACCCGGATTTGGCGTTCCGGCAGCTGATCATGGAGGCCGGCTCCGATATCGCGATCCTGGAACCGGCGGCATATCCGGCGCGCCTTACCGAAGCGCAGCATGCAATGTCGGCCGCGTTGAACGACTGGCAGGCCAACCACTGGCTGGACAGCCACAACAACTGGCACGAGCGGTGGCGCGGCTCGATCTGCATCGCCATCGAGGAGCCGGAAGAGTCGGTGCGCGAGATCGAGCGCTGGGCCGGACACCCCTTCATGGCGCAGATTCTGATCAAGGCCGAGCCGCGCCCATCCTGGGGCCACCCGAAGTACGACCCGATCTGGGCGGCCGCCACCAAGCACGACATCACCGTGAGCTGCCACCTGTCACGCAGCCAGTTCGACGAGCTGCCGATCCCGCCGGTGGGCTTCCCCAGCTACAACCACGACTTCATGGTGACCTACTCCCTGCTGGCGGCCAACCAGGTGATGAGCCTGATTTTCGACGGAGTCTTCGACCGATTCCCGACGCTGCGAATCGTGTTCGTCGAGCATGCGTTCAGCTGGATACTGCCGCTGATGTGGCGGATGGACGCGATCTATGACGCGCGCAAGTCGTGGCTCGACATCAAGCGCAAGCCGTCCGAGTACGTCAAGGACCACATCAAGTTCACCACCCAGCCGCTGGACTACCCGGAAGACAAGACCCAACTGACCCGCGCACTGGAATGGATGGAGTGCGAGAAGATTCTGCTCTTCTCCTCGGACTACCCGCACTGGACGTTCGACGACCCGCGCTGGTTGGTCAAACACCTGCCCAAATACGCCCGCGACGCGGTCATGTACAAGAACGGCATCGCCACCTATCACCTACCCGAGACCGTTCCGGTGCTCGAGGGTCAGACCCGGGTGCTCTGAGTTGACGGAAGAAACCAAGCGGCCCGAGCCAAGACTCGCCCAGGGCCGCGAGCATGTCGTCGCAACCGTAGACGAAATCCCTCCGGGCACACACAAACTGGTTCCGATCGGGCGACACGGCGTCGGCGTCTATAACGTCAACGGCACGTTCTACGCCATCGCGAACTACTGCCCCCATCAAGGCGGCCCGCTGTGTTCGGGACGAGCCCGCGGGCGCACGATCGTCGACGAGACCGCGCCGGGCGATTCCGTCATGGTGCGCGACCTGGAGTACATCTACTGTCCCTGGCACCAATGGGGTTTCGAGCTGGCGACCGGCACCACCGCGGTCAAGCCCGAATGGAGTATCCGTACCTATCCGGTGCGCGTCGTCGGCAACGATGTTTTGGTTCAGGCCTAGCTACAGGAGAATCGGGTGCCTGCTATCGAGATCAACGGGGGAAATGTCGTCTACGAAATCCTCGGTGACTCTGGCGATCTCATTGCCCTGACGCCGGGCGGAAGGTTCAGCAAGGAGATCCCCGGCCTGCGTCCGCTGGCCGACGCCCTGGCTGCCGGCGGATATCGAGTGCTGCTGTGGGACCGGCCGAACTGCGGCGCGTCCGATGTGCAGTTCTACGGGCAAAGCGAGTCGCACATGCGCGCCGAGACGCTGCACAAGCTGGTGACCGGCCTGGGCTTCGAGCGCTGCATTCTGGCCGGAGGGTCCGGCGGCGCAAGGGATTCCATGCTGACCACGATGCTTTACCCCGAGATGGTCACCAAGCTCGTGGTGTGGAACATTGTCGGCGGCACCTACGGCACCTTCGTGCTCGGTTCCTTCTACATCATCCCCAGCATCCTCGCGGTGCGTGGCACCGGCATGGACGGCGTGGTGAAGGTGGCCGAATGGCGCGAGCGCATCGAGGAGAACCCTAATAACAAGCAGCGGTTCCTCGACTTCGACAAGGATGAGTTTCTCAAGCTCATGCTGCGCTGGCTCAACGCCTTCGTTTCTAAGCCGGGACAGACGATTCCGGGCGTCGAGGACGAGATGTTCGACCGAATCAAGGTCCCCACGTTGATCATCCGCGGGGGCGAGAACGACATGGACCACCCGAAGCGGACTTCCCTGGAAGTCAGTTGCCTGATCAAGGGATCGAAGCTGATCGATCCGCCCTGGCCCGAGGACGCCTGGGAACGCGCGTCCGAAGACCGCGCGGCCGGCCGGGTGCAGCGTTTCAACATGTTCGACACCTGGGTGCAGGCGGCACCCGCGATTCTCGAATTCCTGGGCTCGTAATGGGGCGAAACGGTGCATTACCTGGTGCGGATGTGGACCTCACAATTGAGCGACGCCTCCAGCGCCGTGTGCACACGGCTTTCCGGAATCCGTTCGAGGTCGGACTCTCGCAGCGTGACGTGGACGATGTCGAACCCGTCATCGCCGGGCGTGCGCTCGATGTCACCGGTCAACCCGAAAGCGGACAGCACCCCGTGCGCGTCGTCGTCAGTGCCCCGGCTGACAAAGGTGATCACACCCGGGACCGGCCCGGCGCTGAACACCTTGGTGCACAACTCGATAGCGGTGCTCTTGGCCGTCTCGCCATCTTCGGCCTCGATGAGCAGTTCAACCTCGCGACGACTCGCCGGCAGGGACGCGAGGTCATTGTCGACCACTCCGACGCCGGCCTCGGCCGCAGCCTCGAGGAGAGCCGCCATGCCGTCACGTAGTTGCGCAGGCGCGAGAACGGTGTCCGGGTCGACGTTGACACGCACCACGGCAGTTCGCATGTGCGCAAGCCTAACCAAGACGATGGCAGGCCAGCTGTGAACACCGCTGAAACCACCAACATCACCACCGCCAGCGCACCCGGGTGCACGCCGCGGCTGCTGATCGAGCAGACCGGTCGGGAAGACCTGGCGGCCTATCGAAAGCTCGGCGGCTACCAGCCCCTCGCCGATGCCGATGAATTCCTGAGCGAGGTCGAAGCCAGCGGTCTCGTCGGGCGCGGGGGTGCGGCGTTCCCGCTGGCGGTGAAGCTGCGGGCGGTACGCGACAACGGACGCTTGATGGGTGTCCCCGTCGTCGTCGCGAACGGCGAAGAGGGAGAACCGGCTTCAATCAAGGACCGCTGGCTGCTACGGAATCGCCCGCACCTGGTCCTGGACGGGCTGCGGCTCGCCGCGACGATGGTGACCGCTGACCGCGCCTGCATCTACGTCTCCGACCCGGAATCGGCACACAGCGTCGAAGCCGCGTTGAACGAGTTGGGCGCCGAGACGCTCGGCGTCACGATCGACATGCTCACCGTGCAACCGGGATACGTGGCCGGCGAGGAGACCGCCGCGGTCCGGGCCATCAACGGCGGCCCCGCCAAGCCAACGGACAAACCACCGCGGCCCTTCGAGGCGGGAGTCGACGACCGGCCCACGTTGGTGAGCAACGTCGAGACTTTGGCGAACCTGCCCTATCTGCAAAGCCACGGCTCGGCTGATTTTCGGTCGCAAGGCACGACGCTGTCGCCGGGGACCTTCCTGGCCACCATCACCGGAGGCGGTAAGCCGCCGGTCCTCTACGAGCTTCCCCATGGACTGGCGTTCACCGATTTACTTGGCTTGCACGGCGTTTCGCCCGGCGACGTACGCGGGGCGTTGATGGGCGGCTACTTCGCCGGTCTGCTCAACCGTTCTGTGTTGGAGACGACCCTGGACCACGAGACGATGCGGCGTGTCGGTAGCGGCCTTGGCTGTGGCGCGATCTCGGTGATCACCGACGACTGTCCCGTCGCGGTGGCGGCGTCGGTGCTCGCGTACTTCGACCGCGAGAACGCGGGGCAGTGCGGCTCCTGTTTCAACGGGACGGCGGCGATGGCCGCGGCGGCCGGGGCGCTGCGCGACGGCGCCGCGACGACAGAAGACGTCCAACGGTTGCGCCGTTGGTCGGTGCTGCTGCGCGGACGCGGCGCGTGCGCGACGCTGGATGCCGCTACCAACGTCGCCGCCAGCCTGCTCGACCAGTTCCCGGACGAAGTCGGTGTGCATCTCGACGGCAGGTGCCCTGACTGCGCAGACGGCGCGTTCCGCGCGGACCGCCCCTACGAGGCGGAACCAGTGAGGCAAGCATGAAAATCCGTCTGGACCGCACCATTTGCGACGGCTTCGGCATCTGCGCCAAGCACGCGCCGGGATACTTCTCGCTGGACGATTGGGGATACGCATCGCTCATCGGGGACGGCACGGTGGCAGAGCCGGACCGCGACGCGGTCATGCGGGCGCTGCTCGACTGCCCCGTACACGCCATCACCGAAATCGGGCAGCGAACCAACCGCGCTCCTCAGCCCCCGCTCGCCGACACCGACGATCCGGCCGAGCATCTCAAAACCGAAGAGAACGAGGCGGAGTGGGGATTCACGCGCTGAGCCGTCCGGGAAGGTAGTTCGGTGCGACTCACCTTTGACGCCGACGTGGAAGCGTTTCGCGCGGAGTTCGTGAGCTTCCTGACGGAACATCTGCCGAGCCAAGCCCAGGCCGGGGAGCGGCCCTCGTCGACCTCGCACGTGCCAGAGTGGTCGCGTCGCTGGCAGCGGCTCCAGTTCGACCACGGGTGGCTACTGCCGGGCAACCCGCCGGAATTCGGCGGCCGCAACGCAAACATCCTGCAGCAGTTCGTACATCGCGAGGAGTTGTCGCGCCGCCGGATCTATCACTGCTTCAATCCGCAAGGCGTAGGCATCATCGCGGCGTCGCTGTTGTCCTTCGGCACCGAGGAACAGAAGCGGCGCTGGGCCGTTCCCATCCTGCGAGCCGAAATGACCGCGTCGCTGGGAATGAGCGAACCCGGAGCCGGCTCCGACCTGGCCGGGCTGCGAACCAAGGCGGAGTTGATCGGCGATGACTTCGTGGTCAACGGGCAGAAGGTGTGGACGTCTGGCGCTCATGACGCCGACGTCATCCTGACCTTCGTTCGTACGGACCTAAACGCTCCCAGGCACAAGGGAATCAGCGCGCTGATCATCCCGACCGACACCCCCGGGGTGGTGCGCCGCCCCTTTCCGTCGGTCTATGACTCCGACGAGCTGGACTTCAACGAGGTCTTCTTCAACGACGTCCGGGTCCCCACGGACAACCTGGTCGGCCCGCTCAACGGTGGGTGGCAGGTGGCCAACGGCTCCCTCGGCCACGAGCGCACCCTGATGTGGATGGCCTTCGCGAACCGGCTCGAGCAGCTGCTCGAGGACTACCGGCCGGCGGACGCGGTGAACGCGGACCACTACGCGACCATTGTGATGGACTATTACGCGCTGCGGCTGCTCGGTTCGGCCGCGCTGGGGCGCGCGGCCCGGGGTGAGGTAGACGTGGCGGCGTTGTCCGTGCTGAAGGTCTTCGGTTCGGAGGCCGAGCAGAGCGCGCTGCGGCACGCACTGGACGCGGCGGGGGTCGAGGGTTTACGCGACAAAGTGCTCACGGCTCCGTACAACCCTTACGCCCCCGATCTTTTCACCGCCGGCTGGTTCGCGCGCTACATCAGCAGCTACGCGGGCACCATCGCTGGCGGCACCTCGGAGATTCAGCGCAACATCATCGCCCAGCGCGTCCTCGGATTGCCGTCGCGCTGATCTTCAGCGGGCCGCTCAGATACCTGGACACAGGGATGACAGGAACTCCTGAGTACGACGCCGCGATTTGGTCCGCTCGCTGATGTCCTTGCCCAGCGGCACGATTCGCACCGCGAGGTCGGTGACGCCGGCGTCGCGATACCGGTTCAGCCGATCCAAGACGGCCGCCTCGTCGCCGGCCGCCATCGTGTCGCCGACGTCTTGGGCATCGCCGTGCTGCAGCAGCCGCACGTAGTTCGGCGAGAAGTCGGCGTGCCCGAGCACCTCGCTGGCGTAGCCGCGAGCAGCGTCGGTCTCGGCGTTCGAGCAGAGTGCGACGGGCACCCCGGCGACGATCCGTGGCGCGGGCCGCCCGGCCCGGTCAGCCGCCGCGGTAATACGCGGAACGACGTGGTCTGCGATTGCCCGCTCGTCCGCCATCCACAGAATGGTTCCGCCGGAACGCTCCCCGGCGAGCTGCAGCATGGTCGGGCCGAGCGCTGACAATAAGACCGGCATCTCGAACCCGTCGGTGACATCGACCGGTGAATGGACGCAGAAGCTTTCGTTGTCGACATCGACGCTCCCGGGCCCGGCGAAGGCCGAGCTGAGCACCTCGAGGTAGTCACCCATGAAGCTGGCCGGGCGATCATAGGGCAATCCCAATTGAGAGTTGACGATCCAATGATGCGAGGGTCCGATGCCAAGCGTGAACCGCCCGTCACACACGGCCTGGGTGGTCAACGCTTGTTGCGCCATGATCATCGGATGGCGAGTCTGGATCGGCACGACGGCCGTTCCGATCTCGATACGATCGGTGGCCTGTCCGATCAGGGCCACGGCGGTCATCGCGTCGAGGTAGCCGGGGACCTGGGGCATCCAAAACGCGGTGAAACCGTCGGTTTCGGCGGCGACACCATCATCGACCAGTCCCGCTAGCCGATCGGCGCGCGAGCGCTCCTTGTCAGAACCAACCATCAGGCCGATGCGCACACGACCCCTTTTCTAGGGCACATACCGGTCCCACTCGTACGGAACGACCGCGAAAAAGGGTGCGGCGAAAAAAGGTTCGATGTCCGACTCGGCCCACCGGGTCTTGAGCGCCGGGTGCAGCCGTTTCGCGGTGGCGATCGGATCGTCATCGAGGAAGCAGTATGTGATGGTCTGATTCTCTTGCGCCCTGGCCAAGCTGGCGTCGACCCGAAACGATACGGCGGACCAGACACCCGCGACTCCGTCGACCTCCAACAGCGGGTTCGGCGATGCCGATCCTCGCTCGACCAACACGAAGGCGCCCCGGACGGGCAGCCAGGGCAGCACGTCCGACCCGACCTTGACGCGCGGCGCGGCCGCTTTCCGTTGCACGCCATAGACGCCGCGCTCCACCGGTGGCAGCAGCGGGAGCTTACGGCCGGCATTGCCCAATGCCGTTGACAGCTCGTTGAAATCCTGTAGCCCGGCCGGGTCGGTGAAGAAGTAGGTCATCATGTGGTCGACGGCGTCCAAGGGCCCGTCGATGATCGCCCGGGCGGAGCGGCAGGCCGGCGTGGACACCAGGCGCAGTGAGGCGCGCACAGCGGCCAACCGGTGCTGCTCGGGGCGGTGGTCCAGGGTGTGCCAGCGTAGGTACTCCGCGTCCTTGCCGTCGGGGTACCGGGTCGCCATGGAGACGAACAGGGTGGTGATCTCGCCACTGCCGGTGGCAACAATCTCGGTGACCTCATCGGACGGCGTGCCGGGAAGGTGCATAGCCGTCGTCACGCTCTCGCCGGATCGTGCTGGGGCCGAGGAATTTCGGGATGTCGTGCCGCGACCATCCGCCGGAACCCCTCTCGCCACGGCACCTTCGTGCGCCCGAGGACGTCGTGCATGCGGGTGACGTCGGGCCACAGCGGCGTGTGCGCCTGATCTGTGTACTCGAAGATCGGATCGACACCGACCAACTCACCCATGAAGGCGCAATACTCCTCGACGCTGACCGTCTCGCTACCGGCCCAGTTCACCACCACGGGCGGCACCGCGGCGACCTCCATCGCACGGATGCCGAGTTCGACATAATCGTCTTCGTAAATTGGGTTGTAGTTGTTCGGCTTGTCCGGATGCAACCGAATGGGCTTGCCCGCCAACATCGCATCGAGACGATCGGCGGGTGCACCGCCTTGGGGGCCATACGTCGAACAAATGCGGATGATCGTCAGCGGAATCCGGTAGTGCTTGGCGATCCAGGTGCACACCGCCTCGGCGGCAATCTTGGAGAAGCTGTAGTTCGCCCGCAACGGCGCCCCCGGTGGATCGGTCTCGGTCAGCGGTCGGTGGCCCTGGTAAGCGTAGATCGAGCCGGTAGAGCAGAAGACGAAACCCTGTGCGGCGCGGCAGTGGTACAGCAAGTCGCCGGACGCCTGTGCGTTCGTTTCCACGCACCGGTTCCAGTCGTCCACGCCGGGGTCTACGGCCGCGTGGAATACGTAGGTGAAATCGTCTGGGAGAGAGGAGAAGTCCCCGTCGCCGACGTCCAGCGCCACGGGTTGGATTCCGGCGTCCGCGAGTTTCTGCCGGGCCGCGGGGTCTTTCAGGCGAGCGGCGCCCCATACCTCGTTTCCCGCCGCCGCCAGGGCACGCGCGATGGGGAACGCGATCTTGCCGGTCGCGCCGGTGATCAGGATCTTCTCTGCGTCGAGCAATCAGCCCTCCGAATGTTAAGTACTTGATATCGCGTTTGGAGCATAGCCTCCGGCCGCAAGTAAATGCCACAGGCCAGAGCGGCTCGCTGCTGCTTCGCTTTGAATCTGGCCGTGGCGGTGTCGACGGAATAAGCTGACACCAGCCAGCGTGGGGATGGCGCCAAGGGAGGCCCACCATGAGGTGGTTTTTGGGTCGTCTGACAGTTGTCGTCGCTGTTGCCTTCGTGCCGATGGCGGCCGCGGTGATCGCGACGCCGGCAATCAGCTCGGCGGAGTGCGATCCCAACATGTCGTTCAACGTGGCGACGTGGGAATGCAAGCCGATGGCGGGCCCACCGGCGTGGTATGCGGCCCCACCTGCATATGCACCGCCCTTTGCCGCGCAGGACGTGCCGCCGCCCCCACCGGCACGGCTATGGTGGTCACCGAACGAACCGATGTGGAATGCCGGCTTTCACCAATGGGGTACCTATTTCACCGGCACCTGGGTGCCGTACTGACGGCAAGCCGCTCCTCGCCTGATAGGCGGCACGATCGCCGCCAACGCCATCTAGATCATGCCTCCTCGGCAGTGATAACGTGATTCTCCGATTCGTATAATGGGGCTACCGCCCGCCGTCCGACTCCCGGAGGTGACGTGCCAGAACCCGGACGTCCTCTGCCCCTGATCACGCAGGACAACGAGTTCTTCTGGACCTCGGGCGCCGATGGGAAGCTGCGGCTGCAGGAATGCCGAGCGTGCCAATCGCTGATCCATCCGCCGGCGCCGGTGTGCCGGTATTGCCGGTCACTGGACATCGGAATTCGGGAGGTCTCCGGCAGGGCGACCCTCGCCGGCTTCACCATCAACGAGCGATTCAGCCTGCCCGGGCTCCCCGCGCCCTACGTGATCGCTCAAGTCGCGATCGCCGAGGACCCCCGGGTGCGGCTGACCACCAACATCGTCGACTGCGAATTCGACGACCTCGAACTCGGACAGCAGGTCGAGGTCGTCTTCGAACCGGTCGAGGACGTCTGGTTCCCACTGTTTCGGCCCATCCCCGGCGCCAAGCCCGCTCCCCTGCCGGACGACGAGATCGCACCGGAACGCTTCGGCGAGTACGTCCGGCCGATGCTCACCACCGCCAAATTCGAAGACAAGGTCGCGCTGACGGGTATCGGCATGTCGCCGATCGGGCGCCGGCTCATGCAGCCGCCACTGGCGCTGACCGTGCAGGCATGCGAGGCCGCGATCGCCGACGCCGGCCTGACCTATGCCGACATCGACGGCCTGTCCACCTACCCCGGCGCAATCAACGTGGCGGGAATGGGCGAGGGGGGCACCACCGCTCTTGAGGCCGCCTTGGGCATCCGGCCGACATGGCATAACGGCGCGATGGAAACGTTCGGCCCGGGTGGCTCTTTGATCGCCGCGATGCTCGCGGTCGCGGGGGGGCTCGCGCGGCACGTGCTGTGCTTCCGGACGGTGTGGGAAGCCACCCATGGCGAGCTGATGAAGCAGGGCAAGATCACCCCGTCGATGGGCCGAATGTCGGGCTGGCAGATGCCGTTTGGCGCCACGTCCGCGGCGCACACCCTGGCGATGAACGCGCAGCGGCACTTTCACCGGTACGGCACCACCAAAGAAACGCTGGGCTGGATCGCGCTGAACCAGCGCGCCAACGCCGAACTCAACCCGACGGCCATCTACCGGTCGCCGATGACGATGGACGACTATCTCAACGCGCGGCCCATCACCACGCCGTTCGGTCTCTACGACTGTGACGTGCCCTGCGATGGCGCCATCGCCGTCATCGTCTCGGCCGTCGACGCCGCCCGCGACCTGGCCAAGCCAGCGGTGCTGGTGGAGGCCGTGGGAACGCAGATCATCGAGCGAATCGACTGGGATCAAAGCACTTTGACGCACGAGCCACAGGTGCTGGGCCAGGCGGCGCATGTGTGGACGCGCACCTCGCTGCGGCCGGCAGACGTCGACATCGCCGAACTGTACGACGGGTTCACCATGAACTGCCTTTCCTGGATCGAGGCGCTGGGCTTCTGCGGGATCGGTGAGGCCAAGGAATTCTTGGACGGCGGCAAGAACATCGCGCGCGACGGACAGCTGCCGCTCAACACGCACGGCGGTCAACTTTCGCATGGCCGCACCCACGGCATGGGCCTGTTGCACGAGGCCGTGACCCAGCTGCGCGGCGAGGCCGGCGACCGCCAAGTCACCGATGCCCGCGTCGGAGTGGTCAGCAGCGGCGGACTGACCCCCAGCGGCGTGATCCTGCTACGGGCCGACACATGAGCGCCGCCCCCCGCCCCCGGCTCGTCATCGTCGACGGCGTGCCGATGTCGGCGTTGGTCGCTGAGGCCGACGACCCCAAGGCCGTGATCGTGGCGATCCACGGCGGCGGCACCACCGCGATGTATTTCGACTGCCCCGGCCATCCGTCGTACTCGCTGTTACGCACCGGCGCCGCAGCAGGATTCACCGTGGTGGCCCTCGACCGGCCCGGCTATGGCAGCTCGGCACCGTATCCCGAAGCGATGGTATCCGGCGAGCAGCGCGTCCACCTTTCTTACGGTGCTGTCAATCGCGTCCTCGGCGAACGACCGCGTGGCGCAGGCCTATTCGTGTGGGGGCATTCGGGCGGCTGCGAGCTGACCGTACGGATGGCCGCCGACGGGCGAGGTACCGACCTGCTCGGCATCGAGCTCGCGGGCACGGGCCGGCACTACCACCCCGCGGCCAAGGAGATACTGAAAACGGCTACCCGCGAACACCGCCCGTCGGGCATGCGCGAATTGCTGTGGAGCCCAGAGGAACTCTATCCGCCCGAAGTCCTCGGCGGCGCCACGGTTTCGCCGTCGGCCCCCGCTTACGAGGACCAGATGGTGTCGGACTGGGCGCGAAAGACGTTTCCGGAGCTCGCGCCCGCAGTGCGCGTCCCGGTGCATTTCAGCATCGCCGAACACGAAAAGGTCTGGCAGACCGACGATGCGGCGGTCGCCGAGATCGGCACCCTGTTCGCCGGGGTCCCGAGGTTCGTCGTGCATCGGCAACCGGACGCGGGGCACAACATCAGCCTCAGCCACGCCGCCCCCGCCTACCATTCGAAAGTTCTTGCATTCGTGCAGGACTGCGTGGCCGAGGGTTCAACGGACACGCAATCCGATCTGGAGGCCGGCTGATGCGCGTCGGGTTCATCGGGTTGGGCAGTCAGGGCGGCCCAATGGCGCGGCGGATCGCAGAGGCCGGCTACCCCACCACGTTGTGGGCGCGCAGGCGGGAAGCCCTCGAGGCATTCGCCGACACCACAGCCAAGATCGCCGGCTCTCCGGCCGAACTCGCCGCAGCCAGCGATCTGGTCTGCCTCTGCGTTGTCGGCGACGCCGACATCGACGAACTCGCCTGCGGCGAGAACGGATTGCTGTCGGCGATGAAACCGGGCGGCGTCATCGCCGTGCACAGCACGGTGCACCCGAACACCTGCCGAGAACTTGCGACCAAGGCCGCCCCGCTGGGCGTATCCGTCATCGACGCGCCGGTGAGCGGCGGAGGAGGGGCGGCGGCCGAGGGCCGCCTGCTGGTGATGGTCGGCGGCGACACCGACGTCGTCGAGCACTGCCGTCCGGTCTTCGAAACCTATGCCGATCCGGTCGTGCACCTCGGTGAGCTGGGTTCCGGACAGACCACGAAACTGCTCAACAACTTGCTGTTCACCGCCCACCTGGCCACCGCCGCCACCGCCCTGTCATTGGCCAAGGAGCTGGGCGTCGAACCGGACCGTCTCGCCGAGGTGGTGTCGCGCAGCAGTGGCAGCAGCTTCGCGCTGAACGCGCTGGGCGGCATCGGTGGACTGGATCGGCTGGCCGGTGTCGCAGGTGGGCTGCTGCAGAAAGACGTTCGGTTGGTGGTCGACCTCGCCGACCGGGCCGGAGCAAACGGCGGCGCCGTGCTCGATGCGGCCGATGCGGCGCTGACCCTGATGGACCACCCACGATGAGAGCTCAGCAGGGTTGCGAAATGCCAGCGTTTTGGTCTTTCCGGTTCGTCACGAAGGTATTACCGTTAGCGTTACAGTCCCGGACTCCGCTGTAAAGGTTTCAGCCCGCCCTCGCCGCTGAGGAGGATTCAGTGACAAAACCGAAGGTCGTCTTCGATCCGTTCTCGGAGGAGTACTTCAACGATCCGTTCGAAATCTACCGACGGATGCGTGAGGATGCGCCCCTGTACTACGACGAAAAAGAGGACTTCTACGCGCTGACCCGCCACGAAGACGTGTCGGCCGCGTTCAAGGACTTCGAGACGTATTCCTCGGCGCGCGGCTGCGACCTTGCGATGGTGCGCAAGGGCATCTCGCCCGAGCAGAAGTCGATCATCTTCATGGATCCCCCGGAGCACCGCCACATGCGCAGCTTGCTCAACAAGGCGTTCACCCCGCGGGCCATCCAGTCGCAGCGCGAGACGGTCGTCGAAGTCATCGAGAAGTATCTGGGCGCCGCCAATCCCGACAACTTCGACGTCGTGCAGGACTTCTCCGGGCCGTTCCCGGTGGAGGTCATTACCCGGATGGCGGGGGTGCCGGAGGAATACCGCCAGCAGGTGCGCCTGTGGATCGACACCAGCCTGCATCACGAGCCCGGGCAGATCGAGGTCAGCGAGGCCGGCATTCAGGCGAACATCGACACGGCGATGTACTACTTCGGTCTGATCCAGGAGAGGCGCGCCGAGCCGCAGGACGACATGATCAGCAGGCTGATCGCGGCCGAGATCCCCGGTGAGGACGGACAGCCCCGCAAACTGGACGACATCGAGATCACCGGCTTCGCAACGCTATTGGGCGGTGCCGGCGCCGAGACGGTGACGAAGCTGCTCGGCAACGCGGCGGTGCTCTTCGCCCGTCATCCCGAGCAATGGCAGAAGCTGCAGGACGATCGCGACAAGGTCCCGGGCGCGGTGGAGGAGCTGCTGCGCTACGCGGGTCCGGTGCAGTACAACGTCCGCTACACGCTGAAAGAGGCCCACGTCAGCGGTGGCGTGATTCCGGCGGGCAAACCGGTGTTCCTTTGCGGCGCCGCGGCGAACCGCGACCCGGAGGCCTTCACCGAGGCAGACACATTCGATATCGAGCGTGACCAGACCGAGGCGCAGCATCTCGGGCTCGGATACGGGATTCACAGTTGCCTCGGCGCGGCGCTGGCCCGCATGGAGAGCAGGATCGCGCTGGAACACCTGCTCGACTTCATGCCCCGCTACGAAGTGGACTGGGCGGGGTGCAAACGGGTGAATATGCAAAACGTGGCGGGCTGGAAGAACGTGCCCGTCATGGTACTTCGTTAAAGGAGGCCACAATGACGAAGAAGATCGAAGTCGATTGGGGACTCTGCGAGAGCAACGGTGTGTGCATGGGCATCAACCCGGAGATCTTCGAACTCGGCGACGACGACATGCTGACCGTCCACCAGGAAGAGGTCACCCCGGAGAACGAGGCGGACGTGCGCGAGGCCGTCCGTCAATGCCCCCGGCAGGCGATCTCCATCGTCGGGGAGTAGCGATCAGAATCCGGAGAGGATGACCGCATTGCAGTCGGCGGCGGCCTGCCGCAGTTTCGCGGCTTCCTGGTAGCCCTCGGACTCGTACCAAGCCCGAGCCGCATCGACCGACTCGAATTCCAGCACGACGGTCTGGTCGCCGTGCCAGTCGCCTTCGATGACCTTGGGTGCGGTGTCCACCGCAAGGATGGTGGCACCGCTCATCGCCGAACCGGCGGCTTGGGCGTAGGCCTTCATGCCTTCCGGGTCCTTGATGGCCTCGGTGAGGATGACATACCCTTTGGCCACTCGAATCTCCTTACTCGTCCGTAACTTTGGTCATTTCTCGCTGATCGCCTGCTCGGGACAGCATTGGATCGCCTCGACAGCGGCGGACTCCAATTCCGTTGGGACATCGGAATCTATGGCCTCGGCGTAACCGTCGTCGGTCAGGCTGAACACGTCGGGGCACAGTGTGAGACACATTCCATGGCCGCGACACTTCTGGTCGTCTACCCATACCTTCATGCCAGCGTGAACTCCAGGTGTAGTTCGGTCAGGCCGCGCAGGATATAGGTCGGAACATATTGGTAGCTGCGGTCGTTCGCCGGCCCGTGAACGCTCTCGTCGATCCTGATGTCCGTCGTGCGGTCGAGCAACCGCTCGATCGCCACCCGGGTCTCGGCCCGGGCCAGGGGCGCGCCGGGGCAGCTGTGGATGCCTCGCCCGAACGAGATGTGTTGGCGCGCATTCTTGCGGGCCGGATCGAAGATGGCGGGTTCTTCGAACCGGCGCGGATCCCGGTTGGCCGCCGCCTGCAGGATCATCACGGTGCTGCCCGCGGGCAGGTCGACCCCGCCGACGTTGACCGGCCGGCGGTTCATCCGGAAGTCGCCCTTGACGGGACTCTCGTAACGAAGCGACTCTTCGATGAAGTTCGGAATCAGGCTGCGGTCCTTGCGCAGCCGCGCCGCTATGTCGGGCCGTTCCCCGATGGTCTGCAGCGCGGCGCCGAGCAGCCGGACCGTGGTCTCCTGTCCCGCCGAGAAGACATTGCTGGCAACGCGGGCCACGTCCTCGACCTCCGGGGTGGAGCCGTCGGGATAGGTGGCGGTCGCCAGGCCGGTGAGCACGTCGTCGCGCGGCGCATTGCGGCGATCACGCACATAGTCGGAGAACAGGCCGTAGAGGAACTCCAGCGGACTGTGGGCCAGGGATCCCTTGGTGCCACCGACGCCCCCGCCTGCGTGCTCGGCGATGCCTTTGACGAACTTGTCGCGATCCTCGATCGGCACTCCGAGCAGGTCGGCGATGACCAGCAGCGTGAACGGGCCCGCGAAGCCCTTGATCCACTCGCCGCGCCCCGGCGCCAGGAAGTCGTCGAGCGCCTGGTCGGCGAGCGCCCACATGGCGTCCTCGTTCTCCTTGAGGCGCTTGGGAGTGATCAGCCGCATCATCAGGGAGCGGTGGTTGGTGTGCGTAGGCGGGTCGAGGGTGGGCAGTTGGTCGCTGAACGGCAGCTCGTCGCGATGCTCCTCGATCAGCTCGGTGATGTCGTCACCCTCGATCGGCACCGGAAAGCCGGGGAACGGGCCGGTCACCGAGATGCACGAGGACCAGGTCTCGGCGTCGTTGAGCACCGCGCACGCCTCGTCCCAACCGGTGATCATGGTGACGTCGTGATGACTCTCGCGTGTCACGGGGCACCGCTCCCGCAGCGCCTCGTAATAGGGGTACGGGTCCTGGATCAGCTCGCTGCCGCGGAAGAAGTCCAACTCGGAGAATTCGTTCGCCATCTCCCGCTCCTCGAATCTCGGCTAGTGAGAACGTGCCTCTCGCAGATGAGTATTACATTTTCACACAGGCTGGTGGTCGTCAACGACGGACCCCGGCACGAACGTCAGGCCGCGACGTAACCCCGGTTAGCTGGCGGGGACCAGGTCTGCGGCAACCGACGGCCAAGCGAGCAACCCGCTCCGGAAGGTCTCCACGTGACCGACTGAGGCGTGCGGCGCCGACGCCGCCGCCGCCAGGGCTTGGGCCTTGAACGTCTGCGCGGCCATGCTCAGCTGGTGTTGCACCAGCCCGACGCTGTCGTCTAGTTCGGATGGCCAGTTTTCTCCCCACAGCGTGACCTCGGTGACGCCGTGATCCAGGGCCTGCAGCACGCCTTGGCGCACCCGTGCGTCGCAGCCGAACAGGTCCGCCGCCGCCGCCAGGGCCTGCGGGCGGGGACGCGATCGCACCGTCGCCAGCGCGTCTTCCAGGTCGAGCACCTGGGCCCCGATGATCTGCAACGGCCGGTCGTCGGGGTGGTCGGCGACCAGCACGGTGACGTCCCAACCCGCCATCGACCTGTCGAAGATCCAGCCGCCGGCGAACCTCACCACATCTATGACGGTGGCGGCGACGACGTCGAGCCGGTATCTCATATCGCCTCGGGCTTCTTCGGAGGTGCGAAATCCCGCGCCAGTGTCTCGGCGTACTGCTTGAACGCCTCGGCTAGCGGGATCGAAGGATCGAGTAACCATGTGGTTTCCATTCCGTGGACGAAGGCGAGGATTTCTACTGCCTTGACGGCGGGGTCTATGTCTTTGCGGTACCGGCCGTCGGCCTGACCGCGACGGATGAGGTCGGCGACGATGTCGGTCGCGGCCCGGTGCCTGGCGAGCATGCGGTCGTGCAACGGGGCGTCGGGAAGGATGTTCTCGACCAGCAGCACCGTGAACGTGCCCACCAGTTCGGGTGCGCGGTGAAAACGGTCCGCGACCGCGGCGATCTGGTCGAACAGGTCACCGGTCCGGTCGGCGTGAGTGTCGTCATCGAGGTCGCGGGCATCGAGCACCGCGTGCAGCAGCTGCTCCTTCGATTCGAAGTGATGCAGCAACCCGGCGGGGGTGACCCCGGCCTCGCCGGCGATCTGGGCGAGTGTCGTGCTGCGCCAGCCGTTGCGGGTGAGCAGGCGTTGCGCGACGTCGAGAATCCGCTGTTTGCGGTCCTCGCCCTTGGCGAGCAGCGTGTCGTATCGCCGTGCGACGGGCACCGGGACCCCCTCAAGCCACGTTGTATCGACGTCGGGAAACCAACCTAGTGAACACACAGTAGGTTAGTTTGGCCGCTGTGACAAGGGTCACGCAGAGCGAGATTTTGTGGATGCGGCTGGCCGCGGCTCTTAGCTCACCAGCTCCACCAGCGTGGCGTTGGCGGTGCCGCCGCCCTCGCACATGGTCTGCAGCCCGTAACGAATCCCGTTGTCGCGCATGTGATGCGCCATGCGTGTCATCAGCACCGCTCCGGACGCACCAAGCGGATGTCCCAGCGCGATGGCGCCGCCCAGCGGATTCATTCGTGCCGGGTCGGCCCCGGTCTCCGCCAGCCACGCCAGCGGCACGGGGGCGAAAGCTTCATTGACCTCGAAGACGCCCACGTCGGGCAGGCCAATGCCGGCCTTGCTCAGCACCTTTTCGGTCGCCGGAATGGGGCCGGTGAGCATCAGCACCGGATCCGCTCCGGTCACCGCGCCCGCCAGGTAACGCACGATCGGCGTCAGGCCCAGCTCGACCGCCATCTCGGCGGTGGTCACCAGCAACGCGGCGGCGCCGTCGGAGATCTGTGAGGAGTTGCCCGCGTGGATCACGCCGTCCTCGGCGAAGACCGGCTTGAGCGTCGCGAGCTTCTCGACGCTGCTGCCGCGCCGCACGCCCTCGTCGGCGGTGACGACGTTGTTGTCGGCTCCGTCGACGAACACCGGCACGATCTGCTCGGTGAAGGCGCCGCCATCCTGAGCCGCGGCGGCCCGCTCGTGGGATTCGACGGAGAATTCGTCGAGCCGGGTGCGCGAGAATCCCCACTTCTTGGCGATCATCTCCGCCGACAGACCCTGGTTGAAGGAGAAATCGTCATAGCGGGCAAGGACTTTCGGGCCATACGGCATACCCGTCGCCCGGGCCGAACCGAGCGGAACGCGACTCATGACCTCGACTCCACCGGCCACGACGACATCCTGCTGGCCCGACATCACCGCATGCACGGCGAAGTCCAGCGCCTGCTGGCTGGACCCGCAGGCGCGGTTGACAGTGGTCCCGGGAATGGTCTCGGGCCAGCCGGCGGCCAGGACCGCGTAGCGCCCGATGTTGCTGGACTGGTCGCCAACCTGGGACACGCAGCCCCAGACGACGTCGTCGATGATGTCCGGACCGATGCCGGTGCGTTCGATGAGTTCTGTCAGTACGACCGCGGAGAGGTCGGCGGCATGCATGCTGGACAGCGCGCCGTTGCGCTTTCCCACGGGCGTACGCACGGCCTCGACGATGACTGTTTCACGCATATCTTTGCCCAACCTCTCAGTCGCCGAGCGTGCACTGAGGGCGAAAAAACCGCAACAATCCCGCCGTCAGTTCACGTTCGATGACAAACAAACTACCTAGTAGCTTCTCGGCAGCTTCAGGACGTTGGCTCCCAAGAAGTTCAGGATCATCTCCTGGCTGACCGGCGCGATCTTCATCAGCCGGGCCTCGCGGAAGTACCGTGTGATGTGGTACTCCTCGGCGTAGCCCATGCCGCCGTGCGTTTGCAGCGCCCGGTCCGCGGCGGTGAAGCCGGCGTCGGCGCACAGGTACTTAGCCGTATTGGCCTCGCGCCCACAGGGTTTGCCGTTGTCATAGAGCCAGGTGGCCTTGCGTAGCATCAGTTCGGCGGCATCGAGTCGGGCCAGTGAATCGGCGAGCGGAAACTGCAAACCCTGGTTCATCCCGATGGGCCGGCCGAAGACCTCGCGCTCGTTGCCGTATTTCACCGCCTTCTCCAGCGCCACCCGGCCGATACCGAGCGCCTCGGCCGCGATGAGCATTCGCTCCGGGTTGAGGCCGTCGAGGATGTACTGAAAGCCCTTGCCCTCCTCGCCGATTCGGTCCTCGACAGGCACCTCGAGATTGTCGATGAACAACTCGTTGGAGCTGACCGCGTTGCGGCCCATCTTGCGGATCGGGCGGACGTCGACCCGGCTACGGTCGAGATCGGTGATGAACAGCGTCATCCCGTCGGTCTTCTTGGTGACCTCGTCGTAGCTTTGCGTCCGGGTGAGCAACAGGATCTTGTCGGATTCCATCGCCTTGGAGATCCACACCTTGCGTCCGTTGACGATGTAGCGATCGCCGTCACGCTTGGCGAAGGTGGTGATACGCGAAGTATCAAGCCCGGCACCGGGTTCGGTGACGCCGAAGCACACGTGGACCTCGCCGGTCGCGACGGCGGGCAACGTTCGGGCCTTGAGCTCGTCGGAGCCGTGCACCACGACCGGCTGCATGCCGAAGATGGACAGGTGGATCGAGCTCGCCGCGTTCATGGCACCACCCGATTTGGCGACCTCCTCGAGCAGGATCGTCGCCTCGGTGATGCCGAGGCCGTGACCGCCGTACTGGGTGGGGATGGTCATTCCCAACCAGCCGCCGTCGGCGATGGCGCGGTAGAACTCGGTCGGGAATTCGTGCGCCTGGTCTTTTTCCATCCAGTACTGGTCGTCGAATTTCCCCGCCAGCTCCGCCACCGACCGACGGATCAGCTCCTGGTCATCCGTCAGCTCAAAGTTCATTCCAGCCACCGGTGGCCTCCTCTTCTCAGCGCGAGCTGGGGGTCCCCCCGCGTGCGGGGGAACACAAAAGCACCCAACACGCCGACAAAGTAGGTGCTTTTGCGTCTGCTCGGCGACAGTCTCGCGCTCAGTCCTTATTGCCGGTAAGGGCTTTCGCGTTGGCCGCGAAATCGGCAAAGGACGCGCCGCCTCGGCCGTCCTTGGCGTGGCCCGCCGCCTTGATGGAAACGTCATGCCCCTCGGCGGCCTTACGCAGCGCACCGACGGTGGCCTGTTCACGCGAAATGTGCGTGAAGGGGTCGAACGAGTACCAGCGCATCGCGTTCTCGTAAGTCATCTTGTTGATCTCGTCGTCGGGAACGTTATTGATGGACAACACATCCCACAACTCTTCCGGCGCACCCGGCCACATCGAGTCGCTGTGCGGGTAGTCGGCTTCCCAGCAGATGTTGTCGATGCCGATCATGTTGCGCAGCGCCACACCCACCTTGTCGCTGATGAAGCAAGTCAGGAAGTGGTCGCGGAACACATCGGACGGCAGCTTGTCGCCGAAGTTCTGATGCGTCCAGGTGGAGTGCATTTCGTAGGTGCGGTCGGCGCGCTCCAGGAAGTAGGGGATCCACCCGGTGCCGCCCTCGGACAGGGCGATCTTGAGGTCGGGGTACTTCTTGATCGGTGCCGACCACAGCAGATCCGCCGCGGCCTGCACGATGTTCATCGGCTGCAGCGTGATCATCACGTCCATCGGCGCGTCCGGCGCGGTGATCGCCAGCCGGCCCGAGGACCCGATGTGGACGTTCATCACGGTGTTGGTGTCGCACAACGCTTCCCACAACGGGTTCCAGTATTCGTTGTGGAAGCTCGGGTAGCCCATCGCGGCCGGGTTTTCGGTGAAGGTCAGCGCGTGCACGCCCTTCTTTGCGACCCGGCGGACCTCGGCGGCACACGCCTCGGCATCCCAGATCACCGGGATGGCCATCGGAATGAACCGCGCCGGGTAGGCGCCACACCACTCGTCGATGTGCCAGTCGTTGTAGGCCTGCACCAGCGCGATGGAGAAGTCGTGATCGTCGGTGACGAACAGCCGCCCGGCAAAGCCCGGGAAGGAGGGGAAGCAGATCGAAGCCAGGATGCCGCCCGCGTTCATGTCCTTGACGCGTTCGTCGACGTTGTAACAACCCGGCCGGATCTCGTCGAGCCCGGTCGGCTCGATGCCGTACTCCTCCTTGGGACGACCGGCGACCGCGTTCAATGCCACGTTCGGGATGACCGTGTCGCGGAACTTCCACATGTCCGAGCCGTCATCGTTGTGCACCAGCCGGGGTGCGTCGTCCCGGTACTTCTTCGACAAGTGGTTCTTGAACATGTCGGGCGGCTCGACGGTGTGGTCGTCGACGCTGATCAGCATCATGTCTTCTTTGTTCATGAGCTTCCCTTTCATCGGATCCATCGGATCGATCACCGCCTCGGCGAACCGCTGTCCCGTGCCAAGATCACTGAAATGAAAACTATCTTCTCGCCAGACGAGAATCAACATTCATAGGTTGCTGCGGCCGCATGCAGCGGCCTGACCTGCGGCCCAGCAGTCCGGCAAATTTCCCACCGCGATGCGGCAAGGCCATGAGGTAGACGCCGGCGTGACACGTCGGTGCGGCCAGGCCCGGTCAAGCCCCGACCGTCTGGGCGCCCGGGTGCGCCAGGCGGCTCCCACGCGCGCCCGCCCGCCACGCCGGCATTGACCGAGCGCGCGTTTCGTGCCAGTCTGTTAGTTGCAAATGAGAATACGATTCTCTTTCACCGAGAGGACACTGCCGATGCGCCTGCAGCCGCTCCCCGCCGACCAGTGGGACGAGGCTACCCAGCAGGCACTCTCGGCCATGCGGGACGCGGACACCAACAACGCGCTTTCCACGCTGGCTCACCACCCAGCGCTCGCCAAGGCGTTTCTTCGATTCAATGTCCACCTGTTGACGTCGTCCACACTGCCGGCCCGCATCCGCGAACTGGCCATCCTGCGGGTGGCCCATCGTCGCCAGTGCGCATACGAGTGGTCGCACCACGTGCGGATGGCCAAGGATGAAGGGATCACCGACGAACAAATCGCGGCGGTGCGGCGATTCGGCGATGGCGGCGCGGAGGACCTCGACGCGTTCGATCGCGCGGTGATCACCGGGGTCGATGAGCTGGATGAGAAGTCGGAGTTGTCCGACCAGACTTGGGCGGCGCTGGGCGAGCGCCTCAGCGACCAGCAGCGCATGGATTTCGTCTTCACGGTCGGCTGCTACGCCCTGCTGGCCATGGCCTTCAACACTTTCGGCATCCAACCCGAACACGCCGACCAGCACTGATCAAGAGGAGTAAGAACGTTGCCGCACTTCCCGAAACCAGCCGCCGGCAGCTGGACAGAAAACTACCCCGACCTCGGGACCGCGCCGGTTGACTACACCGACTCGATCGACCCGGCGTTCTTCGAGGCCGAACGCGACGCGGTGTTCCGGAAGACGTGGCTGAACGTCGGCCGGGTCGAGCGCCTCCCCCGCACCGGCAGCTACTTCACCAGGGAACTGCCGTCGGCCGGCAAGGGCACGTCGGTGATCATCACCAAGACCAAGGACGGGACGGTCAAGGCGTACCACAACGTCTGCCGCCACCGGGGAAACAAGTTGGTGTGGAACGACTTTCCCAACGAGGAGACCTCCGGCACCTGCCGCCAGTTCACCTGTAAGTACCACGCCTGGCGCTACAGCCTCGACGGCGACCTGACCTTCGTCCAACAGGAAGAGGAGTTCTTCAACCTCGACAAGAGCAACTTCGGCCTGGCACCCGTGCGGTGCGAGGTGTGGGAGGGCTTCATCTTCATCAACTTCGACGACGACGCGGCGCCGCTCATCGACTACCTCGGGCCGCTGGCCAAGAGCATCGAGGGCTACCCCTTCGGCGAGATGACGGAGACCTACTCCTACCGGGCCGAGGTCGGCAGCAACTGGAAGCTGTTCATCGACGCGTTCGTCGAGTTCTACCACGCGCCGATCCTGCACCAGGGGCAGTACACCAAGGAAGAGGCCGCCAAGATCCAGAAGTTCGGCTACGAGGCGCTGCATTACGAGCTGGCCGGACCGCACAACCTGCAGTCGACGTGGGGTGGCCAGGCGCCGCCGGAGGACATGTCCATGGTCAAGCCCATGGACCAGGTGTTGCGCAGCGGTCTGTTCGGTCCGTGGGACAAACCGGAGATCATCGAAAAGCTAGAGCTGCCACCGGGTGTCAACGTGAAGAGGGTGCCGCAGTGGGGAATCGACTCGTGGCTGTTCTACCCCAACTTCATGCTGCTGATCTGGGAGCCGGGCTGGTTCCTGACCTATCACTACTGGCCCACCGCGGTGGACAAGCACATCTTCGAGTCGACGCTGTATTTCGTTCCGCCGCGCAATGCGCGGGAACGGCTGGCCCAGGAGCTGGCCGCGGTGACGTTCAAGGAGTACGCGCTGCAGGACGCCAACACGCTGGAAGCGACCCAGACCATGATCGGCACCCGGGCCGTCAAGGAGTTCCTGCTCTGCGACCAGGAAGTGTTGATCCGTCATCTGCACAAGACGACCGCCGACTACGTGAAGGAGCACCAGCGCAATGGCGTTACCGTCTGAATTCGCGGCCCTGGAGCCCTATTTGGATTGGGACCTGGCCACCGAGCCCGAGCGCTACGCCAAACGGCTGGCCTCGACGATGCCCGAGATGCAGGCCTTCTATGACGTGGCCTTCCCGAAGCTCAACGCCGTCATCGAATATGTCGACAAGTTCCCACTGGACGACTTGCCCGACGACGCAAAGACATTGATGCACATGATGCAGTCACTGGTCATGGTCTCGTTTCCCATCGAGGCGTGGAAACAGCCGCGCGTTCCCGACAGCGGCGCGGCGTGGGTTGAAGTGATCAGGGAGCCGGTGATCTAGGCGGTGCTGACGATCAAGGCCGCAGGGCTCCTCGATATCGATGCCGGCGAGATCGTTCGCCCGGGCATTCTGCAGATCGAGGACGATCGAATCGTCGGCGTGGGCGGCGATCCCGAGGGCGAAATCATCGACCTCGGCGACCAGATTCTGTTGCCGGGCCTGATGGACATGGAGGTCAACCTCCTGATGGGCGGGCGCGGCGAGACACCCGGGCTGTCCCAGGTGCAGGACGACCCGCCGACGCGGGTGCTGCGCGCGGTCGGCAACGCCCGACGCACGCTGCGCGCCGGTTTCACCACCGTGCGCAACTTGGGCCTGTTCGTGAAAACCGGCGGCTACCTGCTCGACGTCGCGCTGGCGAAGGCCATCGACGCGGGCTGGATCGACGGGCCGCGAATCGTCCCGGCCGGCCACGCCATCACGCCCACCGGCGGTCACCTGGACCCGACGATGTTCGCCGCCTTCATGCCGGGCGCGCTCGAGCTCACGGTCGAAGAGGGCATCGCCAACGGGGTCGACGAGATCCGCAAGGCGGTGCGCTACCAGATCAAGCACGGCGCCGAACTGATCAAGGTGTGCGTTTCCGGCGGCGTCATGTCGTTGACCGGTGAGGCTGGGGCGCAACACTATTCAGACGAGGAACTGCGCGCGATCGTCGACGAGGCGCACCGGCGTGGGCTGCGCGTCGCCGCGCACACCCACGGAGCGGAAGCGGTCAAGCACGCGGTCGCGTGCGGCATCGACTGCATCGAACACGGCTTCCTGATGGACGACGAGGCCATCCAGATGCTGGTCGACAACGACCGCTTCCTGGTGACCACCCGCAGGCTCGCCCAGGCGATGGACGTGTCGCGCGCCCCGAAGGAATTGCAGGACAAGGCGGCCGAGATGTTTCCGAAGGCGGAAACGTCGATCAAGGCCGCCTACGAGGCCGGGGTGAAGATCGCGGTCGGCACCGACGCCCCGGCCATCCCACACGGCCGCAACGCCGATGAGCTCGTCACACTGGTCGAGTGGGGCATGCCACCGCTGGCGGTGCTGCGGGCGGCGACCGTCACCGCGGCCGAGCTCATCAACGCGAGCGACCGGGGCCGCCTCGCGGCGGGCCAGCTCGCCGATATCATCGCGGTACCCGGAAACCCGTTGGAAGACATCACCGTCACCCGAAACGTCGGCTTCGTGATGAAAGGCGGCAAGGTCTATGTCGACGCCCGATCAGTCTAAGAGCGGCCCAAGCCGAACTGACGACCTCGTCGAGATTCAGCAGCTGCTCGGCCGCTATGCGGTCACCATCACCCAAGAGGACATCGAGGGCCTCGTCGCCGTCTTCACGCCCGACGGCACCTACAGCGCCTTCGGTGAGACCTACAGCCTCAGCCGATTCCCGGAATTGGTGGCCGCAGCCCCAAAAGGCTTGTTCCTCACCGGGACCGCGGTGGTCGACCTCGACGGTGACGCGGCCAGCGGCACCCAGCCACTGTGCTTCATCGATCACGCAACCCACGACATGCGGATCGGCTACTACCGTGACACCTATGTGCGAACCGCCGACGGGTGGCGGCTGAAGACCCGCGCCATGACGTTCATCCGCCGCAGCGGTGTGCACGACTCCGGACGCCCGCACGCGATCGGGCGTCCCGCCGGTGACTCCGCGGCCCAGGCAGCGACCTAAAGGAGCCGATCAATCGAAGTGAATGTCGAGCAGTTCCGGGCCGACCTGCGCGCGTGGCTCGACGACAACGATCTGACCCCCGGGCCCGACCACTCGCTGCGGGGGCACATGCGGCAGTTCGCCCGGGTCAGCCGTGCACTCTACGACGCCGATTGGATGCGATTCGGCTGGCCGGTCGAGGTGGGTGGATTGGGCGGTCCCGCGGTGCTGCGAGCGATCGTCGGTGAAGAGGTGGTGGGCCGCCGCTTGGCCGAACCCGGACCCTATTCGATGCTCGAGGTGCTCGCGCCGACCATGATCGACTACGCGCCGGCCGAGCTCGCCAAGGAGATGGTTCCGCGCCTGCTGAGCGGTGAAGAGCAATGGTGCCAAGGCTTTTCCGAGCCGGGCTCGGGCAGTGATCTGGCATCGCTGACAACACGGGCGGTCCAGGACGGCGACAACTGGATCGTCAACGGCCAAAAGGTATGGACCAGCTTCGCGCAGTTCTCCACCCGGTGCGTCCTGCTTACCCGCACCGCGCCCGGGCACGACGGGATCACCGCGTTCTTTGTCGATCTCGACACTCCGGGCATCACCATCCGTCCGCTGCGGACGATGCACGGCGTCGACGAGTTCTGCGAGGTGTACTACGACGACGTGGTGATACCGGCCACCCGGATGCTGGGCAAGCCGGGAGACGGCTGGCGGCTCGCGATGGACCTGCTGCCCTATGAGCGTTCGGCGTGTTTCTGGCAGCGGATTGCGTACCTCTATTCGCGTTTCGACGATCTGATCACCACGGCAGCCGAAGTCGGCGAGCCCGACGAATCCGCGCTCGGCGGCGCCTATCTGGCGCTGCACACATTGCGCTGCCGGTCGCGCGCGACTCAGCACCGGATGCGCGATGGGGCCCGGCTTGGACCCGACACCTCCATCGACAAGGTGCTGCTCGCCTCTGCCGAGCAGCGGCTCTACGACACCGTCCGCGATGTGTTGCCGGGCACACTCGAGCTCGAAGACACGCCGTGGCGTTCGGAATACCTGTACTCGCGCGCGGCGACGATCTATGGCGGCACCGCCGAGATCCAGCGCAATATCATCGCCCGCCGGCTGCTCGACCTCGGGAAGGAGTGAACCGTGGCTTCTTCGGCAGATACCGAGTCAGACCCCGAATCGCTGCGCCTGCTGGCAGAGTCGCTGCGGACGACGATGAGCGCCGCCTCGGGCGCCAAGCTCGATGCGGCGCTGACCGACCTCGGCTGGCGCGACATGCTCGACGAAATGCCCGATACCGCAATACCTCTGGTGTTCAAACTGCTCGGTGAGACCGGCGCGCACGCGCCCGTCCTCAACGACGTCGTGCTGTGCGCGGCCGGCGACGCGCCCGGAGGCACGCTGTCGCTGCCGTTCGCCGGCGGCTCCTGGGTGCTGTGGGAACGCCGCGACCACCCCGAGTCGGCGATCGACGAGTTGCTGCCGATCCACCCCGTACCGCAGGGAGATCCTCTGCCGTCGGCCGCCCTGCACGCGGGTTGGCTAGCCGTGGGTTGGTGGCTGGTCGGCACCAGCCGGGCCATGCTGTCACTGGCTCGTCAGCACGCCGTGGACCGCGTGCAATTCGGCCGCCACATCAGCTCGTTCCAGGCGATCCGGCACCGGCTGGCCGAGACGCTCGTCGCGATCGAGGGCGCCGAGGCAACACTGCAAGCCGCGACGGAATGCGACGATCCGCAGGGACTGGCTTCCCTGCTGGCCAAGGCCGCGGCTGGTCAGGCCGCGCTCACCTCCGCACGCCACTGCCAGCAGGTGCTCGGCGGGATCGGCTTTACCGCCGAGCATCCGCTGCACCACCACATCAAGCGGTCCCTGATTCTCGATGGGCTGCTGGGCAGCTCTCGAGAACTGACGCGTGCGGCCGGAAAAGCGTTGGTGGCGGCCGGTTCTGCGCCGCGGCTCGCGCAGCTGTAACGGGTCGCGCGCCCCGGAACCAAGCAGCGTACGCCGGGCATGGGATGCTTCGCTGCAACGATGGCGCGTGGGTCGACCACGGCCGCAACCCGGGGAGGTGGGAAGCATGAATCACGCGCAAGCACCACAAAACCAGTTCGGCGTCGCCTCGCTCCTGCTGGGCCTGGTCGGACTCGTCACCTGCTGGTTGCTACTGGGAGTGCCCTTTGGCATCGCGGCGGTGGTGACGGGCGACATCGCCCGGCGAAGGGTTGCCCGCGGGGAGGCGAGCAATCCCCGAACCGCAGTGGCCGGCATGGTTTTAGGGGCGATCGCGGTGGTGGCGGGTCTCGTCGCCATCGGCTACTACGCCCAATTGGACGCGAAGAACCACTGACGCTCAGATCAATTGCGCGGCAGCCCGAGTACGCGTTCTGCGATGATGTTGCGCTGAATTTCCGATGTACCGCCGGCGATGGTCGCGGCGAAGGTGCGGGTGTACCGGTCGAACCAGCTGCCGTAGTGGCTATCGAGGTTGAGCGGCGCGAACGGGGCCGTGACCGCGCGCAACGCCAGTCCGTCGCCGTCCTTGGCGGCCAGCGCGTCCTCGCTGGCGCGTTGCATGGCCTCCGAGCCCAGCAGCTTGAGCACCGACTGAGCGGGGACGTCCTCTTCGCCGCGAGCGGCTTTGGCCAGCGTTGCCGACCCCAGCAGCCGCATCGCATAGAAGTCCATCACCAGCGTCGCGTAGTGATCCCGCTGCACCGGACCCGAGGGATGGGACTCGACCGTCAACGCGTGCAACATGTCCGCGTAATCCAGCCACAGCATCGCGCGCTCGTGGCCGAGCGAACCGGTCGCGACGCGCCAGCCCGCGTTCAGCTCGCCCACCAAGTTCTCGGCCGGCACTCGTACGTCGGTGAAGAAGACCTCGTTGAAGTCGACGTCGTCGATGTCACCCATCGAGGCGAACGGGCGGCGGACCACGCCTGGGCTGTCGGTGGGAATCAGTAAAGCGCTGATGCCCTTGTGTTTTGGCGCGTCCGGATCGGTGCGCACGAAGGTCAGCAACACATCGGCGTGATGGGCGCCGGATGTCCACACCTTCTGCCCGTTGACGACGAAGTGGTCGCCGTCTGAATCAGACGAGCGCACCGCGCGCGTCTTCAGCGAGGCGAGATCCGAGCCCGCGCCGGGTTCGCTCATCCCCAGTGACGCGGTGATCTCCGCCCGCAGGATCGGTACCGCCCAGCGCCGCTTCTGTTCGGGTGTACCGAATGACAGCAATGACGCCGCGATGATGCCCACACCCTGCGGATTGAAGCTCTGATAGATGCGCCGCCGCGACAGCTCTTCGTGGTACACGTACTGCTGCAGCAGCGTGGCGTTGCGCCCGCCGAACTCCGGGGGATTGCCGGGCTGTAGCCACCCGCTGTCGAACAGCAAGCGCTGCCACCGGCGGGCCCACTCCGGAATGTCCGAACTCGATTGGGGCCGCAGGAACGCCTCGGCCTCGGAAGGCAGGTGCGCGTCGAGGAAGGCCACGAATTCGGCGCGGAACGCCTCCACCTCGGCGTCAAAAGTCAGCTGCACAGCTCTTCCCGGGATGGTCGTGAGGGCACCGCGCCGTCAGTAGATCATGGTTTCCGCCGACGACGCGGTTCGCTCTTGCGATTAAGCTTCCATACACACGTCTAAGAGAATAGTATTCTCGCGGTAAGAAAGTTACAATCTCCGACACGTGATCCGTGAGGGGGTCGAGCGCAGCGATGTCACGGCGTTCTCCGGTAGAGTCCAACCATGTTCTCCCCTCGCGGCAATCACCTGAGCCGGCCGTGACCAATCCAAGCGAAGAGCCGGCCTGGAAGCAGCGTGCCGTCGAGCGGTCCATCAAGACGGCGAAACTGCGCGCCGCGCAGCGTGTTCAGCGCTTCCTCGACGCGGCCCAGGCCATCATCATCGAAAAGGGCAGCACGGACTTTACCGTGCAGGAGGTTGTGGACCGCTCCCGCCAGTCGTTGCGCAGCTTTTACCTGCAATTCGACGGCAAACACGAGTTGCTGCTGGCGCTCTTCGAGGATGCCCTGAGCCGATCGGCCGACCAGATCCGCGCGGCCACCGAGAGCCAATCCGATCCGTTGGAGCGGTTGCAGGTCGCCGTTCAGCTCCTTTACGAGGCATCGCGCCCGGACCCGACGGCCAAGCGCCCGTTGTTCACCGACTTTGCCCCGCGGTTGTTGGTGACGCATCCGGCCGAGGTCAAGGTGGCTCATGCACCGTTGCTCGCGTTGCTGACGGAACTGATGGAGGCGGCCCACGACGCCGGCAAGTTGCGCACCACCAGCAATCCGAAGCGGGTGGCCGCCATGACAATGCAGACCGTCATGTTCATCGCGCAATCCAGCGGCGGCCCCGATGACGCGACGATGCACCCCATCACCGCCGATGAGGTGTGGGATTTCTGCTCACGCGGATTCGTCGCGTAGCACAACCGCGCCCCGTTCCCTCACGTGACGAGCGAATAGCGCACGCCGTTTGCCGGTGAGAATGAGATTCTCTAATATCTAGAATCGCAAATAGCCGAAACGGATTCGTCATTGACACCCGCGACGGCTCAATGACAGAGTTCAAGGCGGCAAGACCCGCGGTCCTGCAGAACGCGTTCGTTCTCCGCCGAGGCGTGCCGATCGAAAGTCAGGAGTTGAGGTAGCCATGACCGGACGTGTTGAGGGCAAAGTCGCTTTCGTCACCGGAGCGGCGCGCGGTCAGGGCCGCAGCCATGCGGTGCGGTTGGCCGAGGAGGGTGCCGACATCATCGCCGTTGACATTTGCAAGCCGATCCGCGAGGGCGTGACGGACACCGCGATCCCGGCGTCGACACCCGAAGACCTCGCCGAAACCGCGGACCTGGTCAAGGGGCACAACCGCAGAATCTTCACGGCCGAGGTCGATGTGCGCGACTTCGACGCACTCAAGGCGGCGGTGGACAACGGTGTCGAACAGCTCGGCCGCCTCGACATCATCGTCGCCAACGCCGGAATCGGTAACGGCGGCGAGACTTTGGACAAGACCAGCGAAGAAGACTGGACAGAGATGATCGACGTCAACCTGTCCGGGGTGTGGAAGAGTGTGAAAGCCGGTGTGCCGCACATCTTGTCCGGCGGGCGAGGTGGCTCCATCATCCTGACCAGCTCGGTCGGCGGGCTCAAGGCCTACCCGCACACCGGTCACTACGTCGCGGCCAAGCACGGCGTCGTCGGTCTGATGCGCGCCTTCGGAGTCGAGCTGGGGCAGCACATGATTCGCGTCAACTCCGTGCACCCCACGCACGTGAGCACCCCGATGATCATGAACGAGGGCACCTGGAAGATGTTCCGCCCCGACCTGGAGAGCCCCGGCCCCGACGACATGGCGCCGATCTGCCAGATGTTCCACACGCTGCCGGTTCCCTGGGTCGACCCGATCGACATCAGCAACGCGGTCCTGTTCTTCGCCTCCGACGAGTCTCGCTACGTCACCGGCGTGACCCTGCCCATCGATGCGGGGAGCTGCCTGAAGTAGCCGCTAGAACGGGCTGCTATTCGACTGCCATTCGGCCGACTCGGGTCGCGGCCCGTAGCGGCGGATGTAGTCCTCGTGCATCCGTGCCTGTTTGCGGCGGGCGATCACGTCGACCAGATTCGGGTCCAAACCGTGGACGGCCAGCCGGTGCCGCCGCCAGACCTTGTTGAGGGCAAGGGTTATCAGCAGCGCCCAGATGTAGAGCGGCGCGGTCATCTCCGTGTGCACGTAGAGCGAGGCGGGCAGCAGCCAGAATGGAGCAAGGACCAGCAGGGGCGGGATGGCCCACCTGATCATGTGCCGGCGGATGGCTCCCTCGCCGGCCAAGTCTCGTGCCACCCAGGTGCGCATCGAGTCGGGCAGTCGCCGGCCGTAGGAATAGCCGATCCGCTGCCAGAGAGTGGGTTTCGCGTCGGTCATCATGCTCCTCGGGGTGATATCAGGCTTGCAATGCGCCGGCCGCCACGGCCGCGGCGTTGATGCGGGTGAGGACCCGATGCAGGTTCTCGAGTTCGGCCATGTCCACACCGAGCCGGGCAACGACGGCGGGCGGAATCTCAAGTGCCTTCTCCCGCAGGGCGATTCCGCGTTCGGTGAGCCTCACGTCGGTGGTCCGCTCGTCGCCCGCATTCTTCGAGCGGGTGATCAGCCCCAGCCCCTCCAGCCGTTTGAGCATCGGCGACAGCGTGGCGGAATCCAACTGCAGCGCGGTGGCGATCTGCTTGACCGACAACGGGAACTGCTCGGCCCCGGGGGTTTTGCGGTGATCCCACAACGCCAGCATCACCAGATACTGCGGATGGGTCAGGCCGAGCGGCTCCAACAGCGGCCGGTACACCGCCAAGACCGCCCGGTTGGTCGTCGCCAAGGCGAAACACACTTGGTGTTCGAGGGCTAGGGGGTCGATTTCGCGGGCAGTCGGTGCGGCCATACGTACATAGTGCGCTAATAGTTAGGGTGCTATCTACATGACGCCTCTCACACCGCCCCGCGCGCGGGTAATACCCTCGGAATCCATGGACGATTTCGAGGGACGCGGGGCAGTCATCACCGGCGGTGCGAGCGGCATCGGTTTGGCCACCGCCACCGAATTCGCCCGGCGCGGCGCCCGCCTGGTGCTGGCCGACGTCGACCAGGCCGCGCTGGAACGGGCCGTGGCGCACCTGAGCGGCGAAGGCTTCGATGCGCACGGAGTGACGTGCGACGTGCGCCACCTCGATCAGATGGTTCATCTGGCCGAGGAGTCCTTCCGCCTGCTGGGTCAGGTCGATGTCGTGTTCAGCAACGCCGGCATCGTCGTCGCGGGTCCACTCGCGGCGATGACGCACGAGGACTGGCGCTGGGTGATCGACATCGATCTGTGGGGTTCCATCCATGCCGTCGAGGCGTTCGTGCCGAAGCTGATCGAGCAGGGCAGGGGCGGGCACATCGCCTTCACCGCTTCCTTCGCCGGATTGGTGCCCAACACCGGTCTCGGGGCGTACGGCGTTGCCAAGTATGGGGTCGTCGGTCTGGCCGAGACCCTGGCCCGCGAAGTCAAGGACAACGGCATCGGTGTATCCGTGCTCTGCCCGATGGTCATCGAAACCGGGTTGGTCGCGAACTCGGAACGAATTCGCAGCGCCGATGACGGGCTCGCGTCAGCGCCCGACCTGACGAGTGGGTTCGGACAGCTCCCGCCGACGCAGGATGGCACGGTGTCGGTCGATGGCGTCGCGCGGCTCACGGCCGACGCGATTCTGGCCAACCGCTTGTACATCCTGCCGCACGAGGCGGCCCGGGCGTCGGTCAGACGCAGGTTTGAGCGCATCGATCGCACCTTCGACGACCAGGCCGCCGAAGGGTGGAAACAATAACCGGATGTTCGATTAGTCGATCACCATGGCCGCTCAGCTACTTGCGCGCGTGGCCGGTGCGCGGCCGATCACACCGTCGGATTCCAGGCGGGCGATGTCGCAGTCGGACAAGCCCAGCCCGGACAGCACTTCGTGGTTGTGCTCCCCCAGCAGCGGCGCATGCTCGGTGTGAAACCTGTGGGGCCCGGCGGAGAACCTCGCCGGCACGGTGCTGAGCCTGGCCGGCCCGTTGACCGGATGGTCGACCTCTTCGAAGAAACCCCGGAACGCCAACTGCTCCAGCTCAGTTTGACGGTGCGGTTGCATGACTTTGGCCACCGGGACGCCGGCGTCCCAGAGGGTCTCGACGATCTCGTCGCGGCTGCGGTGCGCGCACCAGGCGGCGAGTCGCTCATCGATGAAGTCGTGGTGCGTGCGCCGGCCGGCATCGGTCGAGAGCCCGGGATCTGTTGCCCAGGAGGGTGATCCGAGGGCCCGGCACAAACCGTCCCACTGGCTGTCGGTGGCCACCGCGATCGCGACCCAGCAATCGAGCCGGCCGAATTCGTCGATGTCGGCGCTGAGGTAAAGGTTCTGCGGCGCGGCGGTCGGGCCCCGGTTGCCGGCACGCTCCAACACCGCCCCGTATGCCGAGTACTCGACAACCTGCTCGGCGGAGATGCTGAGGGCGGCGTCGACCATCGCCGCCTCGACGAACACGCCTTCGCCGGTGCGGCGCCGGTGCTCCAGCGCGAGCAGTATCGCGTTGAGCGCGTGCACGCCGGCGCATGCGTCACCGATCGAATAGGGGTCATACGGTGTGCGGTCCGGGTAGCCGGTAAGCCAACTCACGCCGGACGCTGATTCGATGGCGTAGGCGAACGCCGGGTTGTCGCGCCACGGGCCGCCGAGTCCGAATCCGGGCATCCGCACCAGCGCCGTGTCCGGCCGAATCGATTGCACGGTGGCGAAATCCAACCTGATCTGGTCCAGCACCCGCGGCGTGAAATTCTCCACGATCACATCGCAGGTCGCGATGAGCTCACGCAGCAATTCGCAACCGCGCGGACTCTGCAGGTCGAGCGTCAGCCCTTTCTTGTTCGTGTTGAGGGCCTCGAAGATCGGCGACTTCTCCCACCACTGATCGTCGGTGATCGGGATGCCGGCGATCATCCGTGTGCCATCGGGACGGCGGGTGGATTCGACGTGGATGACCTCGGCACCCAGCAAGGCCAGAGCGTGGGTACAGCAGGGTCCCGCCCAGAAGGTCGTCATGTCCAGGACCCGAAGTCCGCTCAGGGGAAGCGCTTTCGCCACACCGGCAGGCGCGGGTCGCGCCGGAAGGGCCGCGGCGCGGTAGTACTCGGTGTGCTCCCCCAGCCGCGGTGCGGGCTGCGGCGGGCGCAGCTGCGCGGGCCGCATCCGATACGGGTGGCTGGGCTGCTGGAACCCGTCGCTTGGATTTCGCACGAACGAGCCGCGCTCCACGAACTGATCGAAGGACGTGACGTTGGCGCCGTTGGCGACCGGCGCGTTGGGGATACGGAATGCCGAGGCTAGTTCGCGGATTTCGTCGACCGGGGTGGCGGCCAGCCAGGAGAAGATCTCATCGGCGTGGATGTTGGCCTGCTCGGTGATGGACAGCGGCGATTCCTCGTCGATCCATTCCGGATGGCCCACCATCGCACACAGGTCGAACCATTGTTGCGCGGTCCCGCAGCCGAGGTTCACCAGGCCGTCCTTGGCCTGAGCCACTCCCGGAATCGTCGGCCGTCGCGTGTCTCGCCACGGCCGGCCGAGCACCTCGAAGTAGGTGACCGGGTAATAGGTGAGGCCGAGGATCTGTGTCTCCAGCATCGAGAGGTCGACCAATTCCCCTGCGCCGCCGTCGATCCGGCGCCAGCGGGACGCCAAGGTGGCCGCACTTGCGTAGACACCGGCCAGGTATTCGCCGGCCTGACCGCCGATGAAGACGGGCGCGCGCTCCTGCTCGCCGCGGCCGAGCCCGACGATGCCTCCCGACCACGCCTGCAGGGTGAACTCGGTCGCCGGGCGGTCTCGCCAGGGGCCTCCCAGCCCGAACGGTGTGATCGCGGTGACGGTGAGGTGCGGGTGGCGTCCCTGGATGGCATGCGGCGTGAAGTGCGGCTGCTCGGCCACTTTCGAGCCGGCCGACCACACCACCGCGTCAGCGGAAGCCAGCAGCCGGTCCACCAGCTCGGTATCGTCGCCGCTGGTGGGGTCGGCCACGACACTGTGTTTTGCCCCGGCCAGGAAGCTGAACAAGGCGCCGTCACCGCCGAGCGGGATGGTGGCGCCCGAAGCCGACCACCTGCGCAACGGGTCACCCTCTGGCGGTTCGACTTTCACGACGTCGGCGCCGCCGTCGGCGAGCAGCTTGGTGCAGTAGGCGCCGGCTATCCCGGTGGACAGGTCGACGACGCTGTAGCCGCTCAGCGGCGCTTCGGCCGTCGGCACCGAGGACTCGGGCACGGTTAGGGCCGCCAGAACGGGCTCGCGGTAAGCACTTCGGGGCCGTCGGCGGTGATCAGGACCGCTTCACGCCCGAATACCGCGCCGACTCCTTCTTCCCACACGTAGCCCGTCACGGCCAGCACCATTCCCCGCTCCAGGCGTTCTGCGGCCGCGGTGGTGGGCAGGTGCTTGGAAACGACGGGTGGGTCGAACCCCATGCCCAGGCCGCGGGCCACCGGCATCGGCGGCTCGGGCTCCCCCGCGCTCCGGTAAGCGGTGAGCAACTCGTCCGCGCTCGTGCCGGGATGACAGGCTGCGATCAGCTTGCCCCACAGTCGATCCCACCGCGTGTGCAGTGCTGCCGCACCGCTGGGCGCACGCCGGTTGTCGGCGGGCCAGGTCCGGCCCACTTCGCCGACGTAGCCTCCCGCCAGCACTCCGGCGGAGAACGCCACCAGATCGCCGTCCTGGATACGACCGCCGCCGTGAGCGCGCCGCCAGGGGTGCTTGCGCGATGTCACCCATGCGACGTCCTGGTTCGACGGCGTGCTGACACCGCCGGCCGCGGCGGCCTCCAGCAAGACGCCGGCCAGCGCCTGCTCGGTGACCCCCGGCCGCAGTTCGGAAACCGCCGCCGCGAGCGCCGACTCGGCCACCGCGACCGAGTCCCGCAGCGCGGCGATCTCCTCGTCCGTCTTGATGCGCCGCGCGGCCCGCATGGCCAGCTCGCCGTCGACCAGCTGCGCGTTGGGGAACGCGGTCGGCAGGAGTTGGGCGAAAACCGGTGACAGCGCATCGGTTCCGACGCGTCGTGCGGTCGCCGCGCCGTCGATGCGCTGCAAGGCCGCCATCGTGTTCATCGGGTTCCACGAGATGCCGTAGAGGTTCTCGTGGGGAATGTCTTCGGGGACGCCCTCATCCCACGTGCTCAGCAGGTGCACGGCGCCGGTCTCGCGCACCAGCACGCAGGTCGGGCCGAATGGCCGGGTGCCGGCCACCCAAAGTTGCGGAGCCCCGGTGACGTAGCGGACATTGGCTTGCCGGCCGAGGACCAGTACGTCGAGATCGTGTGCCGCCATCTGGGCCAGCGCCCGCTGGCGGCGCCCGGAGCGCAGCGTGCGCTCGTCGGGCAGGACTTCAGTTGCCATAAGGGTCGTAGGGGTAGTCGGTCAAACGGATCCAGCCTTCCTCGGTGATCACCAGGACCTCTTCGCTGCGGTAGCCGCCGGTGCCGTCCTCCCATACGACGGGCTCGAGAACCAGCACCATTCCGGATTGCAGGACGAAATTCTCGTCGAACTCCTGCCCGAGATCGGTTCCGATCATAGGCATTTCGGCGGCGTTGACGCCGATTCCGTGGCCGAGGTAGAAGTGCGGCAGCCACGGCTTGGTGCCGCCGTTGGCCGTGATGGCGGCCCGGCCCAGATCCGCCGCGGTGGCACCGGCCTTGGCGACGCCCAGAACCGCACTCATGATCTCGAACCATTTGTCGAACTGCGCTTGTTGGCGCCGGGACGGATCCCGCCCGACTATCCAGGTGCGCCCGAAGTCGGAGCAGTAGCCCTGATACGTGATGCTGACGTCGGTCCACAGCACATCGCCTTCGACCAGCTCACGCTCGGTGGTCAGGAGCGGCAGCGCCAAATCGCCGTGCGTGGTCCACACGCCCTCGGCCTTGCTCGGCGGCATCACCTGCCAGATCGGCTCGAGCATGCTGGCCGTGGCACCCAGTTCGAAGGCACGGCGCAAAAAGCTTGCCGACAAGTCGATTTGGCGAATGCCGGGCGCCAGGCGTTTCTGCACCTCGACCATCGCCTCGTCGGTGATCCGTATTGCGGTGCGCATGCACGACAATTCGTCCGGCGTCTTCACCGACTTGGCGGCGCTGACGATGGCCGCGGCGTCAACGGGTGCACCGCCGGGGAACAGGAGCTTTGTGGCGCGCGACATGGCGCCGGTGAACTCGTCGACCGCTACGACCGCTTGGGCCGGCATGAGATCGGCCAGCTGGCGCGCGAAATGCTGTACGCCCTCATCGAATTCGAGGTAGACGGGCCCATGCAGGTGATCGGCCGGCAAATCCGCTTCCTGTGAGGCTCCCTCCCGGAAGGGCAGGAACAGGTGCGGCCATTCGTCGTCGGCGAGCACCACGGCCACCGGCCGTTCGACGTAGGACAATCCGGCGTCGCCGAGTGGCCAGCTGGCGCCGGTGGCATAAACCACCGCGTTGTTGCCCAGCAGGATCATCGCGTCGACACCGCGCTCGGTCATCGCCGAACGCAACCGGGCCCCCGTCTCGCGGCGCAGGCGAGTCAGGTCGGCCGTTTCCGGAATCACCAGCGTGGTGTTGGTGTCCAGTTGCGCGAACGTCGTCACTTACAGACCCAGGAACTTCGTCACGTTGCCGCTGACGATCTTCACCGCGTCGTCCGGACCCACCGCCTCAACGACGGCTTTCAGCGATTTCTCGGAATAGCCGTACGTGCTTTCGTTGTGCGGGTAGTCGCTGGACCACATCACCTTGTCCACCCCGATTTGGTCGATCAGCTGCAGGCCCAGCGGGTCGACCATGAACGACGCGCTCATATGCGTGTCCCAGTAATAGCGCGGGTCGTGCTCGAGGGTCCGGTTGAACATGTGTTGGTACGACCCCATCAGGTGGTCGGCATCCTGCAACGCCCAAGGCACCCAGGCAATCCCGCCCTCGAACCAGCCGATTCGCAGCCCGGGATGATCATCGAGGATTCCGGTGAAGAGGTACTTGGCGAACTGCTCACGGAAGCCGTCGACGTTGATCATCATGCCGACCACCACGCTGTTGAACTGGCACGGGGTTTTCGGCGGCGTCTCCCCGATGTGGTGGGTCACCGGCAGACCGGCGGCCTCGATCTCGTCCCAGACCGGCTTCATGGCGGTGCTGCCATAGTCGATGATGTTGCCGTCGTCATCCTTGCCAGGATTGAGCGGCAACAGGAAAGTCTTGAGCCCCAACGACTTCAGCTCGTCCAGCGTCTTGCGGGTGCCCTGCGGGTCCCACCAGTTGATCAGCCCGGCGCCGTAGAAGTGGCCGTTCGAGCGCTCCTGAAGCTCGGCCATGTACTCGTTGTAGATGCGGAAGGCCAGCTCGCGAAGCTGCTTGTCCGGATAGTGAAACAGCGCCAGCACCGCGTTGGGGAACGCCAGTTCCTTCTCGACGCCGTCGTCGTGCAGCTCTTGAATCCGGGCCTCGATGTTGGTGCTCGCGGCACCGGGCAGATCGTCGTACTGCATGAGCACGGCGCTGAAATCGCCCGGCAGGAAGGACTGTCCCTTGCGACCGACCTGGTAGGCGCCCTCCTCGTACCAGATCCGCGGCGCCTTGTCCTTCAGGTCTTCCGGAAAGCGTTGATAGAAGATGTCATCCGCCAGCGAGATGTGGTTGTCCGCCGAGAAGACCACCGTCCCGTGCGGCAGACCGACATCGGCGCCCGCGGCGTGGCCACGCCGATCCTTCGGAGCGCCATAACCTCCGGGCGGGTAGAGCGTGCTTGCTTGAGTCGTCATCATTGACCCTCCGTTCGGATCCGCAGTTTGATAAGTAGCGAGCTGGGCTACCAGGTCACCGGCAGTTCGTAGACGCCGTAGGCGAGTCGGTCGTCCTTGAACGGCACCTCCTCGAGCGGGATGGCAAGTTGCAGAGTGGGTATGCGCCGGGCGAGGGTGTGGAACACGATCTGCAGTTCGGCGCGGGCAAGCTGCTGCCCCACGCACTGGTGCCGGCCATAGCCGAACGCGACGTTGCGGTCGGCGCCCGAGCGATGCAGGTACAGCCGGTCCGGCTCGGCGAAGGCGTCCGAATCCCAGTTGGCCGGGGCCAGATCGATGATGATGCCCTCGCCGGCACGGATCGTCTCGCCGGCGATGTGAATGTCGTCGAGCGCGACGCGGCGCTGGCCGTTTTGAATGATGCTGAGATAACGCAGCAGTTCTTCCACCGCACTGGCGATGACCTTCGGATCTTCCGCATCGCGAATGATGGCCAGCTGGTCGGGATTCTCGAGCAGGGCGAGCACACCGAGGCCGATCATGTTGGAGGTGGTCTCGTGCCCGGCGATCAGCAGGCCGGTGCCGAGTTGCGCGGCCTCTTTCACGCTGAGCTCTCCGGCCTTGACCCGCTCGGCGAGGTCGGAAACCGCGTCCTCGGCCGGCTTCTCCATCTTGGCGTCGACCAGCTGAGCGAGGTATTTGTTGAGATTCATCGCGCCTTTGACGGTGTCCGCGCCGGTGGCGTAACGCGCGAGACCGACGTTGGCGTGGTGCTGAAACATGTCGGCGTCTTCGTACGGAACACCCAACAGCTGGCTGATCACCAGCGAGGGCACCGGCAGCGCCAGCGCGGTGACGATGTCAGCGGGCTGCGGCCCGGCGAGGATCGCGTCGATATGGTCGTCGGTGATCTGCTGGATGGTCGGGCGCAGGTTTTCGACGCGCTTGAACGTGAAGGGTTTTGACAGCATGCGCCGGAACCGGGTGTGCTCCTCACCGTCGGCGGTGAACACCGACCGCGGGCGCTTGTGCACCGTCGACAGCATGCCTTCGTTCCAGTGCGGGAATCCGGGCTGCCGGTCGTCGACGCTGACCCGGGAATCCGAAAACAATTCGCGCACTTGCTCGTAGCCGGTGATGAGCCACGGTGTGCTGCCGTCCCAGATCCGGACCCTGGACAGCGGCCTGGCCTCGGCCAGTGCCATGACGTCCGGTGGCGGCGCGAACGGGCAGCGCGGCTCCCTGGCCATCGGGTAGTCCGGGATGTCGGAGGTCTGCGCTGTTGCCGTGCTCGCCAGTGTGTCTGACATGTCATTCCTCGATGTGGATGGCGAGCGCGGGGCAGGCAGCCGCCGCCCGCCGCGCGCCTTCGGACTGTTCGGACGTTGGATTGGGGTTGAGGAGGACGACGACCCCGTCGTCATCGCGCTGATCGAACACGCCGGGCGCATTCATCACGCAGTTCCCCGAAGAGGCGCAAACGTCTTGGTCGACAGTCACTTTCATCGGCGAGTCCTTCACTCGTACGCCGTCACCGGCGCCAGCCACAGGCCGACGATCGCGTCGATGAGCCCGGATGCCGCAGCCCGCCATGGACGATGGGACGTCATCGCGCCAGTGGCGAAGGCGCGTTCACGATCGGCGCAGGTGTGCATCAACAGGTTTCGGGCCATGATGTTGCGTTCGAAGTGCACATCCGCGGGCAAGTTGGGCAGGCAGCGGTTGAAGCCGTCGACGACCTGCACCAGCGACGGCGAGCTGAGCGCGCCTTTGACGACGATGTTGTAGTAGGCCGGATCGGTCATGGCCTGGGCGGCGAAGCGCGCGTACCACGTCGGGTTTCCCAGCTGCTCGAGGTGATCGGTGAGTGGGCGCACCAAACACGCCACCCAGGAGCGCAATTCGCCGGACCCACCCGAGGCCAGCAGGTCGGACACCATCCGCTCGCGGAGCTCCTCGACGGGTCCGCGGTGCTTTTGCTCGATCGCCCGCACCAGGTCGGCTTTGGTGCCGAAGTGGTAACCGACGGCGGCATTGTTGCCCTGGCCGGCGGCCTCGCTGACCTGCCGGTTGGACACCGCGAACATGCCATGCTCCGCGTACAGGCGCTCGGCCGCCACCAGGATCGCCTCCTGGGTGGAACTGGCCCGATCGGTGCGAACGGTCCGGCCGGCGGTGGTCATTGGATCAGTCAACCTCCTGCTAGGGTTTAAGTCAAGCGATTGATTTAAATGGCTGCGCGTACAGGGGTTGACGTGCCGCCGGCCCGCCGCCGCGCCTGGGCGACCGTGACCGCAGTGTCACGCTGGAGCCCGACCGTGACCGCACCGTCACGCTCGCGCCGTCGGCGATGTCACCCGTGCTTCTTGGAACGGATCGGCTTGCCCGCCACGGTCCCACCGTCGACCGGAAGCACCGTCCCGGTGACATAGCGCGAGCGGTCGGTGGCGAAGTACAGCGCCGCTTCGGCGACGTCATCGGGAGTGCCCTCGCGCTTCAGCGGCCGGTCCTCCCGCATCGTCTCGCGGATTCGCGCCTCGAACTGCTTCAGCTGCTCGGGGTCCATGCCGGTCCCCGACTTCCCCAAGATCGGCGTCGGTATGTTGCCGGGTGCGATGGCGTTGACGCGAATCTCGTGGTGGGCCAACTCAATCGCGGCGGCCTTGGTGAATTGAATGACGGCCGCTTTGGACGCGCGATAGATCATGACGCCGCCGCCGGCCTGGATGCCGCCTATCGAGGTGATGTTGATGATCGACCCGCCCCCGTGTTCTGCCATGTGCCGCGCGGCATCTCGGGTTCCTGCCATCACGCCCAGCACGTTGACCCCCATCACGCGGTGGAAATCGCTGAGGTCGTCGTCCAGCAACTTGCGCAGCGGGCTGGAAATCCCGGCATTGTTCACCATGACGTGCAGGCCGCCGAACTTCTCGACGGCACCGGATACCAGCGCTCGCACCTGTTCGGGGTCGGAGACGTCGGTCCGGCAAAAGACGGCGTTGTCACCGAGCGAGGTCGCCAGCGCCTCGCCGCGATCGGTCTCGACGTCGGCGATGACGACCTGTGCGCCCTCGGCCACAAACCGCTCTGCGAGACCGCGGCCGATGCCGGAGGCCGCGCCGGTGACGATGGCGACCCTGCCGTCCAATTCGTTAGCCACACGACGAGTTAATCGGCGCATGCCGCGTTAAGTCAAGCAATTGATTTAACGGGGGCGCCGCTCACCGCGGTGATGACACCCGCGCCCCGGTAAGGTCGAACAGCAAATCTTCTTCCAGCGGTGGTACGGGTGAAAGTTCAACAGGCATCACCTCTGCGCGGTCGACGTGCGGAATGCGCGGCCCTCGATCGGCTGGTATCGGGCGCCCGCTCGGGCCGGGGCCAGGTCTTGGTGCTGCGCGGCGAGGCCGGCATCGGCAAGACGGCCCTGCTGGACTTTGCGGCCGAGAACGCCGCGGGCTGCCTCACCGCGCGGGTGGCGGGGGTCGAATCAGAGATGGAACTCCCCTTCGCTGCCCTGCAGCAAGTCTGTCTGCCGCTGCTGGAGTGTCTCGATCGGCTACCGCCGCCGCAGCGGGGTGCTCTGGATGTCGCCTTTGGACGAAGCACTGGGCCGGCGCCGGACCGCTTCCTGGTCGGGTTGGCGATGCTGAGCCTGATCGACGCAGCGAGCGAGGTCAGGCCCCTGATCTTCCTCGTCGACGACGCCCAGTGGATTGACCGAATCTCGGCCCAGACGTTGGCCTTTGTTGCTCGCCGCCTGATCGCAGAGCCCGTGGCGATGGTGTTCGCAGTGCGTGACGGCTGCGACGATGAGTTGGCCGGCCTTTCCGAATTGACTGTGCGTGGCCTCAATCCGCGCGACGCTCGCGCATTGTTGAACTCGGTCATCCTCGGCCGGCTGGACGACCAGGTGCTCGATCGCTTCGTGGCGGAAACGCGGGGAAATCCGCTGGCGCTGCTGGAGTTGCCCCGTGGCCTGACAGCGGCGGACCTGGCGGGAGGCTTCCAGCGCCCAGACGTCCAGCCGTTGGCGGGACAGATCGAGCACGTTTTCATCCAACGCATCCGGTCATTGCCCGAAGAGTCCCAGCGGCTTTTGGTCACCGCGGCAGCGGAACCGGTTGGCGATGCGGCGCTATTGTTGCGCGCCGCAGAACATTTGGGTCTTCCACTGGGTGCGGCGGAAGCCGCCGAGTCCGCGGGACTGATCGACATCGGGACGCGAGTGCGATTCCGGCACCCGCTGGTGCGTTCGGCGGCATACCGCACGGCGGACCTGATGGAGCGCCGCCGGGTGCATCAAGCCCTCGCCGAGGCAACGGATTCCGACGCCGATCCCGACCGACGCGCATGGCATTTGGCGATCTCAGCGCCAGGACCCGACGAGTCCGTCGCTGCCGCGCTCGAGCGCTCCGCCGATCGCGCACACGCCCGGGGCGGTGCCGCCGCTGCGGCCGCCTTCTTGGAACGGGCGACCCAGCTGACCGCCGACCCGGCCCGCCGGGGAACACGGGCCTTGGCCGCCGCTCAGGCCATGCGCGACGTGGCGGCTTTCGACGCCGCGGACGAACTGCTGACCATCGCCGAGAACGCGTCGCTGAACGAACTCGGGCGGGCCCGAAGCGCCAGGCTGCGCGCGCAAATGATTTTCGCTCGACGCCGGAACGGAGATGCCGATGCACCTACGGTTTCCGATGCCGCCGTCGGTCTCCTCGATGCCGCCCGCCGGCTGGAAACACTCGACGACGCACAATCTCGGGAGACGTATTTGGACGCGCTGGGGGCGGCGATGTTCGGCGGCCGGCTGTGCCCGCACGGCGGTATTCACCTGGTCGCTGAAGCCGCCCGCGCGGCCCCACCCGCGCCGAAGCCCGAACGGGCGGTCGATCTCCTCCTCGACGGCATCGCACTGCGAGCCACAGCCGGTCTCGTTCCGAGCCTGGCGCCGCTGCGGCGTGCACTGACACTCATCGATGCCGAAGCCGAGCGTGGCGACGACGTCATGCACTGGTTCTGGCGAGCCTTCCCGATCGTTCAGGAATCCAGCGTCCACGAAACATGGGACGACGAAGTGTGGCACCGGCTTGCCACGCACGCCGTCCGTCTCGCACGTGATGCGGGCGCGCTCGCGGTGTTACCGCACGCGCTGGCCTACCGCGCCGGCGTACACCTACAGGCTGGAGAGTTCGCGTCGGCTTCGGCGCTGATCGACGAAGCCAGCGCCATCAGCGCCGCGACCGGCTATGCCCCAGTGAAGTACCAATCGGTGCTGCTGGCCGCCTGGCGCGGCGTCGACGCGGAGGCGCACAAGCTGATCGACACCGCTGCCGCCGACGGAATGGCAAGGGGTGAAGGACGAATCGTCGGTTTGGCGGGCTACACGAAAGCCTTGCTGTACAACGGCCTCGGCCGCTACGACGACGCGTTCGATTCCGCGCGGCAGGCATGCGAACACGAAGATCTCGGTCTGTTCGGCTGGTGTCTCATCGAACTCATCGAAGCCGGCGCTCGAAGCGGCGAGCGCGAAGCGGCGAACGATGCCCTGCGCCAACTGGAAGAGCGCGCGACAGCAAGCGGAACAGACTGGGCTGCAGGCATTTTAGCCCGATCGCGAGCGCTGCTGGTCCACGACCGCAAGGCCGAGAACTTCTACCGAGAGGCGATCGAAAAGCTCGAACGCACCCGCATCACGGTGCAACTGGCCCGTGCCCATCTGATCTATGGAGAGTGGCTGCGCCGCTGCAATCGACGCATCGATGCCCGCACACAGCTGCAGACTGCCCACGAGATGTTCGGACGGATGGGCGCCGAGGCGTTCGCCGCGCGGGCGCGCCGCGAACTGTTGGTCACGGGCCAGAAGGTGAGTAAGCGACCCGCCGCCCCGGGCGACGAGTTGACGCCCCAGGAGGCGCAGATCGCGCGCCTGGCCGGGGAGGGCCTGACCAATCCCGAGATCGCCGCTCAGTTGTTCATCAGCGCGCACACCGTCGAATGGCATCTGCGGAAGGTGTTTGCCAAGCTCGGCATCACCTCGCGCAGACAGCTCCGGGGTTGCGACTTGGCCCCCTGAGCCGATAAGACTACGGACTTTCCAGGGTTCCGGGCGGCGTCGTTCAGCGCCATGCTGAATACACCAGTTCATCGGGAAATTCGGAAAGGCGTGATCATGAAGGTTCTGGTAATCGGCGGTAGCGGACTCATCGGGTCGCAGGTAGTCACCCAGCTCGACGAACTGGGACACGAGGCGGTTGCGGCCTCGCCGAGCTCCGGGGTCAACACCATTACCGGCGAAGGTCTCGCCGAGGCCGTCGCCGATGTCCACACCGTGGTCGACGTGTCCAACTCCCCGTCCTGGGCCGACGAGGACGTCTTGAACTTCTTCACGACCTCAACCCGGAACCTCCTCGAGGCCGAGCGCGCGGCCGGTGTGCACCACCACGTTGCATTGTCGATCGTGGGAGCCGACCGAGCGGCGGCAAGTGGCTATATGCGCGCCAAGGTCGCCCAAGAGAAGCTGATCACCGAATCCGGCGCTCCCTACACGATCGTGCGGGCTACTCAGTTCTTCGAATTCGTTGAGGGCATTGCCGATTCGCTGGCCGAGGGCGACACGGTGCGCGCCCCGCATGGCGCATTCCAGCCGATCGCCGCCGCAGATGTCGCCACGGCTGTCACTCGCGCCTCGGTCGGAGATCCGGCCGGACTGATCAATATCGCCGGTCCAGAGAAGCAAGGCATGGACGACTTCATCCGGACCCGCTTTGCCGCAACCGGCGACACACGCCGGGTGGTAACCGACCCGAATGCCCAGTATTACGGCGCCGTGCTCGACGAGCGCATGATCGTTCCCATCGAGGGCGAAGAAGTGACGATCTACTCCACTCGATTCGGTGACTGGCTGACAGCCCAGGTGCCCAGCAACGCCAAGTAGGCGTCCGCGGGGTCGACTTCGAATGGAGCTGATGGATCAGACCGCCGTGATCACCGGCGGAACAGCGGGAATCGGACTGGAATCCGCGCGACTGCTCGCAAGCGAAGGCGCCACCGTCATCATCGCCGGCCGCGACCGGACCAAAGGTGACCAAGCCGCGGAAGCCATCGGTACGAACGCACGGTTCGTCCAAACCGACATGGCCGACGCCGAATCGGTGAATTCGCTTGTACGGCGGTGCGGCGAGGTCGACATCATCGTCAACAACGCCGGCAGCTTCCCGTCCGCACACACGGTCGAACAGGACATGGCGATGTTCGAGACGGTGTTCGACACCAATGTCCGCGGCGCCTACTTTCTGGTCGCCGGCCTGATCCCGGGAATGTTGGCACGACGCCGTGGGAGCATCGTCAACGTCACCAGCATGGCGGCGTTCAAGGGGATCCCCGGCGCATCGGGCTACAGCGCCTCCAAGGCCGCGCTGGAGTCGCTCACCCGCACCTGGGCCGCCGAATTCGGGGCGGCCGGGGTGCGGGTCAACAGCGTGGCGCCCGGCCCCACCCGCACAATCGGGGTGGCCGCCGCATGGGGCGACGTGAACGAGGAACTCGGAAGGGCGTTGCCGCTCGGCCGCACCGCGTTCGCGTCCGAGATCGCGGAGGCCATCCTCTTTCTCAGCTCCCCACGGGCCAGCTTCATCACCGGCTCTACCCTCCACGTCGACGGCGGCGGTGCGGCCGTTTGATTCCGCCTACCCGAGATAGCCTCAGGCTCACCCGCATTGGCACGATCGAGGGGCAATGCCCGAATGCCGGGCGACTCGCGATACTCGGATGGGCTAGCGCGGGCGGTTGAGCTCCGCCTCGCAATAACAGCACGTGAGCCAATGACGAGGAGCACCAATGACCTTCAGACGGCGCCCAAGAAATCCATCAGCAGCTGGTTGACCACCGAAGGCTGCTCGATCTGGGGGCAGTGGCCGGCCTTGTCGACCACGACCGAACGGGCCCCGTCGATCTGTTTGGCGATCTCGGCGGCCCAGCCGGCCGGAAGGAGCTTGTCCTCTGCACCCTCGAGGACAAGCGTTGGCACGCCGATGCGTTTGTAGGCTCGTGTGGTCGACGGCGCCGCGGACGGCGTGGCGCCGGGGCGGCGAAACCTGGCCGCCGCCACGGCCTCCCATGCCCCCGGCGCTGTGCTCGATTCGTGGCGGCGGCGCACGTAGCCGTCGTCGGCTGGATAGCCGGAGTCGAAGAACAGCGCCTCGACGATGCGGCGCATGCCAGGCACCGTTGCGTCATAGTTCTGCAGCGCCTCGAAATGCTCGTTCTGCTGTATCTCCCCGCCGCCGCAGATAAGCACCAAGCTGTGCACCGGCAGTAATCGTGTGCCCGACGTGGCGTCGGTGAGCAGATTGATGGCGCCCATCGAATTGCCGACGAAGTGCGCAGAGTCGACGCCGAGCAGTTCGCAAAAGCGCGCCACATGCCGAATCCGCATGCCACGACCGTCGACGAAGTCGATGACCTTGGCGGACTGCCCAAACCCCAGCTGGTCCGGCGCCAGCACCCGGTAACGGGCGGCAAGCGCTTCGATGTTGCGCTCCCACCCGAGCTCGGCGCCGGCCCCGAACTCACCGCCGTGCAGCAGCACCACCGGATCGCCTTCGCCGGCTTCCAGATAGCTGGTGGTCAGCCCGTCAACCGAGATGGTTCTTCGTTGCATCATTTGATCGCGATCGGGTTCACCGGTGAGCCCACTGCCCCAACGAATCTCAGCGGCGGTGCGATGAGCTGGAACTCGTAGACGCCGTCGGCTGCGCAGTCGGCTGCCAGAGCGGTCAAATCCCAGTATTCACCGAGCATCATGCCCATGTCCCGCAGCGTCAGCAGGTGGAAGGGCAAAAACACACCGTCGACCCCGGACACCGGGTCTTCAACTTGGAGGTTATCGGCAGCGACCGCGGCGATCTCGTGATCGTGCATCCACTGCGCGCATCGCCAGTCCAGGCCCGAATACCGTTCGGTTTTGTTTCCGGTCTGCAGATACCTTGTCCACCAACCGGTTTTGATGAGCAGGATGTCACCCCGACCGATCGTCACATCCTGTGCGCGGACGACATCGTCCAATTCCTCGGGGGTGATGGGATTTCCGTGCTCCAGGAACACCTCCGCGCCCCGGTGGCGCACCAGGTCCAGCAGCACACCGCGGGAGGTGATGCCCTTACCGTCGACCTTCTCGATGCCGAGATGCCGTGCGCCGAGGCTGGTCACCGAACCGGCCGGGATACCGTTGTAGAGCTGGTCGTCGTAGTAGACGTGCGACAACGCGTCCCATTGGGTGGCCGCCTGCAACGGCATGATGATCATGTCGTCGTTGAACCGGAACAGGTTGTCGACGAAGTACGGGCCCATCTGCGCCGCCGTCGGGTTCCGTTCCCAATCCGGCCCGTACTGGGCCAGCGTGCTGGCGTCACCGCCGTCCACCGTCATGACGTGGACCGGGTTGTGCCGAAAACCGAAGGCGCCCTGCGGCCCCGACGAGCCGAAGTCCACGCCGAGGGGAAACACTTTGCCGTGCCGGACCAGGCTTGCGGCCTGGGCGATCTTGGCCTCGGTGATGAAGTTCAGTGTGCCGAGTTCGTCGTCATCACCCCAGCGGCCCCAGTTGCTGACGTCGCGGGCGGTCCGGCGAAAGTCGGTCACACTGGCCACTGGACACGCCCTTCCTCGAGTTCACGCGCGATTGCGGCGCCCACGTTTCCGCCGTCGACCCACACCACTTGGCCCGAAATATAGCTGGCGGCATTGCTATTCAGGAAGAGCAACACCGCGGCCTGCTCGGCGGGTCCCGAGACGCGGCCCAGCGGCTTGGGAATGTCGTCGAGGAAGCCCTGTCCGTACGCCGTACGCAGCTGGTCCAGGATCGGTGTCTCGGTGACCCCGGGGCCGGTGCAGTTGATGCGGATTCCCCGCGCGCCCAGCGGCATGGCGCTGCGCATGGTGTACAGGATGATCGCTTCCTTGGACAGCTGATAGCCGGTGCCCAGCGCGTCGGGATGCTCACGGCACCAGTCGATACCCTCCTGCATCGTCGCCGTATTCAGCAGCGGCGCCACGTCTCTCAGGTGCTCCCGATACGCGGCAGCGGCGAGAGAGGACACGCCGACAATGGAGGACCCCGCGACCATCTTCGGGATCAGTGCCTCGGTGAGGTGACGCATCCCCAGGAAGTTGATGGTCACCACGAGTGGCGGATCGCCGATCCCGGACGACACGCCGGCAACATTGAACAGCGCATCGACCCGACCCGTTACCCCGGCTACCGCCGCGTCGATCGATGTCCGATCTGCCAGGTCGACCTCATGGAATTCGTCGATCGCGAAGTCGGGTCGCCGTTTGTCGAGTCCGACGACTTCGGCCCCAAGCTCGGTGAGCTGCCGCACCACGTGTTCGCCGATGCCGGAAGCGCATCCCGTCACCACGGCACGGCGGCCGCCGTAGCGCCACAGCTCGTCGATCTCTCCCAAGGCTCGCCTCGAAATTCTCCCGGCTCAGATGCCGTCCGGCCCTACCTCTGCTGTTCCTTTGCGCGCTGCGCGGCCTGCACGCGGCCTTCGTTTATCTCCGCCATGGCTTCGGGGATCTCGCTGGCGGTGAACTTACCGCCGCGACCGGTCGGGAGTCCACCGAACGAGTAATCCTCGTCGAATTGCGGTGCGGTCGACTTCGGCCGGCGCGCCTCCACCTTTTCGATGACGGGCTCCAGCCGTTTCACCTTTTCCGCCACGGCCTTTGCGTCCCGCTCGATGAATTCGGGGAGCACCTCTTTGCCCATCAGCTCGATGGATTCCATGGTGCCCTCGTGGCTACGGGGGTTGAGCAGCAAGATGATCTCGTCGACGCCGCTCTCCTCGTAGCCGCGCAGGAACTCGCGCACCGTGGCCGGCGAACCGATCGCACCGCGGCCGGGCCCGTACGCCAGCGTCGGATCCTTCTCCACCTCTTCGAGGTAGCGCTGCCACACGCCGGTCCGTCCCGGCGTGTGTACTCCGGTCATGTAGTAGTGCATGATCCCGAACGAGAAGAATCCGCCGCCCTGCCCGAGGCGCTGCAGGGCCTGCTCATCGGTCTTGGCCACCATCATCGACAGGTCACCGCCGATCGCCAGGATGTTGGGGTTGATCTGGGGAGTGACCGGGACGCCGTTCTCCTCGAACTCCTTGTAGTAGCCGTTGACGCGCTCGGTGAGCGGTCCGGGACCGGTGTAGGCGAAACTGAGTGCGCCGATCGCCTTTTGGGCCGCCATCTGGACGCTGGCCGGCCGCGTGCAGGCGACCCAGACCGGCGGGTGCGGCTTCTGCAGCGGCTTGGGGACGACGTTGCGCGCCGGCATCTGGACGTGTTCGCCGTTGAAGCCGGTGAACGGCTCCTCGATCATGCACCGGATCGAGACCTCGAGGGCCTCTTCCCACTGCGCCCGCTTGTCGGCGGGGTCGATGTTGAATCCGCCGAGTTCGCCGACCGACGACGATTCCCCGGTGCCGAATTCGACGCGGCCGTTGGAGAGCAGGTCGAGGGTGGCGATGCGCTCGGCCACCCGGGCGGGGTGATTGACGATCGGCGGCAGGTGCATGATGCCGAACCCCAGCCGAATGTTCTTGGTCCGCTGGCTGGCCGCCGCCAAGAAGATCTCCGGTGCCGTCGAGTGGCAGTACTCCTCGAGGAAGTGGTGCTCGGTCAACCACACGGTGGAGAAACCCGCTTTGTCCGCGGCCTCGACCTCGTTGAGACAGTCCTGCAGCAGGACGTGTTCGTCGTCGGGCGCCCAGGGTCGCGGCAGGGCGAATTCGTAGAACAGTGAGATTTTCATCGTTACCTCCTATGAGTATTAAGGGCTCGGTTGGCTGCTTGGTCCGCAACGTGTTTCGCGGCGACATAGCCGAAAGTCATGGCCGGGCCGATGGTCGCCCCGGCACCGGCATAGCTGCGGCCCATCACCGGGGCGGAGGTGTTACCCACCGCGTACAGGCCGGGCACCACGCTGCCGTCGGCCCTCAGCACGCGGGCGTGTTCGTCGGTCAGCAGGCCGCCCGAGGTCCCGAGGTCCCCGAGCACGATCCGGAAGGCGTAGTACGGAGGATCACCAAGCGGATACAGGTTCGGGTTGGGCAAGGTGTGGTCGCCGTAGTAGTTGTCGTACACGCTGTCGCCGCGGTTGAAATCGTCGTCGTGGCCCCTGCGGGCGAGTTCGTTGAAGCGGCTGGCGGTTTCGGCAAGCTGGTCGGAGGGCACGCCGATCTTGGCCGCCATTTCGTCCCACGTCCTGGCCGCTTTGACGACGCCCGATTCCAGCCAGGCCGGCGGGATCTTCCGGCCGGTGGGAACCGGCGCTCCCGGAATCTTGGGTATCGGCAGGTGTCCTCCGACGACGTAGCGGTTGAACGATCTGTGGTCGGTGATCAGCCAGCACGGGATGTGGGTGACGCCGGATCGCTGGCCCTCGATCATGGCGTGACCGAAGTCCATGTAAGGAGCCGCCTCGTTGATGAAGCGCTTGCCCGCACCGTTGACGATGAACTGCGCCGGCATCATCCGTTCGTTGAGCATGAACTGCATGCGGCCATCCGGCCACTGAATCGCAGGGAACCACCAGGCTTCGTCCAGCAGATCCGTTGCGGCACCGATTTTCTGGCCGGCGCGGATGCCATCGCCCATGGCCGCGGGATTGCCGAAGCTCCAGTCCTGATCCACCTCGGGCAGGAGCTCCTTGCGCCAGGCGAGGTCGTGGTCGAATCCGCCGGACGCCAGGATGACGCCCCGTCGTGCGCCGATCCGCTGTGGCGTGCCCTCCCGTTCCACCACCGCACCGGTGACCGACCCGTCGGACTCGGTCAGCAGCTGGACCATCGGCGACTCCAGCCAGAGCGGAATGCCGCGTTCGCGCAGCGCCAGCCGGAGCCGGGCCGCCAGCGACTGCCCGATCGCGGCCATCCGCTCACCGAACACCCTCGCCCGGACCATTCGCCCAATCAGCTTCAGCAGCACTCCTTTACCCGTCCAGGACTGCCTGATCCGGTAGAACTGACGGAGCTCCTTGGGCCCCAACCAGATTCCCTTCGGCGCCAGGGCCAGGGGCTGCAACAGCTTCTGCTCGTCGGGGCCCAGCTTCCGCAGGTCGATGGGCGGCACGTTGATGGTGCTGCCCAGTTCCGAGCCGCCGGGAAGCTCCGGGTAGTAGTCGGCATAGCCGGGCTTCCACACGAATTCGCACCACCCGGACAGTTGCTCCAAGAACTGCAGCATCTGTGGTGCGGACTCGACGTACTGCCGCAGCCGCGCCTCACTGACCAATCCGTCGGTGATCAATTTGAGATAACCCACAACGTCCTCGGGTGAGGGCACATAGCCCTCGCGCCGCTGTGCGGGGGCCCCGGGCACCCAGATGCCGCCGCCGGACAGGGCCGTGGAACCCCCGAAGTACGACGACTTTTCGATCACCAGCGTGTCGAGGCCGGCGGCGTGGGCCGTCAGCGCGGCCGTCATGCCGCCACCGCCGGACCCGACGATGAGAACGTCGACGACGTGATCGAAACCGTCCAGTGCGGACGTCACTTCGGAAGTGCCGTTCTGATGGCGAAACCGGCGATCAGTTCGGGCGCGGGTTGGTAGAACCGCCCGCTGATTTCGTACGGTCCCGCCGATTCCAGCGCCTCGAATGCCGCCACCCAGGTGCGGATCTCGTGCGCGGAGCTGCCGCCCTCATGGGCGACGAACGAATTCGACCACCCATCCAATTCGGCGAGTCGCCCGCCGTCGATGATGTCCAGGAATCGGTGATCCCATGCGGGGTTGAGTGCCTGCAGGTCGCTCTCGCCGGCGGCGAAGCTTCTGGCCGCGTCGATGACGGCGGCTTGGCGGGCGTGCCGCTGTTCGGGCGTCATCGGGCGGCCGTGCACGATCCGCTCCAGCATGGGTGCGGGCGCGGTCGCCAGGTTCGGCACCGGCGGGCTGTGCGAGAGCCCGCCGGATCCCAGGATGAGCACTCGCTTGTCCAGGCTGGCAAGGTAATTGCCGACGGCGGCGCCGAGCGCGCGGCAGCGATGCATCGGGCCCAGCGGCACGCCGATGGCGTTGACGAAGATCGGTATCACGGGACGCGATGTGGCGTCGCCGAAGAGCTTCTCCAGCGGCTGGATCGTGCCGTGATCTACATCCATGCTGGCCGACACCGCGATGTCGACGCCCGCGTCGAGGATCGCCTTCGCGCACTCGGTCGCAAGCGTCTCCGGCACGTTCAGCGGACCGGCGTGGGTGCCGTAGTCGCCCACCCCCTGGGCGCTGGTGCCAATGCAGAAGGGCGGCATCACCTTATAGAAGAAGCCGTTGTAGTGATCCGGTGAGAAGCTGACCACGAGTTCGGGGTCATACTCTTCGACGAAGCTTCGGGCTTCCGCGATTGCGCCCTCGATGTCGTCAAGCAGGTCCCGCGACGGCCCCGGAAGATTCAGGAGAGGGCTGTGCGACATACAGCACAGAGCCAGTGCCACTTTGTAGATCACCCCCTCGCGGCGTAAGTGTGAGTGCGTCCAGGAGCGCGGCACTCAGGTCGGGCGCGCGCTGAGCGATGCAGGCACCCGCGATGCATCGGTCGGGGCGCAAAAACAGCACCGAGTCCGAGTGCGTGTCGAACCAGGACTTGAGGCCGCCGTGCCGATCACCGACCACCACCACGTCGGGGTCGTCGTGTCCGGCCCAGTGCAGCTGGGTCGCCGGGCGCAGCGCAAAGAACCGGGCGCCCAGGGCTTTCCAGCTCGCGAACGCCACATCGCCGAGAATCTTGCGGGGGTTGTTGTTCCAGCACAGCACGGCGAACCACGAACCGAGCACGTCGTCGAGCAACACGTCCTGCTGGTCGCGGGTGTCGACGCGCGGCTGGACGAACAGCGTGCCCACCGGCGAATCGGTGCACCCTGGCGCGGCGTGCACGACGGCCCCCTGCTCGTAGCGCGGCATCGGCTTGAACCGCATTTCCAGCACATAACGCTTGAGCGACGGGACAATTGACGCCGACCGCACCAGGAGATCGCGCGCCGCCGCCACGCGGCGGTTGGTCGGCGAGATCACCCGGCCCACCATGGTGGACAGGTCGATCATCGCGCGGGCATGCTTGCGGCGTTCCACGTCATAGGTGTCCAGGAGCTTGTCGTCGGCGCGGCCGCTCACCACCGCGGCGAGCTTCCAGCCCAGGTTCGCTGCGTCGCGGATCCCGCTGTTGTACCCCTGCCCCTGCCAGACCGGCATCAGGTGGGCGGCATCGCCGGCGAGCAGCAGCCGGCCCTGGCGGAACGCACCGGCGATCCGCGAGTGGTGGGTGTACACCCGGCGCCGGATCACGTCGACCCGGTCGGGGTGGGGCACCATCCTGGCCAACATCTGCGTCAGGAACGCGGGATCTTCGGCCTGCTCGTCCGTCTCATGGGCGTGAATCATGAACTCGAAGCGGCGAATTCCGTGAGCGATCGAGATCGAGGCATACGGGCGTTCGGGGTCGGCACCGACCTCGCTGTTCGGGTGCCCCAGCGGGTCGTTGGCGATGTCGACCACCAGCCACCGGGTCGGCGACGTCGTTCCGTCGAACGACACGCCCATCACCCGGCGTGTCATGCTGCGGCCGCCGTCGCACCCGACCACATAGCGCGCCCGCACGCGTGAGTCACCGTCGTTTTGGGCGCCGCCACCGAGCTCGACGGTCACCCCGTCGCCGCCCTCCCGGCATGCCGTCATCGGACGCCCCCACCACACCTGGACGTGTTCGAATCGGTCCAGGCCGGTGAGCAATTCGGCGTCGACGAGCGGTTGGACGAAGCCGTTTCGTTTCGGCCAGCCGAAACATGCGTCAGGAGGGGCCATTTCGGCGAGCACACGCCGCTTGGCGTCGACGAACCGCAGAATCTGATTTGGCACGGTATGCGGCAGCACCCGGTCGGCGAGTCCGATCGACTGGAAGGTCCGCAGCGCCTCGTCGTCCAGGCCGACCCCGCGAGGGTAGTCGATCAGGGTGTCCCGCTCGTCCACCACCACCGTGCGAATGCCCTGCAGGCCAAGGATATTGGCGAGGGTCAAACCAACCGGGCCCGCGCCCACCACCAAGACGTCCGTCTCGATGTCAGCAAACTCCTGCCCCGGTGCGACCATCACCGGCCCAGCAGAAAGTCGAGATGCAACTGATTGAAGGTCTTGGCGTCCTCGTACTGCGGCCAATGGCCGCAACCGGGCATCACCTCGAAGCGCGCACCCGGAATCATCGACGCCATCCGGCGTCCTTCCGTCACGTCCGCGGTGGGGTCGTCACTGGTCCACAGCACCAGCGTCGGGGCGATGATCGACCCGTATTCGTCCGGCCCGAGGATGTTGCGTGCGCGAATCTCCGGATCCTGCAGCGCCATGATGTCGCTCATCGCGGAGACGAATCCCGGTTGCCGGTATACGCGTTGGCGGCTGGCGACCAGATCGTCGTAAGACTTGGACTTGTCGGCCATCAGCCATTTGATGCGCGCTTGCACCGTTTCCCAGGTCGGGTCCTCGGCGGCCGCCATGGACAGCGTGATGATCCGCTGCATCACCACGGGATCGGCCTGAGATCCGCCGGCGGTGTTGAGCACCAGTCGCTCGACGACATCCGGATGGTCGACCGCGGCGCGCGCGGCCACCCAGCCCCCGAGCGATTCGCCGCTGAGGTAGGCACGACTGACACCGATGGTGCGCAGCACCGCCATCAGATGCTCGACGTAGTGGACGACTTCCAGCGGATGCCCCGGCTTGTCGGTGTACCCGTGACCAAGCATGTCGATCGACCACGTCCAGAAATGCTCGGCGTGCGCACCGAGGTTGCGTACGTAGGCTTCGGCGTGGCCGCCGGATCCGTGCAGCATCATCAACACGGGCTTGCCGGGATCGCCGGCGCGCAGGTAGCGGGTCCGTATTCCTCCCGCATCGAGGTAGCCCTGCTCAAACGCGACGCCCTGGAGATCGCTCCAGATGCTCTCGAACTCCGCCACGGTGCTGTCCGGCCTCCAGTTCGGGGGAAATCTCGTTCTCGTTTTCTGCCTACGCCGTGTGCTAATATCGCACACTAATGTGCGTTATATATAGAGCTTCGCTCTCGTGGGAAGGTCTGTCAAGGCTGTGACTGGGTCCGGTACCGGTTCTCAGACCCTGGCCAGGGGCTTGACCGCGCTGCAGATGGTGGCGGATTCCCCCGGCGGGCTGACGGTGCAACAACTCGCCGACCAGGTGGGGGTGCACCGGACCATCGCCTATCGATTGCTGACGACGTTGGCCGAGTTCCGGCTGGTGGCCAAGGGGGAAGACGGCCGCTACCGGCCGGCAGCGGGCCTGGCCGCGCTCGGCGCTTCCTTCGATCGCAATGTGCGCCAAGTGAGCCTGCCGACGCTGCGCGCCCTGGCCGATGAGCTCGGCACGACCGTGTCCTTACTCGTTGCCGAAGGCGATCAGCAGGTGGCGATCGCGGTGATCGTGCCCAGCCATGTCGCCTACCAACTCTCCTTCCACGAAGGCAGCCGGTACCCGCTCGACCGCGGCGCCGCCGGCATCGCCCTGCTCGCCTGCATGCCTCCGCGGCCGGGCGAACGCGAGCTGGTTTCCCGCGCGCGGCAACGCGGTTGGGTGATGACCTACGGCGAGATCGAACCGAACACCTACGGCCTGGCCGTGGGGGTACGCCGCCCGGCGCCGTCACCGCCGACGTGTATCAACCTCATTTCCCACCGAGAAGACGTGGTGATGCGCGGAAAAGACGCGGTCGTCAAGGCCGCCACGCAGTTGTCGGAGCTATTGAGCTGAAGGGATAGCAGCCCATGTCATGGGACCACGAAGTCGACGTCGTCGTGCTCGGCAGTGGCGGCGCCGGCCTCACCGCAGCGCTGACCGCCGCCGTCGCGGGAGCCTCGGTGGCGGTCTACGAAAAGGCTCCGACCGTCGGCGGCACCACCGCCGTCTCTGGCGGCATCGTGTGGATCCCCGCCCATAACCGTTCTGCCGACGGCGAATTGACGCCCGCCGATGCGTTGCGCTACCTGCGCGCCCAGTCGCTGGGATCGATGGACGACGAGCTGGTCGAAACGTTCGTGCGCACCGGGCCGGCGATGCTCGATTTCATCGAGGCACACAGCGGTCTTCAGTTCGAGATTGCGACCGGCTTCCCCGACTACCGTCCCGAACTACCGGGCGGGCAGCCGACGGGGGGCAGGTCGCTGAGCGCATCCCCCTTCGATCTGGCCCAGCTCGGCGAATGGGCAACGCGGATAACGTCTTTCCCGGCGGACTGGTCCAACGTCGGTTTCGATGCCGAGACTCGGGCGCGCCTGCACGCGGCGATCGACGAACGAACCAGCCATCTGTGCGTCGCCGGCACAGCACTGATAGCCGGGCTCCTCAAGGGCCTGCTGGACGCCGGGGTGACCCCACACACCAATGCGCGGGCCGAAGGACTCATCGCCGAAAACGGGGAAATCACCGGGGTGCGCGTGGCCCTGCCGGATCGGATGATCAGTGTTCGCGCTCGGCATGGCGTCATCTTGGGCACCGGCGGCTTCGAGTGGGATCCCGCACTGACACAAGCCTTTCTGCGCGGCCCCATGCACGGCGCCGTCTCGCCGCCCAACAACACCGGCGACGGTTTGCGCATGGCGATGGAGCACGGGGCCGACCTGACCAACATGGGCGAAGCGTGGTGGGTGCCGATCGTCCAAATCCCGGGCGACACCATCGAGGGCAAGCCGCGCAGCCGCAGCGTGCGGCTGGAAAGAACGCGGCCCCGCAGCATCATCGTCAACTCGGCCGGCCGGCGCTTCGTCAACGAGGCCTGCGATTACAACTCGATGGCCGGCGCCTTCCATTACCTGGATCCTCGCGGCGGCTACGTCAACGACCGCGGATGGATGGTGTTCGATTCGATTCACCTGCAGCGCTACGGTTTTCTCGGTATTGAGCCGGGCCAACCGGTCCCGGACTGGTTCTGTGAGTCGGCGGACCTCACCGAGTTGGCCGCCAAGACCGGCATCGACGCCGACGGTCTCACCCGCACCGTCGAAAACTGGAACCGCCATGTGGCTGCCGGCGCAGACCCCGACTTCGGCCGCGGCTCCAGCGCTTACGACGGCTACTGGGGCGACGACAGCGCGACCACCCCGGCCGGTAAGACGCTGGGCCCGATCGACACCGCCCCGTTTTACGCGGTTCCGGTGAGCATCGGCGCGATGGGCACCAAGGGTGGACCGCGCACCGATCACGACGCCCGGGTTTTGCATGTCAGCGGCGAGCCGATACCGGGCCTTTTCGCCGCGGGAAATGCGATGGGTGGCGTGACCGGGCGGGCCTACGGCGGCGCCGGCGGAACACTGGGTCCTGCAATGGTTTTCGGCTACCGGGCGGGCCACGCGGCGGCCACCGGGAAGTCGATCGACCTGATTTAGTCGAAACCGGCGGCCGCCGATGCTGGCGTATTCGAACCCCCTTGCGTCATCCTGAGTTGATGGTCGCCTACGACCGGATCGGTGCTACCTATCGCAGCACTCGTCGTGCCGATCCGCGGATCGCCGCGCAAGTGCATGCCGCGCTCGCCACGATGGGCACGGTCGTCAACGTTGGGGCAGGAACGGGCTCCTATGAACCGGCCCAGACGGTCGCCGCGGTCGAGCCCAGCATGGTGATGATCGCGCAGCGTCCCGTGGGAGCAGCGCCGTGTGTCCAGGGTATGGCGGAGGCCTTGCCACTGCGCGACAGGTGCGTTGACGCCGCGATGGCGATGCTGACAGTGCACCACTGGCATGACCTGATGGCCGGAATCGACGAATTGCGCCGCGTCGTGCGCCACCGGATAGTCGTGCTGACGTGGGATCAATCCGTGATTGAGAAGTTCTGGTTGCTTAGCGAATACCTGCCCGCCGCCGCTCGGATCAACGAAGAGCTTCATGTTCCAATCGCGCGACTTGTTGAGTTACTGGGAGGGGCGGAGGTGCACACGGTGCCCGTACCACATGACTGCACCGACGGATTCGGTGCCGCCTATTGGCGTAGACCCGAGGCCTATCTTGACGCCACCGTCCGCGCGGGTATTTCCATGTTGGCGTATGCGGATCAAAGCTCGCTGGACGACGGCCTGGCCCGGCTCGCGGCCGACCTGCACTCGGGAAGATGGCAGCAGCGGCACGTCGATCTGCTTGAGCAACAACAACTCGACGCCGGCTACCGCCTGCTCGTCAGCGATTGCGGTTAATGCAAAGCTTCCGATCAATCCTCGTAAATCTCACCAGCTTTCGGGTGGGCCGTGGTGGGACCTCGGGCGGCTGCGCGCCGGTTTTGTCGGTGGTGGCTGCGATGATGGGGTCATGTCTTCGAACGCATCCGCCGGCGTCGTGGTGGCCAGTCCTAAAGAGCGTCTTGAGGTGTTGTTCGAGGAGTTGGCGGAGTTGACCGGTCAGCGCAACGCGATTGATGGGCGCATGGTGGAGATCGTGGCCGAGATCGAGCGCGACGAGCTGTGCGGCATGACCGGCGCGCGGTCGGTGCCGGCGTTGGTGGCTTGGAAGACCGGCTGCTCGCCGGCCAACGCCCACACAATCGCCACCATCGCGGGCCGGCTGCAGGAGTTCCCGCGCTGCGCGGCGGGCATGCGGGAAGGTCGGCTGTCGCTAGATCAGGTCGGCGTCATCGCGGCGCGCGCCGGGCAGGGCTCGGATGAGCATTACGCGCAGCTGGCGTCGGTGGCCACGGTCAATCAGCTGCGCACCGCGGTGAAGCTGGAACCCCGACCTGACCCCGAACCGCGGCCCGAGCCCGAGCGGTCGATCACCGCGACCACCAGCGAGCACGGCAGCTGCTATCGGATCACACTTGGCCACCTGGATGCAGCGAAGTTCGACGCGGCGTTGGCGTCTCATCGGGATGCGCTGATCGCCCAGTGGAAACGCGATCACGGCGAGGGCGCGAGTGCTTCAGGTCAGCGGCCCCCGTTGCCGAACACTGGTGAGGCGTTTATGCGCCTCATCGAGGCGGGTTGGGACGCCGAGGCGGCCCGCCGTCCACACGGGCAGCACACCACCGTGGTGGTGCACCTCGACGTTGAAAAGCGTGCGGCGGCATTGCATCTGGGTCCGCTGCTGTCCGACGCCGAGCGCCGCTACTTGATGTGTGATGCCACCTGCGAGGTGTGGTTGGAACGTCACGGCGAGGTCATCGGCTCAGGTCGGTCGACCCGCGTGATCAACCGGCGGCTGCGCCGCGCGCTCGAGCACCGCGACCGCACCTGCGTGGTGCCCGGCTGTGGGGCCACCCGCGGTCTTCACGCCCATCACCTGCGGCACTGGGAAGACGGCGGCCCCACCGAGTTGGCCAACCTGGTACTGCTCTGCCCTTATCACCACCGCTTGCACCATCGCGGCATGATCACCATCACCGGACCCGCCGGCGCGCTCACCGTCATCGACGACGCGGGCCGAGCACTAAGCCCGGGATCGCTGGCGCGCCCACCAACCACACCCCCGCCTGCGGTGGCGCCGTGTGCGGGACCTACCGGCGAACGCGCCGACTGGTGGTGGTACACACCCTTCCAACCCCAACCACCACCCACCAACAACTAGGGAACTTGCCGCCGCCGGTAATGACTAGCACAGGATCAAAGGCCCAAAAGTGTCGAGGCATCAAAAGATTCGTTCACGACTCGCACAGCAATGCCGACGTGTACGCTAACCCGAACCAAATTGGGTCCAACTGATCTGCCTGACCCTCAACTCAGGGCGACCGCAGGGGACGCACGTCCCCCGATCGGGGCAGGGGACGGTCAGTCCGTTTGAGTCGCGGCAGGTGAGATCAGCTGATCGGCAGCCGTGTACGGGTCCTGTTCGCCGTCGACGACCGCCTCGGCCAGCCGGTCGAGATCGGGCTGGGTACGCAGCCGGGTTTGCGCCAGCGACAGAATCTGGGCCCGGGCTCGGGCCAGCCTGCGGGCGCGGCTGTCGGTGCGGCGGTGGTCCTCGATCGCGGCCATCAGGTCTTCGATGCCCTCGCCCCGGGCGGCGATCAACGAAACGATGGGGGCGCTGGTTTCGGCCCGGAGATCCCGAACCGTCTGTTCGGCACCGTCCCGGTCCGCCTTGTTGACCGCCACGATGTCCGCGACTTCCAGCACGCCCGCCTTGGCGGCCTGAACCGCGTCGCCCGCACCGGGATTGAGAATGACGATGGTCGGGTCGGCGACCGCGGCGATCTCGATCTCGGACTGCCCCACCCCCACCGTCTCCAGCAGGACCACGTCGTAACCGATCGCGCCGAGCAGCCGGATGGCCGCCGGAACCGCGGCCGCAAGGCCGCCCAGATGCCCACGGGTTGCCACCGACCGGATGAGTACATCGGAATCGTTGATATGCGCGGCCATTCGAATTCGATCGCCCAGGAGCGCGCCGCCACTGAACGGGGACGACGGGTCCACCGCCAATACCGCCACCCGGAGGCCGCGTCCGCGGTAGGCGCTGACCAGCGCGCCCACCGTCGTCGATTTTCCCGCGCCCGGCGGCCCCGTGATGCCGACGACCGGTCCCATGCCGTCCGGTGCGGGACCGATCGTCGCCAAGACCTCGTCGCGCTGCTCGCTCTCCACGAGGCTGAGGAGGCGACCGGCGGCGCGGGGAGATCCATTGCGCGCGCGGGCAATCAGATCAGCGATGATCATGTACGCATTATGGTGCCGCGACCTCGATCACCGTCGCCGAGCCCACTCCACCGGTCGGCTTCAGACACGGGCCTTCTCCAGTTCAACCAGCAGGTGCCGAACTTCAAGAGCGATCCACGCGTTCATGAGAACCATATTCTCTCATTGCGAGAGTACGGGTCGCAAGGAGCGGCCCTCGCCGCAGCCCACCGCGGGTGGGCCACGATTGCCTACACTGCTGCTGATGACGGACGCGACGACTGCGCCGGAGGGGACGATCGCAGTCCCGGGCGGCAACGTGTGGTTCAAACGGACCGGTGGGGGTCCGGGTTTTCCGCTGCTCGTCATTCACGGCGGCCCGGGACTGCCGCACGATTACCTGCGGTCGCTGGGGCGGTTGGCCACGGAGCGCGAGGTCATCTTCTGGGATCAGCTCGGCTGCGGAAACTCGAAATGCCCACCCAACCGCGGGCTTTGGACGATGGAGCGCTCGGTGGCCGAGATGGACGCCGTGGTGCGAGCCCTGGATTTGGACCGCTTCCATCTTTTCGGCAATTCGTGGGGCGGGATGCTGGCCCAGCAGTATGTGCTCGACGTGGCACCGCCCGGCGCCGCGAGCCTGACCATCTCGAACAGCATCGCCTCCATCCCAGCGTTCGCGAACATAGTGGCGCGCTTGAAGTCCGAGCTAGACCCGGCCACCCAGGCCGCCATCGACCAGCATGAAGCCGCCGGCAGCACGCACGCGCCCGAATATCAGGCCGCCATCCGCACCTGGAACGAAACCTACCTGTGCCGGGTACGGCCGTGGCCGCGAGAGCTCGAGGATGCGTTCCGGAACATGGGCGCCGAAATCTTCGAGACCATGTTCGGCCCCAGCGACTTTCGCATCGTCGGGACGATCCGCAACTGGGATGTGTTCGAGAGGCTCCATGAAATCGCCGTCTCCACACTGGTGATCGCGGGCAGGTATGACGAATGCGTGCCCGAACACATGTGGGATATGCACCAACGCATTCCTGGCTCGCGCTTCGAGCTGTTCGAAGCCAGTGCCCACATGCCCTTCATCGAGGAGCCGGACAAGTTCGACTCCGTGATGCGCGATTTCCTGCGCCGGCACGACGCCTGAGGACGGCCGGCGGCAACGACCTCAGTTCTTCTTTGCCGCGTTGAATTTCGCGACGTTGGCCCGGAAGTCCTTGGTGACGAACGACTGACTTTCGGCAGAGAGTGCGTAGTCCAGGCTCGCGAGCACGGCCCGCTCCAGATGAATGTTGAGCACCCGCTTGGTGCTCTCCACCGCCTGCTGCGGAAGTTCCAGAATCTTTCTGGCGGCGGCGATCGCCTCGGCAACCGGGTCGTCGACCACATGGTTGGCCAGGCCGAGCTCGACGGCGCGCTGCGCCTTGATGCGGGTGCCGGTGAGGGCGAATTCCTTGGCCAGCAGCAGGCTGATGTGCAGTGGCCAGGTCAACGGTCCACCGTCGGCGGCCACCAGCCCGACTTGCACGTGCGGATCGGCCAGGTAAGCGTCCTCGGCGATGTAGACGATGTCGCTGAGTGCCACCAGACTGCAGCCCAGGCCGACGGCGGGACCGTTGACCGCCGCCACCACGGGAATTCGACAGCGGGCCATGCCCAACACGATCTCGCGCCCGTCCCGGATCGTCTTGGCGCGCAGCTCGGCATCGTTCGCCAGCTCTTCCAGATACGTGAAATCGCCACCCGCCGAGAACGCTCTGCCTGCGCCGGTGATCACCGCGGCACGGGCCGTGGGGTCATCGGTCAGTCGCTGCCACAACCGTGCCAGTCCGACGTGCAGGTTGTCGTTGACGGAGTTGAGCGAATCCGGCCTGTTGAGCGTGATGATGCGCAAGGCAGCGTCGGCCTGAACGTCGATTTCGGTGGGCATGTCGTACACGTCAGACTCCTTCAATGGTCGTGACCCGCTTCACCCGGGCTTCGCCCGCGCTCGCGATCACTCCTTCAATGGTCGTGACCCGCTTCACCCGGGCTTCGCCCGCGTTCGCGATCACTCCTTCAATGGTCGTGACCCGCTTCACCCGGGCTTCGCCCGCGCTCGCGATCACTCCTACAATCCCAAGATTCGTGAAGCGATGATGTTCTTCTGTATTTGTGATGTTCCGCCCATGACGCTCTGCGCCCGGCTGTACAGGTAGGCGCTCAGCAGGTCGGGATCGCGAGTCCCCGTAACGGCAAGGGCCGCGTGCCCGACGGATTGCTCGACCCACGTCATCAGCAGCTTGTCCAGCGAACCTTCCGAGCCGTGCGATACCCCGTCGAGCTGCTCGGACAGCCGCCGCCGCACGTGATGGGTCAGCATGTCCGACTGAACCGCGGCCCACGCCAACTCTTCGGGCACTTCTCCGTCGTTGCGCGACAACAACTCTCGAACGAGCTTGCCGTAGCGGGCCGCGTAGCCGAGCGTGGACGGCTCACGCTCATGTCCGACGACGGTCATGGCCACCGCCCAGCCATCGCCGGGAGCGCCGACCATCCGGTCCGCCGGCACCGTCGCATCATCGAAGAACACCTGACCGAATTCGTTGGTGACCCCGTTGATCATCTGCAGCGGGCGCTGTTGCACGCCAGTCTGTTTCATGTCGAGAACGAAAGCGGACAGGCCGCGGTGGCGCTTGGCCTCGGGGTCGGTGCGGGCCAGCAACAGGCACCGGTCCGCCACATCGGAATAACTGGTCCAGATCTTGTGCCCGTTCACCACATAGTTGTCACCTTCGAGGCGAGCGGTGGTGGTCAACGACGCGAGGTCCGAGCCGGCGCCCGGTTCGCTGAAGCCCTGACACCAGCGCTCGGTGCCGTTGATGATGCCGGGCAGGAAGCGCTTCCGGAGCTCATCGCTGGCATGAGCGCCGATGCCGTACACCAGATATCCGACGCTGGGGCGCGGGGGCGCACCGGCACGCACCAACTCCTCGTCGACGATGACGTCGTAGACCGGTGCCAGGTCTTGGCCGCCCCAGTCGCGCGGCCAGGACAGGCCGAAGAATCCGTTGTCGTACAACGCGCGGTGCCAGTCGGCCATGCGCACCCAGTACTCGTCACCCGAGCCGGAGTACTCCTTGGCGTGCGCGGCAAGCCAGGTGCGCAGCCGCTCCCGGAAGGCGGCTTCATCGGGTGAGTCACGAAAGTCCAAGATCGATCTCCTTCAACGCGACCGGCCACAGCTCGGTCGATGTGAGGGCCCGGCGCAGGTAGACGTGCACCACGCATTCCCAGGTGTTGCCGATACCGCCGTGCACCTGGATGGCCGTCTCGCAGACGGTGCGGGTGGCGCGCTCGCAGTAGACCTTTGCGATTTGGGCGGCCCGGTTGGCTTCGGCGGCGGCAAGCTCGTCCACCGCCCACGCGGCATGACGCAACACGCTCACCGAACCCTCAATCAGCGCAAGGCTTTCGGCCAACAGGTGTGCGATGGCCTGATATGAGCCGATCTGCTTGCCGTACTGTTCACGGATTTTCGCGTAGTCACAGGCGACGGCGTGTGCGCCCCGGGCGATGCCGACCAAGTCGGCCGTCGTGGTGACCAACGCGAGGGCCCGCCATTGTGCGGCGACCTCGGGCGACACATCGCCCAACGGCTCCGGCGCGCCGGCGATCGTTCCGTCGGCCCGCGTGAGGTCGACGCTCTGCGGCGACACCTGCACATCGACGGCGAGGACCGAGCCGCCCGAAAGCGACAGGGCGCGCCGCGCGCCGCGGGCGTCGATCACCCGATCGTCGAAGGCGACGGTGGCCGCGGACACGTCCGCACCGACGTGGCGGCCCAGATCGTCGGCGAGCACCGGACCGAGAAACGGCGTGTCAACCAAACGGCGCCCGAATTCCTCGGCCACGATGGCCACCTCGACGCCGGATGCGCCGTCGGAACGCAACGACCGCCACCCGGTGTTCTCGATCTGCTTGTCCAGGCGGGCAATTCGAGCCTGGTCGTCGAGATCCTGCACCGTGGCCGGCCCGAGATCGTCGGCCAGCTTGCCGGCGGCATCGCGTAGTTGCCGTTGTTCAGCTGTCAGACGTACATCCATGGCGCTCCTTCAGCACTCGGCGCAGCACCTTGCCGGAAGGCAGGCGGGGAATTTCGGGGACGAACACCACCCGGCTCAGATGTTTATAGGTCGCCAGTTTGTCGTCCACCATGGCGGTCAATTGGGCCGCATCGACGGGACCGGACGTCGCCACCGCGGCGACGACGGCTTCGCCGTTGAGCCCGTCGGGGATGCCGAACACCGCGCAGTCTTTGACGGCCGGATGGCCGTGCAGCACCGTCTCGATTTCGGCGGGCGCAACCTGGAAGCCGCGCACCTTGATCATCTCTTTGAGGCGATCGGTGATTCGCAACCATCCGCCGCTGTCGAGCCAGCCGACATCCCCGGTGCGGTACCACCCGTCACGGACCGCCTCGCCGGTCGCTTCGGCCGGCAAGTATCCGGCCATGAGCGACGCCGACCGGGCCTGGATCTCACCGACCTCCCCCGGGCCGACCGGCTCGCCGGTCTCCAGTGAAACGACTCGTAGGTCCACGCCCGGCACCGCCCGTCCGACGGTGTCGAGCCGCGGCCGATCGATCGGATTACACGCTACGACAGGCAATTCCGTGGTTCCGTAAGCCGGAAGCCAACGCACTCCGGCGCGCCGGGTCACCGCCTCTGCGACATGGGTGCTGACCGGCGTGGCCCCCCACATGATGTAACGCAGCGAGGACAGATCATAGGACTCGAGGTCGGGATGCGAGGCCATCGCCAGCGCGATGGGTGCGACCGCCATTTCTACTGTGATGCGGTCACTTTGGATGTGCTGCAGCATCCGGTCGATGTCGAACCGGCGGTGCAGCCGCACACAGGCGCCGACCTTGAGGGCGGTCAGCAGGTTCAACAGTCCCAGGATGTGTGACGGCGGTGTCGCAACCTGGATCCGGTCCTGGTGCGTCAGTTGCAACGCTTGGCGCCAATGCCGCACCGCCTCGCCCAGCGAGGCGTGGGTGTGCCGAACGGCTTTCGGCAGCCCCGTGGTGCCGGAACTGAACACCAGCGCCGCGTCGTTCGTGGGCGGCGCGCCGAGGGCTATCGGCTCCGCGGGCGCGACCGGATCGTCCAGGTGCAGCACCGGCATCAGACCGGCCAGCACCGGTTGGTCCCCGACGGCGTGCTCGGGGTTGGTCAGCGCGAGCGCATGGGCGACCTCGTCGCGCTTCCACGCGGGGCTGATGAGCACGGCGGTGGCCGCCAGTCGCCAGATCGCCAGCACCACGGCGAGGAACTCCGGCCGATTCGACGCCATCACGGCGACGCGTTGACCCTGGGTGACACCGTATTTTGCCAGGTTAGCGGCCCACCCGTCGGCCAGCGCGTTGAGTTCGGGCGCGCTGAATCGCCGTTCCTCGAACGCGAGCGCCGCCGGCTCGGTCACGTCCTGTCCTTCCCTGACAGACCGGGCTGACCCGACATCCATACAGTCTTGAGAAGATGCTGTCGCTTTGTGAGAATAATATTCTCTATACTGAAGAATGCAAATACGTGAGAGGGGGCGGTCGCAGTGACGATCACCCGGACCATCGAGGGGACCTCGCGGGTGACAGATCCGGCAACAAACGGCTCCAGCGCCGGAACGGTGACGATTCATCTCGACCGCAAGAAGGTATCGGTGCCCATCGTCCCGGGCGAGACTCTCTTGGAGACCGCGCGACGGGCCGGGCTAGAGCCCCCCTTCAGTTGCGAAGCCGGCAACTGCGGTACGTGCATGGCCAAGCTCGAAGACGGCCATGCCACCATGCGGGTCAACGACGCTCTCGAGGAGGACGAGGTCGCCGAGGGTTACATTCTGACGTGCCAGGGCGTTCCGGATACGGACTCGGTCACGGTGCGCTACGAGTAGCAACCAGAGAGGTGGCGGCGACGATGGCCAAGGGCATCATCCTCGTGGAAAGCCGACCCAGTTCGCCCGAGCGCGAACAGGAGTACAACACCTGGTACGACGAGGTGCACCTGGGTGAGCTCGTCGCCCTGGACGGATTCGTCTCGGCGCGCCGGCTGCGTCCCGTTGACGCCGACGGACCCTATGTCGCCATCTACGAGATCGAGGGCGACGACCTGCAGGCGATCCTGGACAACATGATCGCCAACGCGGGGCAGTTGCACATGTCGGACGCCCTGCAGCTGGATCCGGCGCCCATTCCACGACTGCTCGAGACCACCACCGAGCGCAGCGGCTGATCGAATTCGGGCTGCGCGGGAGAGGACTGCTTGATGAAGGTCGATGACCTGATTTTGGTGAGCATCGACGACCACGTGGTGGAACCACCGGACATGTTCGTGCGGCACGTGCCCGCCAAGTACCGGGACGAGGCGCCCGTCGTCGTCACCGACGACAAGGGCGTCGACCAGTGGATGTACCAGGGCAGGCCGCAGGGCGTGAGCGGACTCAACGCCGTGGTGTCCTGGCCGGCCGAGGAGTGGGGCCGCGATCCCGCCGGTTTCGCCGAGATGCGTCCCGGCGTTTACGACGTCCACGAACGCGTCCGGGACATGAACCGCAACGGCATCCTCGCGTCGATGTGTTTCCCAACGTTCACCGGCTTTTCGGCCCGCCACCTCAACATGACGCGCGAAGACGTCACCCTGGTGATGGTGTCGGCCTACAACGACTGGCACATCGACGAATGGGCCGGGTCCTACCCGGACCGCTTCATCCCGATCGCGATCCTGCCGACCTGGACACCCGAGGGCATGTGCGCCGAGATCCGCCGCGTCGCCGCGAAGGGCTGCCGGGCGGTCACCATGCCGGAACTGCCGCACCTGGAAGGACTTCCGAGCTACCACGACGAGGACTACTGGGGACCGGTGTTCCGGACGCTGTCCGAGCTGAACGTGGTGATGTGTCTGCACATCGGCACCGGGTTCGGGGCGATCAGCATGGCGCCCAACGCCCCGATCGACAACTTGATCATCCTGGCCACCCAGGTCTCGGCGATGTGCGCCCAGGATCTGCTGTGGGGCCCGGCGATGCGCAACTACCCCGACCTGAAATTCGCCTTCTCCGAAGGCGGTATCGGCTGGATCCCCTTCTACCTGGATCGCAGCGACCGCCATTACACCAACCAGAAATGGCTACGCCGCGACTTCGGTGACAAGCTGCCCAGCGACGTCTTCCGCGAACACTCGCTGGCGTGCTACGTCACCGACAAGACGTCGCTGAAGCTGCGCCATGAGATCGGCATCGACATCATCGCCTGGGAGTGCGACTACCCGCACTCGGACTGCTTCTGGCCGGACGCGCCCGAGCAGGTGCTCGCCGAGTTGAACGCTGCCGGGGCCGACGATTCCGACATCGACAAGATCACCTGGCAGAACTCGTGCAAGTTCTTCGGATGGGACCCGTTCGCCCGGACCCCTCGCGAGCAGGCGACCGTCAAGGCCTTGCGCGCCAAGGGAAGTGACGTGGACGTGTCGATCCGTTCGCGGGCAGAGTGGGCGCGGCTGTATCAGGAAACGCAGCTCGCGCCGTCCAACTCTTGAGGCCCGAACGTCGACTAGCCTATCAGCGCCGAAGCCAGCTCTTCGAATTGTCCTATGCCGGCGGCAAATTCACCGTCAATGGACGGAAGCAGCGCGATGTGATCCGCACCCGCCGCCAGGTGATCCCCCACCTTGGCCGCGATGTCCGCCGGATCGCCCTGCGCGACAAGCGCATTGACCAGCCGATCGCTCACATCGTCGATGTCACCAGCCGGGTAGCCCAGCTTCTCCAGCCTCGACGCGTAAGACGGCAGGCCCAGTCTGGCGGATACCGCCTCGCGCGCGGCCTCGATGTCGCGCGCCACCGACAGGCCAACGACCAGGAGCTTGTCGGGTCCGAGCGCCTCGCGGGCCCGGGCGGTGAACTCCGGCGGCATCCCGCCGGGGAATGCCCCATTCGCCTTATCGCCGGCCAGCGCAAGCATTTTCGGCCCGTTGGCCGCGACGATCCGGGGATAGGGCGCGTCGGGTGCCGGCGGCCACGTCGGGCTGTCCATGGCCTCCAGGTAGTCGCGCATGGTGGCCAGCGGACTGCCGAATTCGCGGCCGACGCCGGCCGCCTGCTCCGGGTAGCCGACGCCTAACCCCAGCGCGATTCTGCCCGGATACGCCTGCGCCAGTTGGGCGGCCGCGGCGTGCATGGTCTGGGCCGGCCGCGCCCAGATGTTGGCGATGCACGTGCCGAAGGTCATTCGGTCGGTGGCGGATAACAGCACGCCGAGCTGCACCAAGGCGTCCTTGCCGATGACCTCGTTGGTCCAGACAGCGCCGTACCCGGCGTCTTCCAGACGGCGCGCGGCCTGCCGCAACAGGTCGGCCGGCGGTGTGCTGGTGAACGATACGGGCAGACACACCCCGACCGGGCCCAGCGCCTGGCGTGCCGAGGCGATCACCGAGTCAGTCACTGTTGCGCTCACTCGCCGAAGTAGTGGCCGGCATCGAGGTCCTCGAGCAGCCCCGGTTGCTCGGGGTGCCAGTCAAGGATCTTCTGCGTCAACGCATTCGACGTCGGATTGTCCAGGGAGGCGAATAGCGCGAGAAAGCCGAAGTGGCCGGCATTTTCGGCGGCGATGCTGGACGTCGGCACGTCCAGGTGACGACCGATGACCGCGGCGATGTCGCGGAACGGCACACCCTCATCGTCGACGCCGTGCAAACGCGTTCCGGCGGGCGCGTTTTCGAGCGCCAGCCGGTACAAGCGTGCGGCGTCGAGCGTATGCACACCCGGCCAGCGGTTGGCGCCATCGCCAAGGTAGCCGGACACGCCGGTCTTGCGGGCGACGTTGATCAGGTGGTGGGCGAAGCCATGGTGATCGAGGTCGCTATGCACCAGCGGGGCAAGGCGGATCACCGACGACCGAACCCCTCGCTGGGCGAGCGCGATCACCGCGTTCTCGGAGTCGACCCGCGGTCCGGATGGCAGCGTGTCCTGCTCGGTGGCAACACCGCCCTGCCCCAACAGTGCAAGCAGCAGAGATCCCGAAGTGCTGACGAACGGCCGATCGGAACCGACGAGTGCTTCCCCGAGGGCGCGCACGGCGCGCAGGTCCGTCTCGGCCGCGCCCGCGAAGTCGTCGAAGTCATGCTTGAAGGCGAGGTGGATGACGCCGCCGGAGGCCGCCGCCGCGGCGCGCAGGCCGTCGAGGTCGTCGAGATCTCCCCGTCGGGGTGTCGCCCCCGCGGCGTGCAGGGCGGCGGCGCCCGCGTCCGACCGCGCCAATCCGGTGACCTGGTGCCCGGCATCGAGAAGTTCGGTGACAACGGCGGAGCCGATGTGACCGGTCGCGCCCGTGACAAAGACGTGCATGAGGGTTCCCTTCTGGTCGCCTGGAGGTATGCCATCAAGTCAATGGCGACCGGATGGCGGTGTCCAAGTCCTGTTTCATATCGCGCCATGCAATTCAGGCATCACGGCACCTCACCAAGCCTTCTGCGGCGTGTAGCAGGGCGAGATCGCATTACACTGGGCGCATGACCGACTCGGCATCGCCGGTAGTGGACCTCGACCTGCGGCTGGTGGGTTACTTCGTCGTCGTCGCCGAGCATCGGCACTTCGGCCGGGCCGCCTCAGCGCTACGTGTCGCGCAGCCGTCGTTGAGCCGCCAGATCCGCCGGCTCGAGCAGCAACTCGGCGTCCGCCTGTTGGACCGCACCCCGCAGGGCACCCGGCTCACGGAGGCGGGCGAGGTGTTTCTGCCCCGGGCCAAGGCGCTGCTGCGTTCGGCAGCCCAAGCCACCGCGCAGGCGCGAGCGGCCGCGCAGCCCAGCCGGATCACCATCGGCTACACGATGGGCATGATCGTCACACCCGCGGTGCGTGAGATGCGCCGCGAGCATCCCGAAGCCGATGTCCAAGTCACGCATTTGGATTGGGACCAGGCGCTCGACGCGTTGCTCGGCCATCGGGTGGACGCGGTGGTGACCCGGCTGCCGTTTCCGACCGAAGGGCTGCACGTGACGATCCTGTACGACGAACCGCGGGTGCTGGCGATACCAGTCGACCATCGCCTGGCCGGCCGGAAATCGGTCACCCTCGACGACATCGCCGACGAACCCATGCCGCGGGTGCGGCATTCGGATCCGGCCTGGAGCGCCTTCTGGCGCATCGATCCGCGACCCGACGGCCGCCGAGCACCCGATGGCCCGTTCATCGAGGCGCTAGAGGACAAGTTCGAACTCATCGCCTCGGGGCAAGCCGTGGCGATCACGGCGGGCGTCTACGGCAACGGTGTGCGGCCGGACATCACCACGGTCCCGCTGGAAGGGGTCGAACCCAGCCATGTCGTATTGGCCTGTCGCGCTGGGGATCGCAGCCGTCTGCTGGCGGCCTTCCGCAAGATCGCCGAGGCTGTGCTTACCGGGCCTGCGCAAACCTGAGCGGCGCGCTACTCGGGCTCCGGCGCCGGACTCGAGCGTGAAGTTACTTTCACGCTCGACCGCGAGTGTGAAAGTAACTTGACGCTCGGCGGCTACTGGGCCTGCTGGGGAAGCTCCGGCGCCGGACGGTACTCGGGTTCATACCCCGAGACGTGGATCGGGCTGCCCACCAAACGGAATTCGCCCGCCGTCACAACCACTTCCGGCGTCGCCTCGAGCGCCTCGGGCAGCGTTCGGACGGCCGCCGCCGGAACTCCCAGCGGGCGCAGCCGTCGTTCCCACCCGACGGCGCTGTCGGTGGCCAGCATCGCCGTCACGACCGCCAGCACTTCGTCACGGCGGGCGACTCGCTCGGCCATCGTTTCGAAACCCCCGATGCCCGCTTCGGCGGCGAACGACTTCCAGAAGCCGTCATGCGTGATGAACAGCGCCAGATATCCCTCGGCCGTCGGAAAGAGCTGCGCCGGAACGTAATAGGAGTGGGCCCCATGGGGGCGGCGCTGCGGCTCGACGCCGCCGTTGAGATAGGCCGACGCGTGGTAGTTCAGCTGGGACAGCATGACGTCGCGCAGCGACACATCCACCTGCCCGCCGGTGCCCGAGATGATTTTCGCCAACAACCCCAGTGCCGCGGTCATTCCGGTGGAATTGTCGGCCGAGGAGTAGCCGGGCAGCGTCGGCGGGCCGTCCGGATCGCCGGTCAGGGCGGCGGTGCCGACACCCGCCTGCACCACGTAATCGAAGGCCGGATCATCGCCGCCGTACACGCCGAAGCCGGTGATCGCCACGCAGACGATCCGCTCGTTGTGCCGCCGCAACTCGTCGTAGGTCAGGCCCAGCCGCCGGATGGCCGACGGCTTCAGGTTCACCAGCAGCGCATGGGATTCGGCGACCAGTTCACCCAATCGCTGCTGTCCGGCATCGGAATTGAGGTCCAGCGTGACGCTGGACTTGTTGCGGTTGAGGCTGGCGAAATAGGTGGCGCCGACGCTGCGGGAAATCTCGCCGCCGGCCGGTTCGATCTTGGTGACCTCGGCACCGAGATCGGCGAGCAGCATGGTCGCGTACGGCCCCGCCAGCATGGTGCCGACCTCGAGGATGCGTATCCCGGCCAGCGGCCCGGAGTCGTTTGTGGTCAACGCAATTCCGCGGCGAGCGAGGCGATCATTTCCCGGGTGCGCTGTTTGGACGCGACCAGCTCGTCGCGGTTGTCACCGATGGGAAGCAGCCGCACCGACAAGTCGGTCACGCCGGCGTCGGCGAAGCCACGCATCCGCGCCAAGATCTGTTCCTCGTCACCGGCCGCGCACAGGTCGCCGACGTCGCGGGCGTCACCGCGGTCCAGCAGGCGCTGATAGTTGGGCGACACCTCGGCCTCGCCCAGGATGCGGTTGGCCCGCTCCCTGGCCTCGTCGATTCGTCCAGCCGCACACAGGCATACCGGGATTCCCGCGACGATCCGCGGTGCGGGGCGACCGGCGTCCGCGGCGGCCTTGGTGATCTTCGGAGCGATGTGATCACCGATCGCGCGTTCGTCGGCCATCCACAGCACGGTGCCGTCGGCCAGTTCACCGGCAATCTGCAGCATCACCGGCCCCAGCGCGGCGACGAGCACCGGCATCGGGGTGTCGGCCCCGATGGCCAGCGGATTGTGCACTGTGAACGAATCGTTCTCGACGTCAACCGATCCCGGCCCGGCAACGGCTGCATTGAGCACCTCGAGGTAGTCGCGGGTGTAGGCGGCCGGCTTCTCGTACGGCAGGCCGAGCATGTCGCGAATGATCCAGTGGTGCGACGGCCCGACACCCAGCGCCAGCCGTCCACGGGCCACCGCATGCGTCGAGAGGGCTTGGCGGGCAAGGGCGATGGGGTGCTGGGCCTGCAGCGGCACCACCGCGGTACCCAGTTCGATGCGCGAGCTGTGGGCGGCCATCAGCGACACCATGGTCAGGCAGTCGAAGTCGTTGGGCACCTGCGGCATCCAGGCGGTGTCCAGGCCGGCGGATTCGGCCCATTCGATGTCGGAGGCCAGCTTGTCCACCTTGCGGGCCATGTCGCCCCGCTCGGCGCCGATCATCACTCCGACGCGCATGGTTCCTCCGTGACGGGTTCGTTCGAGTCAATGTCCGCCGTGCCGGTCAGTGCGCGGATGTCGCGCACCAGGTCGTCCAGCGGCGTCCCGGTGGGGAATACCGCGGCCGCGCCGGCGGAGAGCAGCTTGGGGACGTCCGCATGGGGGATGGTGCCCCCGACGACGACGGCGATGTCGGCGGCATCGGCGGCGCGCAGAGCTTCCACCGTGCGCGCGGTGAGGGCCAGGTGCGCACCCGACAGGATGCTCAACCCGACCACCGCCACGTCCTCCTGGACGGCGATCGACGCGATGTCCTCGATGCGCTGGCGGATGCCGGTGTAAATGACCTCGAACCCGGCGTCACGTAGGGTGCGGGCGACGATCTTCGCGCCGCGGTCATGGCCGTCCAGGCCGGGTTTGGCAACCAGAACGCGGACAGCCATCTAAAACACCACCGGTTGTTGGAATTCGCCCCACACCGCCTTGAGCGCGGAGACCATCTCCCCGACCGTGCAGTAGGCGTTGGCACAGTCGATCAGCTTGTGCATCAGGTTGTCGTCTCCCTCAGCCGACCGCGACAGTGCGGCCAACGCGGATTGCACTGCGGCCGAATCCCGTTCGGCCTTGACCTTGGACAGCCGCTTGAGCTGCAGGTCACGTCCTTCGGCGTCGAGTTCGTAGGTGACGACATCGTGGGCGAGTTCCTCCGTCACGAACCGGTTGACCCCGACAACGGGCCGCGTGCCGGCTTCGACCTCCTGATGCAGGATGAAGGCTTCGTCGGCGATCAGACCCTGCAAATAACCGTCCTCGATGGCCTGCACCATGCCGCCGTGCCGCTCGAGGTCGGACATGATCTCGATGATGCGCTCCTCGGTCGCATCGGTCAGCGCCTCGACGAAGTAGGAGCCGCCGAGCGGGTCCGCGACGCTGGCGACGCCGGTTTCGTGCGCCAGGATCTGCTGGGTGCGCAGCGCCAGTGTCGTGGTCTCCTCGGTCGGCAGCGCGAATGGCTCGTCCCAGGCCGCGGTGAACATCGACTGCACACCGCCGAGCACCGCTGCCATCGCCTCGTAGGCCACCCGGACGATGTTGTTGTGAGCCTGCGGCGCGTACAGCGACGCGCCACCACAGACGCAACCGAAGCGGAACATCGCCGCCTTCGCCGTCTTCGCCCCGTAGCGCTCCTGCACGATCGTCGCCCAACGGCGCCGTCCCGCACGGTATTTGGCGATCTCCTCGAAGAAGTCCCCGTGGGTGTAGAAGAAGAACGAGATCTGCGGCGCGAACTGGTCGATCGTCATGCGGCCCCGCTCGACCACCGTGTCGCAATAGGTCACCCCGTCGGCCAGGGTGAACGCCATCTCCTGCACCGCGTTGGCCCCCGCGTCGCGGAAGTGCGCCCCGGCCACCGAGATCGCATTGAACCGGGGAACCTCGGCGGCGCAGAATTCGATGGTGTCGGCGATCAGCCGCAGCGACGGCTCCGGCGGCCAGATCCAGGTCCCCCGCGAGGCGTACTCCTTCAGGATGTCGTTCTGGATGGTCCCGGTCAGCTTTTCGCGCGGAATCCCCTTTTTCTCGGCGGCCGCGACGTAGAACGCCAGCAGGATCGCCGCCGTCCCGTTGATCGTCATGCTCGTGCTGAGCTTGTCCAACGGAATTCCGTCGAACAGGATCTCGAAATCGGCCAGGGTGTCCACCGCGACGCCGACCCGGCCGACCTCCTCGCCGAATTCGGGATCGTCGGAGTCGTAGCCGCACTGGGTGGGCAGGTCGAGCGCAACCGACAGCCCCGTCCCGCCCTGCTCGAGCAGGTAGCGATACCGGCGGTTGGATTCCTCGGCGGTGCCGAAGCCCGAGTACTGGCGAAACGTCCAGAGCTTGCCGCGATAGCCGGAGGCGAAGTTACCCCGGGTGAAGGGGAACTCCCCCGGCTGAGGAGGCTCCGCGGTTACGTCCGCCGGCCCGTATACGGGCTGCAGCGGGATACCAGACGGAGTGTGGGCCGTATTATCCATCGGTGAATAACGTACTTGCAAAAAAAGAGAATGCCAATACCACACCGCTGAGCAGGTAAAAGGACCCCGCTATGCCGCCGCCCCGGTCTATGCGCGGCAGATTATCTCGCCATGCGGGATCGCGATCCAGCCGTCCGGTGCGGCGGCCCATTCTCGCCACGCGGCAGAGATCTCCTCGAGCTGCGCGGTGGTCGCCAGGTCGAGGCTCACCAGGTCACGCGCCACAGCTGAGCGCAGAATCCGGTCGGCCCACATTCCGCCCCACCAGCCGCGCGTCTCGGGCGTGGCGTAACACCACAGGCTGCCGGTGGGCGTGATGTCGACGAATCCCGCCTGCTGCGCCCACGACAGCAGTCGCCGGCCCGCATCCGGTTCGCCCCGGTTCGCGCGCGCGACGCGGCGGTAGAGGTCGCGCCACAGGTCGAGCGCCGACGCTTCCGGGTACCAGATGAACCCGGAGTAGTCGGCGTCGCGGGCGGCCACGATGCCGCCTGGCGCGCACACCCGCCGCATTTCTCGAAGTGCTGCAATGGGATCGGACACATGCTGTAGCACCTGATGCGCGTGGACGACGTCAAAGGCGTCGTCAGGAAAGTCGAGGTTGTGCACGTCGGCGGTGGCGAACGAGACGTTGGACAGGTTTCGTCGCTGGACTTCGTCGCGGGCAACACTGAGCACGTCGGCAACCTGGTCGACCGCGGTGACCGGTCCGGGTGCGACTCGCGCGGCCAGGTCGGCGGTGATGGTGCCGGGTCCGCAGCCGACGTCGAGCACGGACAGCCCCGGTCTCAGGTGCGGTAACAGATAGGCGGCGGAGTCCTCGGCGGTGCGTCGCTGGTGAGAGCGCAACACCGACTCGTGATGGCCGTGCGTGTAGGTCGCTCGATATTGGTCGTTCACTGTGCCCCTCGGTTGCCGCGTCTGGTCTGGCAGCCTACGCGTCGACAGTCACATTCTGAAACCGGCGTCCCGTATTTTGAGACGCTTAGTCGACGGGCACGTCGACGATCGGTCGGTCGACACCGGCCCCTGGCCCGTCGAAATGCCACCACTCGCCCGAATACACCTTCAGCCCGCCATAGTTCATCGCCGACCGCAGCGCCGCCCGGTTCGCCGCAGCGTCAGCACTGATGCCCTGCGTGTTGAAAGCCGTTGCCCGAGGCGTGAAATCGTCGAAGTCGGTACCCATGTCGGCCAGGCAGAGACCGCTCGCGTGCAGCCCGGACGAGCACGGCTGCTGCGTCGTCGTGAAAGTCACGTCGACCGAACGGCCCGACTCGTGGCTGTGTGCGTACGGGCCCGGGCGTGCCACCCAAGCGGGATTCGGGACCAGATTGAACATCTTGACCTGAACGTCGTGCGGTCGATAGCAATCCCAGAACACCAGGAGGTGCCCCTGCGGGCGCAGCGCGCCGGCGGCCGCGGCCAGGCCGGGCGTCATCGATTGGTGCACAAGGCATCTGGCGTCGGAGGGATACAACTGTGTATGGGTGAAATTATTGGTGGTCGCGTAGCGCAGATCGAGTATCGCATCGGGGATGACACTGCGGACGTCGACGAACCCAGCCGCCCGTGCGGCGTCGCTGACCGGTGGTACGTCGGGTCCGGCGTTCGCGGTGGGTATCCCGCCCACCGAGACGAGCGACAACGCAATGGTCAGTCGTAGCACCCACGCGAGACGCATGCGGTCATTATCCCGGTTCGTCAGTCCGGATCGCGCTAGAGGTGCGGGGTTGTCGCAACCGGCGACCTGGGTCCAAAAAGCATCGATGGGCTGGTACGAAGCAACCGCACCAGCCCACCGCGACGTATGTCAATCTCAGACGGTACTGACTCCTACCGCCTGGGGTCCTTTGGCTCCTTGCTCAACCTCGAACTGAACACGTTGGTTCTCATCGAGCGAGCGATAGCCGTTTCCCTGGATCTCGGAGTAGTGGACGAAGAGGTCCTTCGTGCCGTCATCAGGGGTGATGAAGCCGAAGCCCTTTTCACCGTTGAACCATTTCACAGTTCCCTGTGCCATTTACTTACTTCTCTCATCAAATGCGGATGTACCAAACACATCCATGCGGGCTCAGGGTAGCACGAGCGGGCTAATATTCGAAACTAATTGCAACGCTTACCAATTCACCTAGTACCGGGTCTAGATGGTGATCGGCCCGGCGGCCGGCGGAAGCAGGGCGCTTATACCCTGACCGAACCGTCTTCACCCGAGCCCGACATGCACCGCGCCGGCCGCCTGTAGAGTGGGGAGGAACCGCGCTCTAGCGGTCACCGCGAATCGCGAACGAATCATTGAGACCGCCTGCGATTCGATAGTCGTCCGACGCCAAGCAGCGGCGCCCATCGGCCGACATCTTTCATTCGGAAGGACAGCTCATGGACGAGTCGAACTTGTTTTCCCACCCCGAGGCGCCGAAGTATGTCGCTTCGGGCGAAACCTCTGCAAAACCGGTCGAGCACCCGGCATTTTCCGATCGGCCCGACGCCGCCGGATCTACAAATCAACGTCGCTGATCGGCCTTGACGAGCGTGGATGTCAGGACGCTTGGGCGTACCTGCGGACCAATTCGCCATCGCCGAAGGTACTGGTTCGCTGCTGACCGTTGTCGTCTCGACTGAAAAATGTCCATTGCCCCGGGCCGCTCTGCGGAGCACTGATCATCTTGACCGTCAGACGCAATTCGGTGGGACGCCGCGTGCCGATGACGTCACCGACACGGACCTGCGATGGGTGGATCTCGACCGCGTCGCACCAGTTCTCTATTGCCATGTAGCCCCGTCCTCGCTGTTGCCACTACCCTACCCGTCATCCCTCGATTCGTGACAGACAACAGCAATCGTCTCTTATCCCCTGCGCCGCAAGGGATTTCGTTCCGTCGGAATGGCAATGTTCATCTGCCAGGCGAGTTTCCAGATGCGGTCAGCCGACCAGTGCCGCGCCCGCGTGCGCTGTCGCTGGCCACCCGAGCGTCCAAGTGGGCCGGTAGTGGCGTAGCGTCGAAGGCGAGCCGTTCGTTGTCAGCGGTGGTCGACTGCGCAATCGGCGCAGATGACACCCCCGGGCAATGTGATTCCTCCGTCGGTCCCTCGTCCGTGGACCCGACGACGCCGAGCGCGAAGGAACCGCCCATGGGTTACGCGACCCCGATCGTTACACGACAACAAAATAATTCGACGCCTGATGCGGACGGCTTCGCCGTCGTGGTCAAGTGCGCGAACTGCCGGCCGCGGTATTCGCGATGAGCTTGGCCGTCAGAACCCGACGCCAATCCACTCCCATCCGGCTCTCGGTGGCTCGCAAACTCGGACGCGATATCGACGGTGCGTGGTGGCCGCGTGCAGATCGCATCACGAATGAATTGCCCGAGCTCGTCGCGGTACTCACTCCATTGCTTGGCGAAGTCACTTCCATCAACGTCAATTGGTCTTCGCTGCAACGGCCACCCGATCTCAATTGGCCGGGATGGGAAGGCAAACGCCAGCATGTAATGACGGTCATCGGCATACACGCTCGCGTCAACCTTTTGATCGTCTCGTACGCGACCCACAGCGGGTTGGCGCTGATGGTGCTCCGCCGTGCCGCAAATCTACCCATCGAGAGTGCCGACCGCATCAAACCCGCGTTCGTGGCCGCGGACTCGATCCTGCGGGCTGCCGAACAACAACGTGAACGTGCTTGCAGTGATCGGCAGGTGAAAGGCCTTGCGGTACAGGACTAACGCTCGCCAGGCCCCTGGGCGAACTCGATATGCAGCTCGGTGAGGCCGCGCAGCAAGAACGTGGACTCGTAGCGGTACTCGCGGTCGGGCGGCGAGCCGTGCTTGGCCTCGCTGATCCGGATGTCGCGCGTTCGGTCCAGGAGGCGGTTGATGGTCACTTGGCCTTCCACACGCGCCAGCGGTGCGCCGGCGCAGGTGTGGATCCCGCGACCGAAAGCGATGTGCTCGCGGACGTTCTTTCGGTCGACCTGAAACTCGTTGGGATTTGCGAATTTCCGCGGATCACGATTGGCCGCTCCCAGACACAGCATGATGACCGTGCCGGCCGGGACGTGTACTCCGCCCAGAGTGGTGGTCTTGCGCGCCAGCCGGAAGTCGACCTTGGTCGGGCTCTGCATGCGCAACGCCTCTTCGATGAACGGGCCGATCAGGCTTCGGTCGGCGCGCAGCCGCGCCTGAAGCCCGGGTTGGTCACCGAGGACCTGCACCGCGGCGCTCAGTAGTTTGGTCACCGTCTCCTGGCCTGCCGCAAACAGAAAGGTGGCCGGTCGCACGACCTCCAGTAGCGGTGGAGTCGAGCCGTCGGGATACGTGGCGGTCGCCAGGCCGGTGAGTACGTCTTCGCGGGGGCTTTCCCGCCGGTCGGCAATGTATGCGCTGAACAGGTCATCGAGGTATTGCAACGGGTTGCTGCCGACCGGTTCGTGATCGAGCGCGCCCACCCTGGCCCCCGGCGCGTTGCCGGCTCCCAGGTTGCGGCGAATCTCGGCGCGGTCGTCCTCGGGAACCCCGAGCAGATCGGCTATCGCCAAGGTCGCGAATGGCTTTGCGTACTCACCGAGGAACTCGCACCGACCGTTGGCGATGAACTCGTCGAACTGCCGATCGGCCAATTGCCAGATGTAGTCCTTGTTTTCCTGCAGCCGACGCGGCGTGAGCAGCCGTCCGAGCAGTGAGCGCGCTTTTTCGTGCTCGGGCGGGTCCATGACGACCATGTGCTCGAAGATGGGGAACTCATGACGGTGCGCTTCGATCTGTTCGCTGATGTCGTCGCCTTGCGGCGTAAACGGCAACGGCGGGAACGGGCCGCCGATCGCATTGACCGCGGAGAACGAATCGACGTCTTTGAAGGCGGCCTGCACTTCCTGGTAACCGGTGACCGCCACCACCCCGTAATGCGGCTCGCGGAAGACCGGGCCCTGGCCGCGAAGGTAATCCCAATAGGCGTAAGGGTCTTGCGCGATGTCGGCGTCGGTGAAGTAATCGACGTCGGCGAGTTCGGTCATGAGTTCGATTCCTTTTCCTGGCCTACGAAGCGGCATCACGCCAGCGCGCCCTCGGTGACGACGCTGACGCCTTGGCGCGGACAGGCGGCCACGGCGCCTCCGTCCCAGTCGAGCCGACTCACGGTCATGAACTGATCGATCGACCAAATTGATAGGATGCGGTATGCCTACCACGGATCGCGCGCGCCGGTCAAGCAAAGCGGGCGCGTCCAGCCCCGCATCGACGCGCCACAACAAGAGAGGCGCCGACGCGGGCGCGCGCACCAAGCTCATCGAGGCCACCGCACGCATCATGCGCGAGGAGGGCTATGCGGCGGCCACGTCGCGCCGGGTGGCCGCGGAGGCCGGCGTCAAGCAGGCCCTCGTTTATTACTACTTCCCGACGATGGACGTTCTGTTCGTCGAGGTGCTGCGCGCCGGTGCCGAGACCGCGCTGGCACGCATGCGCGCCCTGCTCACCGACGACGACCCGTTGCAAACGCTGTGGTTGATCAACAGCGACACCGCGGCGACGGCACTCAATGCCGAATTCATGGCATTGGCCAACCACCGCAAGGCAATTGGTGCCGAACTCAAGGCTTACGCCGAGCGGGTCCGCGACATCGAGACGGCGGCGGTGACGATGGTCCTGCGCGCAAACCACATCGAACTCGAGGAATATCCGCCGGTGGCCATCTCGATGCTGATCGCGCAGGTCGCGCGCAGCCTGTGCAACGAGAGCGCCGTCGGCGTCACCCACGGCCACGACGAGTTACGCGCGTTCGTCGAACGCCAACTGAGCCTGCTGAAGGCACCCGCGACCACGCCGGCGTCGAGCAGGTAGGACTGGCCCGCCCTGCCGCCATACGCCCCGCATCGCTTCTCCGGTGCACCGATCAATCGCGCTCCGCTGCCGGCCTCTGTTGACACCGCGATCAAATGGTGCCACCCTTCCTGATCGATCGACAAATAATCAAAGGCGGAAAGTCAACGCGCGCGCCGGGCAGTCATCAACTCGGCTTCTCGGACAGTGAGGTGCAGTCATGGGTGGAAGAGTCGAGGGCAGGGTTGCGCTGATCACCGGCGCGGCCAGGGGTCAGGGCCGCAGCCATGCGGTGCGCCTGGCGCAGGAGGGTGCCGACATCATCGCGGTCGACATCTGTACACCGATCAGCAGCAGCAGCGAGATCCCGCCGTCGACACCGGATGACCTTGCCGAGACGGCCGATCTAGTCAAGGGTCTCAACCGGCGCATCGTGACCGCCGAAGTCGACGTGCGCGACTACGAAGCCTTGAAAGCCGTGGTGGACGGCGGGGTCGAACAGCTCGGCCACCTGGACATCATCTGCGCGAACGCGGGAATCGGTAACGGCGGGCAGACTCTCGACAAAACCCGTGAAGACGACTGGCGAGACATGATCGACGTTAACCTGTCCGGCGTTTGGAAAACTGTCAAAGCCGGTGTGCCGCATTTGATTTCCCAGGGCCAGGGCGGGTCCATCATCTTGACCAGCTCGGTCGGCGGCCTCAAGGCCTACCCGCACACCGGTCACTACATCGCCGCCAAACACGGGGTCGTCGGCTTGATGCGCGCCTTCGCCGTGGAACTCGGCCAGCACTTCATCCGCGTGAACTCCGTTCACCCGACCAACGTGAACACGCCGATGTTCATGAACGAGGGAACGATGAAGTTGTTCCGGCCGGATCTGGAGAACCCCGGCCCGGACGACCTCAAGGTCGCCGCGCAGTTCATGCACGTTCTGCCGGTCGGCTGGGTCGAGCCGGTGGACATCAGCAATGCGGTGTTGTTCCTGGCGTCCGACGAATCGCGTTACATCACAGGGCTTCCGGTCACCGTTGACGCCGGGAGCATGCTCAAGTAGCCCTGGCCGCTCCCGGCGACAGCTCGCTTCCGATAGGAAGCGACCCATCGCGAGGTCCATCACGATCGGCCAATGCGTGCGATCGCCAGCTGGCCACATGATGCGAGGGCAGGTCGATGACGACGAGCGAAGACCCCATGGCAGCGACCGACATCTAGGAGTCTGGGCCCGAACGACCAAGGTCGTCAAGAGAAGAACGTAAACCTAGACGCCGCAGCGTGACCTTGCTACGCAGCGCTGAGCGCCAACTCGCATTTCCCGTTGCGCTGCTGTAGACCTAGTCTGCTGGCCAGACGCGCGTAGGGTGAGAGGCATCGGCGGTATTTTGTGCACGACCGGTCTTGGTCGTGTCGTCGCGGATTTCGAAGGATTGGCCGATTGACGGCGAAGAAGGATCGTCGCAATGACGTTGGAACAGACCCACAGCAGTTTCAGTGAATTCGACACGCCCCGATTGCGCTTAAAGTCCAAGGCATCCCACGGCGGGCACCCGGATGGGGGAAGGTTGCCGCGCGGCGGTGACCTCACACCGGAGCAGCCAGATCAGATCGCAATGTTGTCGTTTTGGATCAGCGAGATTGGCCGCCTGACGCATAATGTCAGTGAATGGATCGACCCTCCAGGCCGACTCCTGACCGGAGTACGTCCAGTCGATCGCCAGCTGGTCGTTCCTTGGTGCACCGACCCGAGTTACGCGAGTGCGATCGTGATGGCGGCCCGCCACACCAAACGAGGTGTCAAGTGTCGACACTTCCCTCATGATCAGCGAGAACCCGGAAAAACCGCGCAGAAGCAAAGGCCGCACCCGGGCCGTGGGGATCACATGTTGAAACTTGCGGTTGTCGGGAACGATTCTGCTGACCCGGCTCAACGGGTTTCGGCGTGGGAAGCGCTGGCGCGCTGATGGCTACCCGCTTGGCTGCGGCCGATGCGGCGTTGCTGCATACCCAGACTTCGACCACGCCGGCGCACACCGTCGTGCTGGCCATCATGGAAGCGTCCGAACAGCTCAGCCACGAGCGGCTGCACCGGCTCGTAGCCTCATCGCTCCCGGCATTGGCACGCTTTCGCGGCCGGCTGGCAGGCAAGCCACTCGGTATGGGTCAGCCTCTGTGGGCCGAGATCGATGACTATGACCCAGCTCCCCAAATCCATGGCGCAACGGTTGAGGCTCCCGGCGGCCGAAGCGAATTCGCCAACCTGCTAGGGCAGCTGACCAAAGGACCATTGGATCGCCATTTGTGGGAAGCGTGGAGCATCGATGGACTGGCGGAAGGCCGGTGGGCGTTGGCCGTGAAGATGTCGCCTGCGTTGAGCGACGGTGGCGCCGGAGCCGCGTCCGTATGGCCGCGGTTATTGACTAACGGTGCGCGCGGCGACCTGGCCAATGATCTGCCGTCACAGCCGAACCTGAGGGCACCCTCGCTCGGCGAGTTCCTCACTGACACGGTGACCGAGCTCGTCGAGAACAACGTCGCCGGTGCCTGGCTGCTCGCCGAGGCCGTGACTGGTGTCCTACGCGCCGCGCGTGGCCGGCTGCGTGGCACGGGCAAATCCGAACCCATCTCGCCAGTTGCGTCGATGAGGGGGCCCGTGCCCAACACTGTGTTTAACGCGCCGCTTACCCAACGCCGGGCAGTGGCCTTCGCCTCGATCCCGCTGGCCGACTTACAGACCGTCAATAACGCGTTCGGGGGCAGCATCACCAACGTTTTCCTGGCCGCCTGCACGCTGTCTCTGCGCGCCTGGCTGCAGCGGCACGACGCCGTACCGAATGAGCCGTTGCTGATGCAGATGCCGCTCGCGCCGCCAGAAGCCGATCCGAACGCGATTGGCAATCCGTTGACGGCCGGGCTGATTCGCCTCCCGGTACAGCTCGACGACCCTGTGCTGGTCCTCACCAACCTCCATACCGCCACAGAAAACTTGAACGCCGTCCGCGAGCGTGACTCCGAGAGGCATTATTTGACAGTCGATTTCAAGCGCATCGTGTCCGTGATGCCGCCGTGCGCAGCCCGCGCAGCATCGCGACTCTACAATAGACTGGGCCTGGCACCGATATGCCACGGCAGTGTCTCCTACGTAACCGGCAAGCCCGTGCCCGCGTACTGCGCGGGGGTTAGGGTCGTCGGTATGCACACCGTGGCGCCGCTACAAGCTGGCTGCGGGTTGACCATTGCGCTGATATCGCGCGGTGGCATGCTCGACCTGAGTGTCTGCGTGTGTCCCGACAACGTGCCCAGCGTCGACGACATCGCAACCGGTATCGGAGAGTCGGTCGACATCTTGGTGGCGGCCGCGCGGGAATCCCCTCGCGGCCAAGGCCGTTCAGTCGTCACAAAGTTGGCGTCGCATGGCACCAGGCATACGTACCGGCGCTATTAGGCGTCGTCACGCCATGCGCGACGGGCCAACGACTAATGCCCCCGGTCGTCGACGCTCGGCCGCCGCAGCCATCATGGTGCGATGCGGGTGTGCCGCCGAACTACACCAAAGCGACCCATCGTCTTTTCGACTGCTGCCGCTGATCGTCGTGGAGGTGAATAGCCCTAACGCGACTCCCCAGCTTCTGCGGGCTCCAGTCAACAAGCCGGCTGGGCATCTCGTGGTTGAAAAGTGTTCTGCCACAAGCTAAGACAATCCCGACTCCTGCACGTGCTATTCTAAGCGGAGATGCTCATCGGCATCTGTTCAGAATGAGAGAAGTTAACGGTATGGCACAGGGAACTGTGAAATGGTTTAACGGCGAAAAAGGCTTCGGTTTTATCGCTCCGGACGGCGGCGCAGCAGATGTGTTCGTCCACTACACAGAAATACAGGGGAGCGGCTACAGATCGCTCGAGGACAACCAACGAGTTGAGTTCAATATCGAGCAGGGCACCAAGGGTCCGCAGGCGGTGGGAGTAACTGCGGTCTAGTGCGAGGGCTCTACCCCGTGTGGGCTGGTGGGTGATTCCCGCCAGCCCACAGCGCGTTGAGGGGTTTTCGCGCCCCAGCGCTGGCAGGCGTACCATAGAGACATCGTTCCATCACGCCCGTGCGATGCGGTTTGCATCCGGAGCGTTGATACACAACGACTTTGACTGGACGTTGCTCCCGTTCGGGATGCGATGTACATCGGATCGGCGGTACGTCGCGCGCGACCAACTGAGATCGCGTCATCGCCGATGCATTTGATAATTGGCCGGTTCGCGGCCAAGACAGGATTGCCGCTATGACACGAGACAACGGCCGCGCGGCTTCCGCCGACCACTGCACAGGGCCAGCGCACACACCGCGACTGCGCATCAAACCCAAGGCGAAAACGAGCGGACACGTTGACGGGGCATGGTGGCCCCGCAGCAATGACCTGCCAACTGAATTGCCTGATCTGCTGGCGGTGCTGTCGGTGCGACTGGGCTCCGTTGACCGGGTGATGTACAACCTCGCTGCATGGGCGAAAGCTCCGGTACGCCTGGCGACCGGCGGACGATCAGTTCGACTTGATGGTTTCAACCACTATTCAGCGAACACCCTCGAAGTGCTCGGGGTCGGCCGCGAGAGGATCCTGCTGATGGTGGTGCCTCCGAGCACCGATCCAGACATCGCGCACACGGCGATGATGACAGCGGCGGCGCCGGGCAATACTTCCACGGTCGGCGACATGCTCGGGACCGGCGACGGCGGCGAACAACCGCCGGGGGCGTGTTACCGACCGACATTCCACCCACGCGTCCGCAAAGTTCGAGCATGACAGTCAAAGTGACACTTCCCGGCGGCGCTTGCGACAAGTACATGCGGTTCGGTGACGTGTACGTCAAGCACCACGACGGCAGACTCGAAGTCTTGCGGGTCGGCGCCAAACAGGCATACCGCTACGCCTGCGGTGCGTGGACCGACGTAGAAGGCGACCAGAAGCGGACCAAGAGACGTGGTTTCTGGGGATGATCAACGCGACCAGCCGTCCAGGGCGATGTCTTAGCTGACGTTCGCGCGTAGATCGGCCGTTAAGCCATTCGCGTTGGCACTGTCGCTCGAGACAGTCTTGTGCACAGATGACCAGCTCGCGAATCGATCTCTTCGCTAGACGGACCCAACGTTTGAGCAACACCGAACCAATTTTGAGGATTTCGCATACGTGAAACCCGTCCGACTTGTTTTCACACCGCTACCAGCCCGAGGTCGTGTCCCCCGCCGTAAGCGATTCAGAACCGGCGCAACTTCCTGCTTTCTCCGACCGCCCCGAGAGCAGCCCGGCCATTACGAGGCCACCGCGGTGGAGGGCTTGAGCGGGGAGGCGGCGCCGCACTCGTGCCGCCGGACTCGATCGCTCACTGCGGTTTGGAGCCGACAACGACAGCATGCGGTGGCCACATGCCGGTGACGTGTCATGTGAATCACCGGACCGCGTCGTCCCATTTTGGCTATTTTTGCGGTGCAACGGCGCACGGTGGGACGCTGGTGGTTGTACGGCATCGGTGATGTTGCAGTCGGCGTCCGTGGCAGCACCGCTGAAGCAGCCGCTGGCCGCGACCGAAGCTGACCGTAAGGCGACAGGAGGGGCAGATGAGACGACAGGTCGCTGCTGAACTCGAGGTCGAGATCACCGCGCCGACGACCTTGGAATTCCAGATCGCCGTCGCACCGCATCCCAACGCCGAGATATCCGAGTCGTTGTCATTTGTGTTGGACGGAAACCCACTGCAGCCGTTGGAGATCAGCGGCGTGCACGGTAACCGCATCCACAAGGTGGACGTTCCGGTGGGTAACCTCAAGGTCGACTACGCTGCGACGATCGTGGGGCGAACCGATCCAGCGCCAGTAACCGAGTACGACCTATCGATGTACCTTCGTCCGAGCCGCTACGCCGAGTGCGACAAGTTCTTCGGCTTCGCCGCAACCGAATTCGGGAGCTACCTCGATTCGACGGCTCTGCTGGAGAGGGTTTCGCTTTGGGTCGGCAGCCGGCTGAATTATGTACCGGGCTCCAGTGATCCCATCGATGGAGCAGTGGATACCTTGCTCTCCGGTGCCGGCGTCTGTCGAGACTTCGCGCATCTTGTGGTGGCGCTGTTACGTGCCGTCAAGGTGCCTGCCCGTGTTGTTTCGGTGTATGCGCCCGGTTTGTACCCGATGGACTTTCATGCGGTAGCCGAGGCGTTCGTAGCGGGGCACTGGCGAGTCGTCGACGGCACGCTTTTGGCGCCGAGGCAAACCCTGGTGCGCATCGCCACCGGACGCGATGCCGCCGACACCGCTTTCCTCGACAACCACAATGGCGCGATCACACTGGACAAACTGGTGGTGACGGCCGTCGTTGATGGCGACCTGCCTAGGGACTCAATCGACCAGCTGGTATCGATCGGGTGAAGCCGGCCGCCCCCAACGAGTTTGACGTGAGCAGCAAGTCGTACCCACAGCCATGGGCACAGACGGTGCGCGGCCAGAACGTAGATACTGCTGAAATACGCCGGCCGATAGCCAATCTTCGCTTGTCTCCTTGCAGGGGAAGCTAGGGTCCTAGAAAAGCTGTTGCGCCTCAGCGCTTCTTGTCATTAAGCAAGGCTTCGGCGGATGAGACACGGGCCGCCGTCTTGGCGTGTTTGGCGGCACGCTTCTCTTTCAGAGATTTTCCGGACTTCTTGGTCATAGTTTGCCGAGGAGACTTGTCAGACATGGCTGGCCCCTTGATCATGGGGGCCTTGGATGGTCCCGATGCCCTGACCTTACGCCCCAACAGCTGCGTCGCAACCAGGCGCACGGGAGTGCTGTCACCGCGTCCGCGCAGCTGAAGATCGGTGGCCAGGGGCGGGATCGAACCGCCGACCTTCCGCTTTTCAGGCGGTGGTGCGGCCTACATCACTGTGTTTCAGCTGGTCAGACCGGACGCGCGACCGGTCTTCGGACGTGTTGGATCAGTCGGTCTGGCTCGCTGGCCCCATATTGGCCCCATGAGATAAGCACTACATGGGTGTTAGAGGTCCAGTGACGCAGCGGCGTGGCGCGCCCACCCAATGTTGGGGCGAAGTGGAGGACTTCCTCACGGGTGTCGACCACGAGTGCATCAATCTCCGGGGGAAGCCGCAGCGGGGTACGGATTGCGCCACCGGGGGTCTCCGCCAGAGTCCGAAGCATGGCAGCCGCGGGACCGTCCATACCGCCAGTCTTCGGCGCCAGGGACCCTGGGTAGGTAGGTGGATAAACGTGTTGCACTTAACGTGGATGCATGTAACACTTTTATCCATGTCAGGGCTTGAGGAACTGCCCGATACATTCACGACCGCGACCGCCCTGGCTCGTGGTGTGCATCCGCGAGTGCTCTATGCCTTGCGTGACAGTGGTGACGTCGTCGAATTGTCGCGTGGGGTTTTTCGACGTGCCGACGCGCCGCTAGCCAGTGAACCGGATCTGCTGGCAGTTGCGTACCGATCCCCGGTGGCGATCGTATGTTGTCGGTCGGCCGCGGCGGTTCACGAACTGAGCGACGAGCTCCCCCCCGCGGTGCAGATCGCCGTGCCCTCGGGGCACCGCCCACCGCGGATCGCATATCCACCGACCGAGGTATTTCGCTTTGCTGCCGATACTTTCGAAGTTGAACTATCACGGCTAGAGGCGGCGCCAGGAGCGTGGGTACGCATCTACACTCCCGTTCGGACGGTCATCGACCTGATGCGACTGCGGCATCGGTTTGGCGAGTCGCTAGCATTCGCCGCGCTGCAGCGGTACCTGCGCCGACGTGACGCGGCACCAGCGGAGTTGCTGCGCCTGGCATCGATGTTTGATGTGGCGGGACCGGTCCGCCGTGCGCTCGACGTGGCCACTGCGGAATGAGCCGTCCGACGCGCAGTACCCCGGCCGGGCGCGCCTACCTGGATCTGCAGCGCCGTGCCCGTGCCGAGGGCCGTCCGACCCAAGAGTTGCTTACCCTTTACGGGGTCGAGCGGTGGCTTGCGCGACTGGCACTCTCGCCCTACGCCGAGCAGTTCGTGCTCAAAGGCGGGATCCTCTTGGCGGCGTTCGATGCGCGCCGGCCGACCGCTGACGTTGATGCGTTGGCGCGGAACTTCGCCAACGACGAAGCGACTGTCGTCGCGCGAATCGTCGCCATCGCCGAACAATCAATCCCCGACGACGGGGTCGAATACCGCACTCACACTGTGACATCGCGCGTGATCCGCGACGAGGACCTGTACTCGGGAGTGCGCGTCGCGATGGACTGCGCCATCGCGTCTGCGGTCATCAAGCTGCGTCTGGATGTCAATTTCGGCGACCCGGTCACTCCCGCACCTCAACACATCGACTTACCTGCGCTGCGGCCGGAGCATCCACCGATTCGAATCCTCGGTTATCCGCTCGAAACGGTCCTGGCCGAGAAGATCACCACCGCAATAAGTCTCGGACCAGCGAACACCCGGGTGCGCGACTACGCCGACATCTACACCCTCACCGGCGACCGAGACATCTCGCATTCGGCCGCTCGCGGCGCGCTGATCGCAACCGCCAGTCACCGCGGAACTGATGTCGTCGCGCTGTCGTCGGTGATCGGAGACCTTATCGAATCGAGGCGACGTGCCTACGACGCCTACCGGGCCGGCCTCGGACCCGATGGCGCTGCCCTCCCACAGGAATTCGCCACCGTGGTCCACGCGGTCCTCGCCTTCGCCGATCGACTCACCGACGCAGCAACGCCGACGACAACGTGGAACGGTTCGACGCGTTTGTGGATCCACTGAGCGCCGGTGCTGGCTGGCCTACGATCCAGGTCAGGCGTCGGGGGCTCTGGGCACCTACCGCGGGGCCGCCACGTCGGTCGACTCTGGCGAGAGGTCGGCGCCCAGATCGACTGCACGGCCAAGTTTCTCGTGAATCCCAGTCGATTGCGTAGATAAGAAGATCTCAATAACACATGCTGTGAAGTTCCGGGATGCTCCGGGTCCAAATACGTGACTAAACCCATTGAGCGACAAGCACAGTCGCCTCGCGGTCTCAGGCACGTGTTCATGGATAATCTACATTATCCATGAAATTAGTCTGCATATTGCAGCAGATGAATCAGCTTCCTCGTCTCCGGTTGGGTCGCCGAGTGGGCGCTGTCGGCCTTCCGAGACGGGTATTGACCTGCGATGTCGGTGTCCTCGGTAGCAGGACTCCACCGATCTAGGTCTTCGCCCTCCGTCGATAGGCAGCACGACCTGTCCCAGATGCCTAGCGCTGACCTGCCGGGATGTGGTAATGATTCATTGAATGATTCAATAACTCATCAAACGAGACACGCGGGAGGCTGTTTTGCCCGTCGACAAGAGCGGCCGTTTCTACGTCGTTGACTCTGTTCCGATACTTCATCCCGAGGCACAGACGGTTCAGGAGATGCTCGACGGTTGGCGCAATCAGCAACTGTGTCGCAACCTCGCACACGACACCATCGACCAGCGGATTCGGCTCGTGGAGCGGTTCCTGGCGTATACCAACGAATTTCCGTGGACGTGGACTCCAACGATGGTCGAGGAGTTCTTTAGCGACCTGCGCTCGATCTCGCGGCGCAGGCAGTCGACGATCCGCGGGTATCAGGACGCGTTGCGGATGTTCTGCTCCTATGTCAGTCATCCCGACTACGGCTGGGACCGAGTGTGCGAGCAGAGATTCGGTAGCTACCCGGCGCAGGTCTTCTTCGAGTGGAACACCGCTGCACACGTGCAAGACAACGAACAATCGCCGGCCAAGCGTGCGTTCACCAAGAAGGAGCTGCAGAATATCTTTGACCACGCCGACGACCAAGTCGTATTGATCGCCGCCTCTGCACGCAAGGGCTGGTTGCCGGCCTACCGCGATGCGGTGATGTTTAAGCTCGCCTACTCGTATGGCCTGTTCTCCGGGGTTCAGCGCCGTGCGGCAGCGTGATCCCCTGAGTTTGTGCAGCTCAGAAGCCGATGTTGGGATGCTATCTGCCGCAACAGGTGTGGTGCAAGTCGA
>NZ_JCALEJ010000040.1:0-21097 GCF_059813315.1 Mycobacterium sp. NGS11
GATCGAAATGTGCGGACGAAGGCAGGAAGACGGGACCGGTCGCATCACCGCAGAACTGTGCGCCGAACGCCCGAGGCACCGAATATCTGGAGCGAAAACGGTTGGGCCGCAGTAGACAGTTCGGGGTTTGCGCCAGGACGAGAGTCCGCTTAAGCTGCGCTGCCCGGTTGCGTCACACCTGCCAGGAGTTGATCCGCCGGCCGTTTGCTGGTGACCGGACCCCGTCAACTGGTCCATGGATCAAACGAATCGGGTCAGGCCACTGGTCCTCTGCCGCGAATGCCTCATGTAGCTGCATCGGCGATAATCCTCTCGACGGGGCGGCGCGGGCACTGGCCGTCGACTCCAGCCGCCGACGAAGCTTGTCCTCAAAGGCTCCTCCCAAATTCACCGCCACTATACGACGGACTCCACTGCAATTCTGCGTTCGGCGATTATTCCTATGTACTTTGTGCCTGGATATCAGATGATCGTGGTGCTGGTCGACAACCCGGTAACCCGATTAGCACGGCGAACGTTCGGTCCGCCACGATATTAATAATTGCCATTATGCATGAACATTCTGCCGCGTATTTCATCAGATGAATCAATCCCCGCACCTTCGTGGCATGGAGGTTGTGTCGGTCTTCTCGCGCGAAAACTGGCTTGAGCTGATGATTTGACGTAAGCACGGCGGCGCTTGTGGTGGTTGTTTTCGGGTGGCGCCGCCGCGACAGGCACAACAAGTCGCTTCCTACGTGCTGTACGGCCCTGCACTAATGCGGTAATTGATCCATTGGATGACTCAATGATATATCGAATGAGACCGGCTGGAGATCGTATTTGCCGTCGACAAGAGCGGCCGCGTGTGCGTCGTGGGTTGTCAATGGCCATCTCGAAGTCCCCACTGGTGGCCAGGAAAAGTCCCCACCCCGTTGCGGGTGATTGGCTAACTGGGTTTGGCGGCTCCCTTCTTGTGGTCGGCGTGGCGCATTCGGTAGGACTCGCCGGAGGTCACCACGATGGTGGCGTGGTGTAGGAGGCGGTCGAGGATGCTGGCGGCGGTGGTGTGTTCGGGCAGGAAACGTCCCCATTCTCGAAGGGCCAGTGTGAAGCGAAGGCCAGCGATCGTCGTTGGTAGCCGGCGGCCACGAGCCGAAACAGCAGTTGGGTGCCGGTGTCGTCGAGTGGGGCGAACCCGATCTCGTCGACGATCAGCAGGTCGGCGCGCAGCAGGGTGTCGATGATTTTGCCGACGGTGTTATCGGCCAGCCCGCGGTAGAGGGTTTCGATGAGATCGGCGGCGGTGAAGTAGCGGACCTTGAATCCGGCGTTCACGGCGGCACGCCCGCAGCCGATGAGCAGGTGAGACTTGCCGGTTCCAGGTGTTATCAACGGGTAGCAACACGCTCGAATCTATGTATGCGACAAGGGGGTTAATGCTTGGCAAGTCATCGTTGTTGCCGGTTTATCGGCGGGTGTTCTTCGACGTGAAGGAACGGCAACGATGGCGTATCCGGTGGCAGTGTCGCCTGCGGGAGGGCAGCGGACCTGGACCGTGCTCGATGAGGACTACGCAACGGTCGGTCCCGTCGAGGAGTGGATAGAGGCCCATCGACATCTGTGGTCGCCGAACACGGTGCGCGGTTATACGACTTCGTTGGCGCAGTGGTGGAGCTTCCTGGAGCAACGCGGGCAAGCCGACGGGTGGCGCGATGTGGGTGTCCCAGCTTTCATGGCGTTCCTGTCCTGGCAGCGCAATGGCCGCACAGTTGAACGTCGGCTGGCCGAGTCGGACCAAGCGCCGACCGCTTCGACACTGGAAGTTCGCCTGGCAGCGTTGATCTCGTTCTACCGCTGGCATCAAGCAGTATCCGGGGTGCCGGTCGCGGGCCGGCTATTTCGCGGAACACCGCGCCACCGACCAGCCCGAGGCTTGCTGGCCCATCTGGATGCGCGTTCGGCCCCGGCGGCATCATCGCTAGTTCGAGTGCGACGCAACCGACGCACGGACAGACCTCCCTTGCTGCTGCCCGAACAGATCCAGGCGATCCTGGATGGCTGCGCGGTCTTTGATGCCGAGTCTGGATCGTGGCAAGGAAATCTGCGAGACCGGTTCGTGTTCGCTCTGCTGGCCGAGACCGGGATGCGTCTCGGGGAGGCGCTGGGCCTGCGGATCGGCGAGTTCGTCCTCGGCTGCGGCGGCACCGCCTATGTGGAGATCGTGCCGCGCTCAGATAACCCCAATGGGGCGCGGGTGAAGATGATGCGACCGCGACGGGTTTATGTCGGTCCTGACCTCGAGCGACTCTTCGCCGACTATCTGACCGATATCGCCTGCCGGGCAGCCGATTCCGGTATCAGCCTGACAGACACGTGTCCGCTGTTGGTGACTGTGGCGCGGCCGCCACTACTAGCCGCTCTGCGGGAGACGACGGTACGAGAGAAAGTAGCCAACTTGCGTCGGCGCGGCCCGGGCCGCCCGGCTGGACGCCACACTGGTTTCGCCACACCCATGCCACCGCCCTGTTGCTCGCGGGGACACCGGAATGGGTGGTCTCCCGGCGCCTCGGGCACGCCCACGTGCAGACCACTCTTGACCTCTACGGCTGGGTCCGCGACGACGAAGCCCTGCGGGCGGCAGCCAACTGGGCTACCTATGCCAGCAGCTGGCGAGTGGCCGAATGATCGACGAGCATGGGCACCTTCACCTCCGAGCAGCGGAACACCTCGATCCAATCTGGCGGCTCTGGGACGGGCTGCCGGCGCAGTGGCGTGGCCCGGTGCTGGGACCTGACGTCGCCAACTGGGCATCGCTTACCGAGAATGATTGGCCCCACCTTGATCTGAGCGGATTACCCGCCCCCTTCGCCGCGGAGCTGGCGTGGATGGCGCACTGGCAGGCCGGTGATGGCACCCGCGTATCGGTGCTGGCGATGGCGCAGTTGGCCAACATCATTCGGCGGGCCGTCGCCGAAGGCCGTGCTTTCGCCCCGTCGATCCGGGAGATGGATTACAACGCCGCCGCGGCATTGCAGAGCTGGTTCTATGCCAGCCGAGGTAAACGACTGCCCTCACCCAGGGGCCGAGCACGAGTTCACGGCCTGTTCGGCTTTGCCCGACACGCACTGATCGCCGCCTGCCACGACGGCCCGTGGTGGCACCTGGACTTCTGGCACCCGCGCTGCGATCCACGGATCCCACTCACCGACCGTGAACCGGTCGCCAACTACGGCTGCTCACCCGGACACATCCAGCTGCCTTGGCTGCGAGCCGCCGTCAAATGGCACCTGGGCACGATGCTCGAATCCGGGGCGCTGCGCTGGACCACGGTCAGCCAAGAACGAATGCGCAGCTTCCGCCGCTTCGACAACTGGCTGACCACCTGCTTGCCAGACCCGACCGACATCCTGGCTGACCCCACGACAGCGGTCGAGCAGGCAGCTGCGTTCGCGCGGTGGACCGCCGTGGCCGCCAACCGCGTCACCCGCGAATCCGACACCCGCCACCTCGGAAAACCGGTACCGATCCGAGGAGTCAACGACGACCTGCGAGCCGTGGCCGGCTTACTGGATTTCGTCACCGCCAACCCCGCCGAAGCTCGCGTCATTCTCGGTAGCGGTCCTTGGCAACAACTGACCGCAGCACACGCCGCAAGCTGGTTCGGTCGAGTCACCCGAATACCGCATCAACGCGGATTCAACGACGCGAACTACATCGACGACCATGCGCTCGCACAGATCACCGCGGCGCTGCCTTTGATCGGGTTGCCCCGCACCGAGCAGATGACCATCACCCGCGGCGATGACACAACCCGCACCGCCAGCGGGCTCGACGACCCGCAAGCAATGCGGATGATCCTGCTTCAGATCCTCACCGGCCGCCGAGCCAGCGAGATCCGCACCTGCGACTTCGACTGCCTCTCCGCCGCACCGAGAACCACCGCAACTGGCGATGACGACGACCAAACGCTGACCAGGTTCCGCTACGCACAAAGCAAGATCGACGTCGCACCAGACACCATCCTCGTTGACCACGAGGTCACCGAAGTCATTGCCGAACAACATCGTTGGCTACAAACCCAGCATCCCGGCGGCAGCAGGCGCTTCCTGTTCGTGCGGCGCCTGGGCAACCGCGGCGGCGACAAACCCTATCCAGCAGGCACCTACAACTGGGTGCTACGCACCCTCAGCGACCTCGTTCAGATCACCGACGCCAAGGGCCACGTCGTGCGGTTGAGCCACACCCACCGCTTCCGCCACACCCGGCTGACCCGGCTGGCCGAACTCGGCCTGCCAATCCATGTCCTGCAGCGCTATGCCGGACACGCCACCCCGACGATGACCATGCACTACATCGCCGCCCGCGACGAACACGCCGAGCAGGCGTTCCTGGCCACCGCCAAGCTCCGATCCGACGGCACCCGCATCCAACTCTCCAGCGACGACCACGACAGCCTGCACCTGTTCCGCCGCGCAGACCGGTTCCTGCCCAACGGATGGTGCATGCTGCCACCGCTGCAATCCTGCGACAAAGGCAACGCCTGCCTGACCTGCTCAGTTTTCGTCACCGACCACACCCACCGAGACGTGCTGCAACGTCAACTCCGTGAAACCACCGGCCTGATCGACCGGGCCACAACAGAATTCGAGCAACGACACGGCCATCCCATGCCCGAGGACAACGTCTGGCTGATCCGGCGCCGCGCCGAACACCACGCTATAACTCGGCTCCTGGCCGCCCTCAACAATGCGCCCGACTCCGCAGCCCACGGTGTGACAACCGAGTGTCATCAACCCAGCGCTGGACCAGTCCCGCTGACTCTCGACCTCACCCGCCACCGCAGGAGCACCCGATGACCGACTCCCGACCTCAGCGCACCATTGCTCGGCGGCGGTGTTGGCGGCCCGCAGATCCACGGGTTGGCCGGTGATCGCGGCCTCGGTCAACAGCGGCACCGCCAGATCGGATTGCGCGTAGCCGCAGAGGTTTTCCACGATCCCTTTCGACCGCGGATCACCCGCATGACAGAAGTCCGCGCCAAATCCGTAATGCGAGGCGAAGCGCACATAGTCCAGGGTCGGGATCATCACCCCGGCCACCACACCGCCTTTGAGGCAGCCCATCCGGTCAGCCAAGATCTTGGCCGGCACCCCACCGATCACCGCCAGCGTCTGGGCGATCATGGCCATCGTGGTCGAGGCCTTCTGGTCGGCAGCGAACCGCACGAACCGCCACCGCGAATAAGCCAGAATCGCGCAAAACACGAACAACCCTGGCGTGGCCTGGGCCCAATCAGTCACCAGATACTCGCCCGGTGACCACACCGCCGGGCGACGCACATGCGTATTCCCTTTGCGCCACAACACTTTCTGCTCAGCCACCAGGCGGCGGAAATCGCGCTCCGACCCTCCATACCCGGCGGCGCGGGCGACCGGCAACAATCGCTTTGCCGACATCCGGCCACCCGAGGCAGCGACCCGCGCCGCGACCAGCTCGATCACCGAATCGAAATTGCGCGGCCTCGGACTGCGTGACGGTGGGCCACCGGCCTCGGCCCGTTCCACCACACGCTTGACGGTCTTATGCGTGGTGCCGCACAGATCAGCGGCCCCCCGATACGTCCCGACCTGGCGATACGCCGAAATGATGTTCATACGCTCCCTTGCAGACTTCAATAGAGCTCCCTGGGCGGGTGCTTCAGGTGACAGTTGGCGCTATCACCGTCACCGCCCAGGCCCACAGCTCCCCGACACGACACGACGAGCCCGCAAAGGAATGGGGACTTTTAGATGGCCACCAGCGGGGACTTCCTACCGGCCACCACTGGGGACTTTTTCATGGCCACGGACATGGGTTCTGTTCCGCTGCTGCGTCCGGTGGGCCAGACGGCGCAGGAGATGCTGGAGGGATTGGCGTAACCAGCAACTGTGTCGCAACCTGGCACACGAGACCGCCGACATTCGGATCCGGCTGGTGGAGCGGTTCTTGGCGTACACAAATGAGTTTCCGTGGACGTGGACGCCGGCGATGGCTGAAGAGTTCTTCAGCGATCTGCGCTCGGTAAAAGGGCCGCAAGCAGTCGACGATCCGTGGTTATCAGAACGCGTTGCGGCTGTTTGTTTCTATGTCGGCAAGCCCGACTATGGCTGGGATCGGGTGTGCGAACGGCATTTCGGTACCCATCCCGCTCAAGTGCTTTTCGAATGGAACACCGGAGCGCATGTCCAGGACAACGAGCAGCCGCCGACGAAGCCGGCGTTTTCACCAAGTCCGAGCTACAGAACTTCTTCGATCACGCCGATGATCTGGTCTCGCTGGTTGCGAGAGCCTGTCAAAAGTTCTGTGTAAGTCTGAAGTGACTTGACGACGAATCTCGCTCTAACACAACGGGATACGTCCCTGGGAAAAGTTTGGAAAGTGTGTTGAGCGCCACAGTCCAGTTGTAGGTTCCCGGTCCCAGAAAACCCTCCTCCCTCACTTGATATTGCGCAACCCCAAGTACAGCAACTTCCTCGCCGAGTGCTTGTCCGAAGCAGCTGCCGGTTCATCTCGGCGAGTCGTTCCTGGCCACGGGTCTCGGCGGCGGCGAGCTGCAGGATCTGCTCGCTGTTCGCGGTGCTGGAGCAGGAATTTCGGGTGTGGTGAGCAAACATCGAGCAGGTCAAGCAGGCGTTAGAGCCGAGTTCTTGCCGAATCATTGTGAGTCACCGCGGCCCCCCGGCCACCACCAGCACCCGGCACCGCCGCGTTGCCCGGCATCCCGCATTGCCCAGCGCGAAAGCTCCTCTGGCTCACCAACTACACCCGAAACTCGACCCCAGCAGGGCACTACATCAGCAGGGTCCTAGGCGTGGTTCCTTGGGCAGGCCGAGCAGTTTCTCGCCGATGATATTGCGCTGAACCTGGGAACTGCCCGCATAAATCGTGGCGGCCCGCGCCGCCAATGCCGACTCAACCCATGCGAGCGAGCAATTCGGTGTTCCGACATCCGCAGTCGCCAAGGCGCCGTTCGTTCCCGTGCCCGACAGCGTCAACACGTCCGTCTCGAGGATCTCCATCGCCAGTTCGGTCTCGCGTTGGAAGAACTCGCTCCAGAGGATCTTGGTCATCGCGGCCTCGGGACCTGGATACTCACCGTGTAAGAAGCGCGTCAACGCCTGATACCCACGACACCGCATAATCTCGACGCGACCATAGCACCAAGCGAGCTGCTCACGGATATGCGGGTCGTTAGTCTTACCTCGTTCTTTCGCCAGCTCGAAGAGCCGGTCGATCTCAGCTTGGAAGCGAATCGCGTCGGTGGTGACACTTGTTCCACGCTCGAAACCCAGCAGCGTCATGGCCACCGACCATCCTGCGTTCACATCCCCGACAACGTTGTCTGCAGCGGTTCGGGCGTCGGTGAAGAACACCTCGTTGAACATCGACTGGCCCACGATATTCTTGATGGGTCGAACCTCCACGCCGGGCTGATCCATCGGCACGAGCAGAAATGAGATCCCCCGGTGCTTGGGAGCATCCATGTCGGTGCGGCACAGTGCGAAGATCCAGTTGGCGAGGTGTCCCACTGAAGTCCAGATCTTGGACCCGTTGATGACCCATTCGTCGCCATCAAGAACCGCTCTCGTCCGCAGGCTGGCCAGATCCGATCCCGCGTCGGGTTCGGAAAACCCCTGGCACCACCGATCATCACCGGACAGAATTCGCGGCAAGAACCAATTCTTCTGGTCCTCGGTGCCGCAGACGACAAGCGTGTTGCCAAGCAGCTGAATCCCGAACATGTCGTTCTCAGTTCCGGCGGGTACCCCGGCGCGAGCAAACTCCTCGGCCAGCACGACTTGGTGGAGTGGGGTCAGTCCCGCTCCGCCATATCGCTTTGGCCACAACACGGCGAGTAGGCCGTTGTCCGCGAGCGTCTTCCGCCACTCTCGGATGAACTCCCTCCGCCGGGTTTGATCCAACGCCCCGATTCCAGCGAAGTCGGCAGGGACATTCGCGGTGATGAAGTCGCGCACTCGTGACCTGAACGCCTCAGCTGACGGGGGATAAGACAGGTCCATATCGAATCGTCGTCCCTTATCTGTGTTGAGGACCCGCGTAAAGGTGGATCCATTGGGTTATTTTTTGCGTGTTTTGCTTCGTTTTCGACCGCTTGAAGGCGGTGGACCGCGGTCGGGGTCAAGGCGGAGCGCCCGCAGCGTAGCGAGGACGAACGACCTTGAGACCGACGAGGATCCGCCGCATACTTGGCCGCCGGGGAACAGGAAAAGACGGTGTGGTTCAAGTCATCTGCTGCCCTCCGGTGCATAAATGTGGGGCGAAAGACGCGCGTCGCGTGTGCCGGCGCCCAGCCTTATCTGAGTCCACGGACGATATCCGGCAACTTGATGATCGATGGGGTGCCCGACGTGCGGGCAACGAAGGCGCGGCCGCTCAATCTTTCCGGGAAGTCCACCCAACAGCGGAGTGGCGACAGGAACCACACGGGCGCTGGCCGCAGGCATCAGGTGATTAGCATCAGGTGATTAATGGGCATGGCAGGCGCGCAACGCATCATTTAAGAGGCCACCTCCTGGCGTTCGGGGACTGGCAGCGCCAGGGCGCCATCTTCGAACGCACGCAGCGGGTGATAGCACCGGCGCAGAATTTTGCGTTCCACCGCCAGGGTGGGATTCTTGCCGTTGTGGCCGTCGCGCTTGGCCGCCAGCTTGTGGTAGTAACCGTAATCAAGGGAACGGCGCCGGCTCGCGCACTCGGCTGCCTCAAACGCCGCCCAGCGCAGCTCGGGTGAGCCCTCTCGCGACAGGTGCCCTGGTGAGCGTTTGGTATCAGAGGAGTACACGGTGACATCCAGCCCAGCAAACCGCACCAGCCGATGGGAACTGCTGAATCGGCGGACATCACCGACCTCGGACCAGATGATCGCCGCGCACAACCAACCGATGCCGTAATGGCGCTGCATTGCCTGACACCCGGCTTGGCGTCGGGCGAAGTTGACTAATTGGCTTGGCAGCGGGTCGATCTCGGTGCTTAGCTGATCGATGCGCCGTAGCGCAGTGTCAACGCACCGCCGGCCCGCCGCCGACAAGTCGACGCTGTCCAGCGCCGCGCGGCCTGCGCCGGATAACAGCGCCCGAATCGGTGGACAGCCGTGATGGAACAGCTGGACATGGGTGCGCTGCTGCCAGGCCCGCCGCTCGTCCATCAACGTGTAGTACAACCGGCCCAGCGTGCGGATCTCCAGCATGTGTGCGGGTAGGATCCACGACTCGGGGAACCGGTCCTCGAACAACAGCGTACGCAGCAACTGAGTATCGGCGCGGTCGGTCTTGGCGCGCTTCTTGGGCTCCGGCAAGACGGCAATCTCGGCCGCATCCCCCAGGTGCGCGCAGATCCCAGCAGCGGCCAGCTCCTCGCACACATACCGCCACCCCGGGCAGCCCTCCAGCGCGAACTGGCCGTCCCCATCGCTGCAGTGCTCAGCCAGCCAGTTCCGCAACGCTTTCCGGGTCGCCGGACCGATCTGACCCCAGCGCAACAAACCGTCATAATCGACGTAATCGAATGTGATCTGCTGTCGCCGCACGTCGAAACCGCCTACCATCGTCATCGGGACCTCCTCGAGCTCCTGAAAAATTCCTCTAACGCCTATATCAACGAGCGTCTGAGCTGAGGGGGTTCCCATCCACATGTCATCTTTCTCTGTTCGTGCCGACGAAGTATGCGGCGGTGTTTAGAGCCCGATGCGGTCAGCGACCTCGAGCCATTGCTCGCGTACTGAGCCCAGCAGTACCCGGTCGGCTTTCGCCCGCCGGTAGTAGAGGTGTGCGTCGTGCTCCCAGGTGAACCCGATCCCGCCGTGAATCTGCACATTCCACGATGCGGTGAAGTCAAATCCGGCCGCGGCGGTTGCCACGGCAATGGGGGCCGCCTTGGCGAGGTCAGCGCTCTCCTCCGCTGCCAGATGAGCCGCGTAGAGAGTGACTGCACGAGCACTGTCCAGTTCGATTGCCATCTCGGCGCATCGGTGCTTGATCGCCTGGAAGGAGCCGATGGGCCGATTGAATTGGTGACGCACCTTGGCGTATTCGACGGACATGGTCATAGCGCCCTCGGTGCCACCAACCATCTCCGCTGCGAGTAACGTCTTCGCGACATCTAACGCACGGCGTATGGGCGCGACGCCGTGCGCGCCAGCCAAGGGAACCGCAGAGACGGCGTCGAACGTCAGGGTGGCCAGCGGTCGGGTGATGTCCAGGGTCTCGACGCGTGTACGGGTTAGGCCGACGGCGTTACCGTCAACGAGGTACAATGCCGGCTCAGCGGAGTCACCGGGCGGCAGAGCGAGCACCAGCAGGGTGTCCGCACTATGGCCGTCGATCACATGAATCTTGGTCCCGGACAGCGTGACGGCGTCGCCATTTGTCGCCGCTCGCATGGCTACAGCACCGAAGCCGTCAACGCAACCCGGTTCATTGATAGCAGTCGTGACTGTACGAGCGCCCGCGGCTATCTCTGGAAGCAGTTCTCTCTTCTGCTCCTGGCTTGCCGCGATCAAGATCGGCGCGACACCGAGCGCGACGGTCGCGAACAGCGGGCACGGCACGATGCCGCGTCCAAGCTCCTCGATGGCGACAGCAGCCTCGATCATCGTTGCTGCCGCACCGCCGTACTCCTCCGGTACGAGCAGACTCGGCAGCCCCAGTTCCCGACTCATGCGAGACCAAAGGTCGATGTCATATCCCGGCGCAGTTGTTACCGCCTGGCGAACCTTGGCCAGCGGTGACAGTTCGGTAACGAACTGCTGTATAGTCTGGCGGAAATCGTCCTGTTCTGGACTGAGCATGAAATCCATGACATGGCACCTCATCTTCTCTTCAAACAGTTGTTGTCGCGAAAAGAAATAGGGACGGCCTTACCGTCGCCTGGATCGACCAATCCACACACCGAAGCGCTCATCAATTCCGCGTAAGCACTGTCTCACCGGCCTTGGCATCTTCCGCCGTCCCCATCCGCTCGCTTTACGGTTCTTCTGTGGCTATGCGCCGGACACTGCTCGGAATGGCCGCCGTCGCGCTGTCAAGCCGATATTCAAGGAGCATTCATTGGTTTTCGGCCCCTTGATCGAACAGGTGATCTCGGAAGCGCTGTCGGAGTTCGTTTTTCATGACCTTGGCCATGGCGTTCTTCGGTAGCTCGTCCACTACGACCATGTGGCGCGGGCATTTGTAGTCGGCGAGGTGCTGGCGGCAGAACTGGTTGATCCGCTCCGCGGTGAGTTCGCCTTCGCCGCCGCTGAACCCGGGCTTGGGCGCGATCACCGCTAGGAGATCCTCACCGAGGTCCGAATGCGGCACCGCGATGACTGCGGCCTCGAGCACCTCGGGCATCTCGAGCAGCACGCGCTCGACCTCGATGGCGAAGATGTTGTAGCCGCCGCGCAGGATCATGTCTTTTTTGCGCTCGGTCAGATAGACGTAGCCATCGTCAGCGACATAACCCACGTCGCCGGTGTGCAACAGTCCACCGCTCCAAAGTTCCGCGGTGGGCTGCTCCCCCTTGTAGTAGCTGCGCCGAGTTATCTTCGACTTAAAGCAGATCTCGCCGACCTTGCCTGGGGGGAGTGGGTTATCGTCGTCATCAACGACGACAACCTCGCATCCTACGGGCCTGCCAACCGAGCCCGGCCGGGCAAGGATGTCATCTGGGTCGGGACCGAGGATGCAGGCCGCGCCGGCACCGGCCTCGGTGAGGCTGTAAGCGTTCAGCATCTTCGCTCCGGGCCACACCTGCCGCATTTTGCGCACGGTGTCGGGCTGGATCGGCGCCGCCCCGAAAAACACGAGCTGCAGCGAGCTGTAGTCGTGATCACCCACCGTGGGGTGCTTCATGGCCAAATTCAGCATTGTAGGCACACCCATGATCGACGTGGCGCGGTAGCGCTCGATCGCCGCGAGCAACTGCTCGGGATCAAAACGCGGCAACACGATCTGCGTGACCCCGGCACGAATGCTTAGCAGCATCAGGCCATGGCAGCCCGTGAAACCGAACAAGGGCACCGCATGAAGCAGGCTCTCGCCGAACATCGCGCCGAGAAGCTGCCCGAGGCTCGCCTGGCCGGGCTCGTCGGCGAGGTTGCCCTCGGGCACCAGCACGCCCCTGGGCATCCCGGTGGTGCCGGACGTATAGAGCAGATCCGCCGGGTCGTCGGCGCTCAGGGAAGGCTCGAGGAGCGGCACGTCCGCAGAGCCCGCGCACACCACGTCGCCCAGGGGGGTGAATCCATCCAGCGCCTCGCTGCCGGTCACGAAGAAGTGCTCAAGTTGGAAGCTACCGGGACGGCCGCCGATCTCGACAGATTCGCCTTCGGCAAGCGCAACCAGAACCTCCCGGTGGGCGAGACCGGTGATCACCGCCACGGCGTCGCTGTGCTGAAGCACGAACAGCTTTTCCGGCGCTGCCCACCGGGTATTGAGCGGCACCGGCACGGCACCAAGTTTGTGGATGCCGAAATACACTGCATTGAAATGCATCGCTTGGTCGTTGGCGAGCAGCATCGCCACCTTGTGACCGCGGCTCACCCCAGCGGCGTGCAATTGCTGGGCGACCCGGCTGCTGGCAGCGTCGAGCTCGCGGAAAGTGGCCGCGCCGTCCTCGGCGATGACGGCGGTCTTGTCGGGTCGGTCCTCTACCGCTTGGCGCAGCAGGTCGATCACGGCCATGGCATGGTCCTCCTCAACGTACGTACGTGTTCAGCCGAGCGCTTGAAGCACGAGGCCGATCTCGTCGTTGGCCTGCGTCGGAGTCTGGTATCCCTCTCGGTCGCAGATCGCCTCAAGGTTGTCCTGGACCGCTTCGATATCGAGCGTCGGCGATGAGAAGCCCTTCGTCACACTGATGAAGATCTCGGCCACTCGCCCGCCCCCAACGGAGAAGATCCTCGACGTGAGATCGCAGGATTCATGGCAGAGATACGCGACGACCGGGGCGACCAGTGCCGGGTCCAGCTTCTTGGCGATCGGCCCGAGGAGTTCCTCGGTCATCCGGGTCCGCGCCATCGGCGCGATCGCGTTCACCTTGATGTTGTACTTCGCGCCTTCCTGGGCGAGCACCCGTGTGAAGCCGATGACCCCCATCTTCGCGGCCCCGTAGTTGGTCTGACCGAAGTTGCCGAAAATCCCGGCGGCGGAGGAGGTGTTGACGATCCGGCCGTAGCCCTGCTCGCGCATCCTGAGGAACGCCGGCTGGGTCACCCAGATGGTGCCGTAGAGATGGACATCGATCACCGGATCGAGTAGCTCCGGCGTGAGATTGTGGAAGGACTTGTCGCGCAGGATGCCCGCGTTGTTGACGACGATGTCGACCCGCCCGAAGGCGTCGAGAGCCGCCTGCACGATGGCCGCCCCACCTTCTCGGGTCGCCACGCTGTGACCATCGGCGACCGCGATACCGCCGGCGGCTTCGATCTCCTGAGCGACGGCCTCCGCCGCGGTCAGGTCCGCGCCGACGCCGGCGACGCTGCCGCCGAGATCGTTCACCACCACGCGCGCGCCGCGTGATGCAAGCAGCATCGCATGCTCCTTGCCGAGACCGTTTCCCGCCCCGGTCACGATGGCGACACTCCCGTCGAAGCTAAGCTCAGCCACGCGATTTCCCTTCCATGCTGTCGCCACGCAGGGCGATTTCTCTCTTATCGGATGTGTTGAATGACGTCACCGCCCGGCCTGCAGGATGTGGATGACACAGACCGAGCCTGCGCCCATCATGTGAGCAAGCCCGGTTCGAGCGCCTTCGACCTGCAGCGGGCCCGCCTCGCCCCGCAGCTGCCGTGTCACATCCCAGATCTGGGCCAGGCCGGTCGGCCCACCGGGATGACCGCGCCCGATCAGCCCGCCGTCGGTCGAGAACGGGATACGACCACCCAGGCTGGTCGCGCCCTCGGAGACGAGCTTGTCCCCCTCCCCGGCCGCGCACACCCCGAGCAGCTCGTAATACATGAGTTCCTCGATGGGGAATGCGTCGTGCACGTGGGCGAGGTCGAGGTCGGCCGGCCCGACACCGGCCTCGTCGTAGGCGGCCTTTGCCGTGGCCGCGGTGAGCTCGCCCGGACCGACGACCGCACCCATGAAAATGTGGCCGTCAACGAACTGCTCGGACTGCTGCTGGCTGGCGACCACCTTCACCAGCGGGCGTGAACCGGCCACGCGCTCTGCCGCCTCGCGGCTCGCGACGATCGCGGCCGCAGCCCCAGAGCCAGCGGCGCAGGCCATCTTCGAAGTGTGCGGGTAGGAAATCATGCGCGAGGCGAGGATCTCTTCGACGGTGACCTCATGGTCGGCCCGACGTTGCGCGTAGGGATTCAGCCGCGCATGGTTCCAATTCTTTGCCGCGATGGCGGCGAAGGTCTCGACCGTCGTGCCCACTTCGTGCATGCGACGTGTCGCCCACATGGCGAAAAACGCCGCCGGGAGGATCACCTGGCCAATGCCGGGCTTGCTGCCCCCGATAGCTCGAGTGGCGCGATTGAGGTCGTCAAACCCTAGCGCCATCGCGATATCGACGCTCCCCCCCGCCACCACCTGGACCGCCTCATGGAAGGCGCACGATCCGGTGGCCGACGCGTTCTCGACGTGGGTGATCGGGATGCCGGTAAGCCCGAGATCCTTCGCAAGGGTGACACCCGTGAGCAGACCGGCGCCGATGTAGCCGTTGTAGAGGTAGCCGACTTCATCGAAGCCGATGCCAGCGTCACCGAGTGCGTTGACACCGGCCCCGAAGCCCAAGTCGGCCGCGTTGGCGTCCGGCTGGCCGAACGGGACTATCCCCACGCCGATCACATAGACGTCGCGGGCCATCACCGAGATGCCCGTCCAGCGGGGCAAAAGCGGAACGAGTACAGCTCAGTGCCATCGGCATCGGTCTTGAGGGGGTAGACCTCAAGCTGCATGGGCATGCCGATCTCCCAATCGCCCATCTCGCCACGCAGCATGGACTGCACGCGCACGCCCTCCGGTAGGTCAACTTGGCCGACACCGTGCCCGTCGCCTGTGGAGCCGAACCGGGACTTGCCCATCCACGCCGACTCGACGTAGGTCCAGGCGTACAGGTCGCCAGTTGGTGACAGCAGGACATCCTCGACCGGGCCGCCCGTCAACGGACAGCGGCGGCGGCGGGGGAAGAAGTACTTGTCGGCGGCCGGGCTATAGGAACCGATCAACCGCGGCTGCTCATCGCCGTTGGGCATCGTGAAGTAGCCGTCCTCAAGTGGTCGACGCATCGTGTGGGGTCTCCTGCCGTGTGGTCAATGATTGGCCCCGCCGCCGCTGGCGCGTTGCGCCATCGATCTTTGAGGCGCACCGAGAGCGTGGCACCGGCGACGGCAAACAAGGGTGCAGTAGCGGTGAACCTCGGTGCCGAATCGACTCCAGCGCAAAAGAGTTCCGCGTTTTTGCGCACTGGCGTCGATCTGGTCGAACTCAGGCCGAACCAGCCAGCACCCTCGCGTCCTCGTCGGCGAAGGTGTCCTCCAGCTGCAGTGGCGAGTAGTCGAGGTCGATTTCCTCGGGCGGTCGCCCGCGGGCGCTGCTGATCGTGCCAAACCGGCGCATCCCCTTATCGATGGCATAGGCCCTCATCTCGCCGATTGACAGGTCGAAGGGTATGTCGTCGCCATACAGTGCAGACCCCTCGTCGATCAGGCGCTGCCCCAGCGGGATGAGCTCGTTCATGCGCGTTTCGAACACCGTCCAGTTGGTGTCGTCGGCAGCGACGTGGCGCCGGCAGGTGAAAGTGCCCCACGCCATGTGGCGTCGCTCGTCGTCGCCGATGTGCCGGATCACCTGCTGCATGCCGGGAAGAATGCCGCGCTCCACGCAAATCTTGTGCCAGGCGTAGTAGCCGGTCAGCGCCAGCATGCCCTCGATGATGTGGTTGTACGTCACCGACGCCCTAACCTGGGCAGCCGGCGACGGATCCACATAGAGCGTGTTGAGCGATTGGTGAAGCTCCTCGTCGAATAACTGCCGGTATGTCGGAGTTTGATCGAGAAGACTATGTAAGTCGTCGCGCACCCCGAGGGCATCGAGCCACAAGCGGAACGCCTGGGTGTGTTTGGCTTCCTCGAACGCGAACTGCGTCAAGTACATCTCGTCGCCGAGCCGACCTTCGGCCCGCATTGCGGCCATGAATGGCTGGATGTCCTGGGTGACTGCTTCCTCCCCGGCAATGAAGCCCGCGCACAACCGCGTGACGTAGACGCGTTCCCGGTCGGAAAGCGCCTCCCAATCGGCGCAGTCGCAGGAGAAGTCGATGTTGGCGGGGTCCCAGAGTTTGGCGATGCCGCCAGCGAACAGCCTGAGCGGCAGGCTTTCCCAGTTCAGCCCACCAGCCCCAAGCGAGTGGTAATGCGTTGCTGCTGCCATGTAACCTCCTTAATCATCGGGCTGCATTGCCGGGCTAGCAGCACGTCGACGGGTCGGCGCACTGCTATCGTCAGCTGTTCGGGGATGGGCTCGTCGAGCCCGAGCATCGGGTCGAGCCCCCGCACGTACGCGTCGAGCGCCACGTTCGGTGATCTCATCGTCGAACCGGCACACCGATTCGAATGGATAACTCCTCCCCGGTCCCCTAGCGGAAGGGCCCCGATAGGTTCGCCACAGGTAGCTAAACGCTGTGTCGTCGTCCAAGGAAATGCTTATTTTCCTCGCCAAACGGGAAACGTATCCGCCGCGTCTTCGGATACCGAGGCTCCACGTTCGAAGTATTCGCAACAGCTGCTGCTCCGTTTCCCGTGCAACCTCAACCATGACAGGTTGCCCTTCCCCGAACATCTGGTTTCGGGTACTGATTGTAGCGGGAAAGACACCATAGCGGTAGAGACCGGCTTGACTCATGGAAACTGCCTGCGAAAACGCCCTCGATGCCTGACCGGAAAATCACCCGGGTGAGTGGGCAGTGCAAAGCCACCCGGCAGAGCCTGCGGGCCGGGACCTGTTGGGGCGCTGTGTATGTGGGGCTACGCGGCGGCTAAGAGGGTGCCGACGATCCGCATGAACGTCGAACAAACGTCGATTCGAGTAAACTGATGTTGAAAAATAGGCTGTGACGTGGGGCGGGCGAGACTCGAACCCGCGACCAACGGATTCGCGATTCCGGGTGTCGTAGACCACCCGAAAGGGCCGGCAATGCTTCTCGACAAGGAACTTCTAAGCCGGTGTCGCAGGTTCGAATCCTGCCGGGGCACAGCCGGCGCACCTCTTGAGAGGCTTTACACGTTGGTTCCTCACGTACACCTTCCCGTCTCGCTAGACAGGCCCGGGTCGTCTGGCAGTACCGACCCGCCCCGCCGTTGTCAGGGCTGCTCCCACCCTCCCCGGCGTCTCCCGGGTCGGGCTGCCCTCAGCTTCCCCAGCCTGCTGCGACAGACCAGAGACGGAGTCCTCTCACCTCCATCCGGTAGTGCAGCGCCTCGTGGCGCACGAAGACCCAGATCCAGGCGCTCAACCGCACCGCACCAGTGTTTCCAATGCTTCCCGGCACCCCGGCGCGCGCCAGCCACGACTATGTGCGCCCCGGCACCTCAAGCCTGTATGCCGCGCTGGATGTCATGACGGGCAAGGTGATTGGGTCACCGCACGCCCGCCACCGCGCCACCGAGTTTCTTGCATTCCTGAAAAAGATCGACGCCGAGGTTCCCGAAGACCTGGATTGCCACGTCGTGTTGGACAACGCCTCGACCCACAAGACACCGGCAGTCAAATGATGGCTGACCGCCCATCCCCGATTCGTCGTGCATTTCACCCCGATCAGTTCCTCGTGGCTCAACCTGGTCGAGCGCTGGTTCGCCGAACTGACCACCAAGAAACTGCGCCGAGGCACCCACACCTCGGTACGTCAGCTCAACAACGAGATCCGCGCCTGGATCGACACCTGGAACGACAACCCCCGACCCTACGTCTGGACCAAGACCGCCGACCAAATCCTCGCATCAGTCGGCAATTACTGCCAACGCATTAATGACTCACGACACTAGGACGTGTCTCCCATATGGCGGGTCCAGGTGATGCACGCGCTGAGGACGACTGCGGCGCGGTAAACGATGGCGAGTTTGTCATAGCGGGTGGCAAGCGCGCGCCATTGTTTGAGCAGCGCGAATGATCGTTCGACGAGATTGCGTTGCTTGTAGCGGGTTTCATCGAACCCGGGTGGTCGGCCACCGGCTTGTCCGCGTCGCTGCCGTGCCGCAATCTCGTCGCGCTTCTGCGGGATGACCGCGGTGATCTTGCGGCCACGCAGCATCCGTCGGGCTGCACCGCTGGAGTAGGCCCGGTCAGCGATGAGCGTCTCCGGTCGTGAGCGCGCGCGGCCCCCGGTGAGGCGGGGCACGACGATCTCATCAAGCACGCTGGCCAGCATCGCCTGATCGTTGCGTTGCCCGCCGGTAACCACGACGGCCAGCGGACGGCCGTTGCCGTCGACGGCGGTGTGGATCTTGGTGGTCAACCCGCCCCGAGACCGTCCGATGCCATGACCTGCGGGTTCATACTCGGCCAGCGGCGGATTCGTGTAATTCGACCCAGCCCCCTGTGTCCTGATCGGGTCGTGTTCGTCGCGTGCTGATGAGCCCGGTTGATCGTGGCGTCCACCGACACCGTCCAGTCGAGTTGGCCGTCGGCATCAGCCATCGCCAACAGGTTCACCAGTACCCGGTCCCAGGTGCCGTCTGCGGCGTAACGGCGATGGCGTTTCCACACCGTCTGCCACGGCCCGAACTCCGACCGCGGCAGATCCCGCCACGGAACACCGGTCCGGTACCGGTAGATGATGCCTTCCACGACCCGGCGGTCATCGCCGAAGGGATGCCCCCGCCGGCCCCTCGTTCGAGGGCAGCAACCCCGAAATCAGTCCCCACTGAGTGTCATTGAACAACCGAAACCGCGAAACCGTCGTCACCCCGACAGCATCCCGTCAAAACCCAACCCCATATTGGAGACACGCCCTAGCTGATGAGCCGCCGATGCAACAATTCCGCGGCTTCTGACTTATCTGAACGTCTACAAGTTATCTGAACCAGGACAAGTGGATGCTGTGAAGATTCGGCGATGTGTTCATCATGCGAATCAAGGTAGTCGTCGGTGCCTCCGCTGCAATGGTTCTCAGGTTGCCGCGCAAGCAGCGTCGCGACAAACGCGGAGATCCCTGGCCACGAAACAACTCTCGATTTCGCTCGGCCCGAAATCGCACAGTCTGTTTGGGAGATTCTGCCCTTAGTCGAACCCGGCCAGAGTGATTGTCAAGGCTTGCTCCAGCTGAACGTGGAGCGGTAGACTCGTTTTGGTGTCCATGGTCAGCCAGCGCCGAAGTATGAATTGTGTGGTAGCCAAACCAGTGTGGACCAGCAGCGAGGGACGGACGTCGGTCGCATTGACACCGGTGCGGGCAGCGACCCGTTCGACGAACCCCGGTCGTCGTTCTCGCTGATCCATGCCGATTCGCTCAGTAGGTGGGGGGCGGTCAGGATGGCTTGTTGCCAGTACTCGAGCTTCTGATTTGTTCTGTCTCGTGTGTTTTCGACGAACAGGTGAAGCAAAGCCTCGGCTGCTGATTCGTCGGACGGCCGGGCGCTGTAGGCCGCCACGACCTCGGCGACCGCTTGCCGGAGGGGTGCGACAAGCAGATCTTCCTTGGTGGGTGCGTAACGGAAGTAGGTACTGATGGAGATTCCGGCAGCGGCGGCAATGTCCTCGGTCGTCACGGCAGCAAACCCGCGTTCGGCGAAAAGCTGATGTGCGGTGTCCTGGATCTGGGAGAGCAACTCGGCGCGGCGTCGGGCCCTTAACGAGCCGGTGTTTGCTGAGGGCATGCCGTCACCTTCGTCGATCTGACATTCCAACTCGCAGAGTTATGGTACGAACAGTAGCGTAGCGAAACTGACCGTACTGGGGGATCGCTTGCTGGTGTCGCAATGTCGGGGGCAATGGCGGGCGCCGCGGATGCGCGGGGAATGGCGGTCGGCTTACGAACATTCGCTGGCGGCTGCGGCGCTAGCGTATGCCAATCGGGCTCGCGTTTCGGACGGTTTGGATGGCGCATCTTCGACGCCCCCTTGCCTGTGTCACCGGTGCGCTCGTGCTTGCCGTCTTTAGCGCAATCCCGGCTGTCGGCGTTGCGCTTGTGGGGGCCGCGTGCCACCTGCATAACACATCGTCTTCCTGAAGGGGTTTTGGCGAATGCCTTGTCGCAACCTCTTTGTTTGCAAGGTCTGTCCCCGAAGAAAGGTGTGTAGTGCCCGCTGACGTCGAGGCCGTTCCGTTGCTCGCGGCGTTAGATCCTGAGACGCGCACTGGGAGCAGCGTTGCAATTCTCGATGCTGCCCAAGCGGTCGCGACGCTGGGCGGCTTCAAGGCAGTGCACTTCAAAGCGGTCGCCAAGCAAGCCGGCGTCACTGTCGGGGCGCTGTACCGCGATTTCGCGTCGAAGACCCACCTGCTGGTGACGCTGCTCGCCCGTGAGTTCGTGCGGGTAGATCAGGAATGTGACTGGAGCGCGTGTGCCGGGTCCCCGATTCAGCGATTGGAATCGTTGACTACGCGGCTTCACGACGAGTGGCAGCACAACCTGAAACTCACCGAGGCCGTGGTTAGGGCGTTCGTTATTGCTGGCACCGACGAAGCCTTGGTGGCGCAACACGCCGCCGACGTCATCGAAAGCATGCTGGCGCGTGCGCTTGGTGGCGGCGCGCCAGGAACTTACGAGCGGCAGGTCGCCGGGGTCATCGCTGATATCTGGCTGGCCAACCTGATGGCTTTCGTTGGCGGACGGGTGACGGCGGAGGGGGCGCGCGATCGCATCGATGCAGCTATGCAGCGCGTTCTTGCTGTGTGGCCGTCTGCGGCCAACCTATAGCAATACTGACCGTATCGCTGCGATACTATAAGTATCATAAGTGTGGTGCCCGCTGGTGTGTCGAAGGGAGCGGTTATGCACACACAATGGATCGAGCAGTGCACCGTTCAACGGGTCTCACTGCAAGAAGGCCTGGTACTCGACCTTGACGACTACAGCGAGCTGGTCATTTGCCGACCGATGAGACTGACGCTTCCTGCTATAGGGGTCT
>NZ_JCALEJ010000041.1:0-19361 GCF_059813315.1 Mycobacterium sp. NGS11
CGGCATGCCGCTTTCGGGGCTGGGGGGCTTGATGGGCGGCGCCGGCGGCGGCGGGGGCGGGCTGAGCGGCTTGAGCGGGCTGGCGTCACTTCCGGCCTCGCTGGTGGGGCACGGGATGGGTGGGCGCCGGTCGGCGCAATGGAGCGCGGCTGAACCCAGCGGACGTGAAGCGCTGGGCGCTGCCGGCGTGGATCGCGGCGCTATCCCGTTGTCGGAGGTCTCTTTTGAAGGCAAAGGCGTGTGGGCTAGTGGGCGCGGCGCGATGCGCCGCTACTTGGAAGAAGCGCTGGATCGCATGGGGATCACTGACCCGCGGGCTCGGGCGAACTGGATGGAAGGTATGACCACCATCGCCGACCATGAATCCAGTTATCGGGCCAACGCGATCAATTTGTCTGATACCAACGCGCATGGGGCCCGCCAGGTCGACGGGGGTCCTTTGCATGCGACACGGGGTCCGTGGCAGGTGATGCCGGATACGTTCGCCCGGTACCACCAGCGGGGTACCTCGAACCACATTTGGGATCCGGTGGCCAATGCGTGCGCGTCGATGAACTATCAGATGGCTCGCTATGGGGTCGCCCATGACGGGCATAACCAGAAGGCCAAAGTGGGGCAGGCCAACTGGAATATCCACCACGGCTACTAACTGGGTGTGTTTGGCTGTGGCCGGGGGGATTTCGCCGGGTTAATTTTGGTGGGTGAGTGTTGCGGCGTTTGTGGCTGGGGTGGACCGGCTGCTGACTCGTGGTCACGGGTTGTTTCCTGCCGGGCATGGCGCTGCGGGGGGCCAGGTGTTCGCCGCCGGTGGTGACCGGGGTCCGGTGCCGGCCGCTCCGGCTGGCGGAGATAGCAGCTTGACTGGTGGCGCGACAGCGGCCGGGGGCACCTACCAGCGCGCGCACGTGACCGCGGCCGGGTTTGATACGAACTCGGGGGAGACCGTCGATGCAGGGGGTGCGGTCGGTGTGCAGGGGCGGGCCGCCTCGGGGGTGATTCGCGATCAGGCCCGCGCGGTGGGGGCGGCCACGGCAGGGTTGGGTGGTTCTCCGGCGGGTGCGCGGCTGATCATGGCCACGATGGATCAGCATTTGGAGGCGATGCAGCGCCAGTTGGATCAGACCACGGCGCAAAACCGGTTGTTGGCGCTGCGGCTGCGGCAGCTGGCCGCGGGCTATCGCGGGATGGGTTCACCGGGCGTGGGCGGCATGCCGCTTTCGGGGCTGGGTGGCTTGATGGGCGGCGCCGGCGGCGGCGGGGGCGGGCTGAGCGGCTTGAGCGGGCTCGGTGGGGTTGCCTCGGGGATACCTGCGACGTTGATGAGCAGCCTGACCCGCGGCGGCGCCGGGGGTCAGCAGGGCGGCAGTGAGCGCGAATCCGTGCTGGCCGGTGACGGTCGCGGTAGCGGGACGGCGCTGCGCGCGGTGCAGTACGCCGAGACGAAATTGGGGGACCCCTACGTGTGGGGTGCGGTCGGGCCCCGCACCTATGACTGCTCGGGCCTGGTCATGGACTCCTACGCTCACGCCGGGGTGCACTTGCCGCGCATGACTTACGACATGATTCACCACGGCACGCTGGTAGATCGCGCTGATGTGCGCGCCGGTGACTTGGTGTTTTCCAACTTCTCGAGCAGGGGGCCTGAGCATGTGCAGCTCGCCGTGTCCTCGACGAAAGTGATCGAGGCGCCCACCCCGGGTGGACATGTCCAATATTCGAACTTTCCACATGGCCGTGTGGTGGTGAAACGCATTGTCGGGTAACGATTTTCGGGCGCTCTGTGCGGTCGCGAGCTGGTGGCGTAATCGACGACAGGTAGGTATGTGACGGTGGTTGAACCGGGAGCGGGCAAGGGCGACGAGTCGCGGTGGCGCGGGCGCGGCCTGGGGTTGTCGACACGGGTGCAGGTGTCGGGGCACATGTTTTTTGCCCGCCGGGCGGTGTTGGCGATGACGCGGCGGCGGGTTCGGATGGAAGCCGAGCCGGGCCGGCGACAGTCGATGTCGTTGTTGGCGGGCGTAACGATCACCGCGGTGCTGTGTCTGGGGGCCTTGTTCTGGTCGTTGATTCGCCCGGCCGGGTCGGCGGGGCAGGCGCGGATTGTGGCCGATCAGGACTCCGGTGCCCTGTATGTGCGCGTCGGGGACAAGCTGTATCCGGCGCTGAATTTATCCTCGGCGCGGCTGATCGTCGGGGAGGCGTCGACCCCGGTTCGGGTGCGGCGCAGTGAGATCGAGGCACACCCGCGCGGCCCCCTGGTCGGTATTGCCGGCGCTCCGCAAGATATGGCGGTGACCTCGCCGGGCCGCTCGTCGTGGCTGGTGTGCGATGAGATCACCAAGGCGTTCGGGGCGGCAGCGCCAGAACCGGTGACGGTGACCGTCATTGACGGCCAGCCGGAGTTGGGTCCGCGCCGCCACGTGTTGAGTGCTGATGATGCGCTGGTGCGCCGCTATGGGGACGCGGTGTGGTTGATCCGCGACGGCCGGCGTTCGTTGATCAACCAGGGTGCCCGCGCGGTGCTGTTGGCGTTGGGATTGGGTGAGGACGCGGTGTCGGGGTCTCGCCCGATGAGCCGGGCGCTGTTTGATGCTATTCCGGTGGGCCCGGAGTTGTCGGTGCCGGTGATCGCGGGTGCGGGGTTACCGGCGCGGTTCGCCGGGGCGCCGGGTCCGATCGGGACGGTGGTGTCGACTCCTCAGGTGGGTGGTCAGACCGCCTACTCGGTGGTGCTCGCCGACGGCGTGCAGCCGGTCTCGCCGGTGGTGGCTCAGGTGCTGCAAAACGCCGGTCCCGCGGGGGCGGCGATGCCGGTGGTGGCCGGGCCGGTGTTGGCCAAGCTGCCGGTGGTGCGGACGCTGGACTTGTCGGCGTTTCCGGCCGCGCCCCCGCACGTGGTGGACAGCCAGCTCAACGCGGCCGCCTGCTGGCATTGGGAGAAGGTGGACGGGGAGTCGATGGCGACCACGTCGGTGATCGCTGGCCCGACCATCCCGGTGGCCGAGGACCAGGCGGACAAGGTGGTCGATTTGGTGAAAACACCCGGCACCCAGATGCAGGCCGACCGCGTCTATCTGGGTCCGGAATACGCCAATTATGTGGTATCCACCGGCAATTCGCCCTCAGCGAGCACGCTGGAGTCGTTGTGGTGGATTTCCGAATCCGGTGTGCGATTCGGGGTTCCGCGCGAAGAGGACACCATGAACGCGCTGGGCCTGAAGAAACACACTCCCAACCCGGCACCGTGGCTGACGCTGCGGCTGCTGGCCGCTGGGCCGGCACTGTCGCGCGCTGATGCGCTGGTGCGCCACAACACCTTGCCTGTCGACGCCAACCCGGCCGAACTGGAGGTCCCCAAGTCATGAAACATGGGTTTGCCCGCAAAGAGACTGCTGAGGCGCCGCCGTTTCGGCCAGAGACCATTGAGTTGCCGACGCCGCTGAAAGTGCCGCCGCCGCAGAGCAAACCGCTGTGGTCGGTGGTGTTGATCGTCGGGCTGATGGGTCTGGTGGGGGCGATGGTCTGGGTGTCGTTCGCCAGCGGGGCACGCACGTTCACCGGGGGAGGCTCATTGTTCCCGGTCGTAATGGTGGGCGGTCTGATGGCGATGCTGTTCGGTGGACGCGGTGGCTCGCAGGAGATGTCGCGCTCGAAACTGGATGCGCTGCGGGCGCGGTTTTGCATGATCATGGACGAGTTGCGGGGAACCACCTCGGAGTTGGCTGACCGGCTCGATGAGAACTACCGCTGGTATCACCCGGCACCGGACACGCTGGAAGCCAGCGTGGGCAGTGTGCGGATGTGGGAGCGCAAGCCCAACGGCGGTGATGCCTGGTTCGGGGTGGCCCGGGTGGGGCGGGGCATGACTGACTTGGTGGAGTCGCACGCCGCGGTGTTCGCCGAACCACAAGACGCGCCGACCGATATCGAGCTCGAGCCAGTGACCGGAAAAGTGCTGCAGGAGTTCATGCAGTACCAGACGGTGGCCTACGGGGTGCCCGCACTGGTGTCACTGATGGTCGAGCCTGGCTATGAGCTGCGCGGCCCACGCGAGCGGGTGCTGGGGTTGATGCGCGCGATATTGTGCCAGTTGGTGTTTTTCCACGGGCCTGATCATTTGCGGCTGGTGGTGGTCACCGCGGATGCGGCTGAGTGGGATTGGGTCAAGTGGTTGCCGCACGCCGGCGATGCCCTCCTCGAGGATGGTGCGGGGCCGGTGCGGATGGTGTATGGGTCGGTTAACGATTTCTTGGCCGCGCAGTCCGAGGCGCTGGGGTTACGGGCGCGCGGGGACTTTAGGGCTCGCCTGGGGGCGTCGAAGGAACCGATTAACCCGTTGCCGCACACCGTAATTGTGTGCGACACCGAGGTGGGCTGGGATCGTTTCGGGAGTTCCGAAGGGGTCAATGGGTTGACGTTTTTTGACGTGCGCGGCTCGAGTCGGGTTCCGGCGTGCCGTGATCCGCGCCGCGTGCTGCATATCGGGGACAACGGGGTGGTTTCGGCGGTGCCGCGAGACCCGGTGACCTGGGATGCCCAGGGCAATGAGCCGCAGTTTTTTGCCTATGCAGATCAGGTCAGCCGCGATGCGGCTGAGACGTTCGCCGAGCGCATGTCGCGCTGGCGGCTGGCTGAGGCCTATGAGGCGATCGAAATTGATACCGGGCAGCGGGTGATGGCCCGAGACATCCTGTCCTACTACGGCATTGAGGATGCCGCCCATATTGATTTTGAAAAGTTGTGGGCTTCGCGCAGTGACATCAACTCGTTGCAGCGGTTGAAAGTGCCGCTGGGTAACCGTGCCGATAACAACGAGCTGTTTTTCATCGACCTCAAAGAGGGCGCGCACGGCGGTCAGGGTCCGCACGGGGTGATGGCCGGCACTACCGGTTCGGGTAAAACGATGATGTTGCGGGCGTTGATCGAGTCGCTGTGCTTGGGGCACCCGCCGCAGAATCTGCAGTTCATGCTGGCCGACCTCAAGGGCGGCTCAGGTGTTCGACCTTTCGCCGGGGTGCCTCACGTGGCGCAGATCATCACCGACCTTGAAGAGGACCAGGGGCTGATGGGCCGCTTCGTCGACGCGCTCGACGGTGAGATCGCGCGGCGTAAGGCCTTGTGCGACATGGCCGGTGCTGATGATGCGACCGAGTACAACAAGATCCGTGCGGATCAGTTGTCGTCGGGGGCGGCGCAGGTGTTGCCGGCGTTGCCGGTGCTGATGGTGGTCATCGACGAGTTCGCCGAGTTGTTCAAGATGATGGGTCGTGAGATCGAGGAGTCGCTGGACCGGATCTGCCGGCAGGGCCGGGCGTATTGGGTGCATCTACACATGGCCAGCCAGCAGATCGACACTCGCGCTGAGCGGCTGTTGGAGAACATGGGATATCGGCTGGCGTTGATGACTAAGACCGCGCAGGCGGCTTCGGCGATCGGCGTGCCGAACGCGGTGAACCTCAAGGGCTCTGGGCAGTGCTATTTCTTGGAGGGCAGCCCGCAAAACGGTATCTTGACGAAGTTTCAGGGCGAGTTCTTGTGGCGCGAGTACCGCAAGCCGGGTACCGAGGACCTCGCTGGCGGCCCGCAGTCAGACGGGGCGGCGGTCAGTTACTTTGCGCCGCAGCTGTTTACCACCGATTTCACTCCGCTGCCGCTGCCGGATGACTCTGATACCTCTGCGACGTCCGATGAGGTGGTCGATGAGGTTGACGGGCTAAGCGAGCAGCAATCCGAGGGGGAGGATGACGAGGGCGGTGTGACGGCGCTGATGCGCCCGCAGGTGGGCCGCATCATCATCGACCAGCTGCGCCGGATCGATTTTGAGCCCTACCAGTTGTGGAAGCCGCCGCTGGATGAGCCGTGGAGCATCGAGAAGCTGGTGAACACCTATTTGGGGCGGCGCTGGGACAGTGAGTATGCCCGTACCCCGAATTTGGTGTTTCCGATCGGGCTGGTGGACCGGCCGTTCAAGCATGACCAGCATCCATTGACCGTCGATGTGTCGGGCGCGGGTGCCAACGTGGCGATCGTCGGCGCGCAGGGCGCGGGCAAGACCACCGCGCTGCAGAATCTGATTTGCGCGGCCGCCATGACCCACACCCCCGAGCAGGTGCAGTTCTATTGCTTGGCGTTTTCCTCTGCGGCGCTGGGCAGCGTGGCCGGCCTGCCGCATGTGGGTGGGGTGGCGATGTCGCTCGATGGTGACGGCGTGCGCCGCACGGTGGCCGAGATGTCGGAGCTGCTGGCCTCGCGCAAGCGCAGTTTCGAAGCGACCGGTGTGATGTCGATGGAGGTGTTTCGCCGCCGCAAGGCTGGTCGTGAATCGGGTCCGCTGCCCGATGACGGCCACGGCGATGTGTTTGTGGTGATCGATAACTATGCGGCGGTGGCCAGCGAGTATCCCGAACTGGTGGAAAACCAGGTGAACCGGCTGATCAAGGAGGGGCCGACGTTCGGCATTCACGTGGTCGTCGCGGTCACCAAGACCACCGACCTGCAGGTGATGGTGCGCGGCAACTTCGGCTCCCGGGTAGAGCTGCGCCTGGCCGATGTCAACGACGCGGCGCTGGTCGCTAAGCCGCGCTTGGCCGCGGCGGTTCCTTCGCGGCCAGGGCGCGGCATGATCGGGCAGAACTATGAGCGCGCCGGCGTGGAGCCGGTGGGGTTGCACACCCTGATGGCGCGCCCCGCGCTGGAGTCCACGGATGCTGAGGTGTTCGACTCGCGCAGCGTGGTCGCAGCGGTCAACCGTGTGGCCGGAGGGTTCACCGCGGCACCCAAGGTGCGCCGGCTGCCTCAGCGGGTGGCGGCGGGCGAGCTGGCCGCGCTGGCGGCCTCGGATCCGCGCAGCGCCTCGACGATGGTGTGGGCGCTCAATGAGACCGAACATCCGGCGTTCTTCGACGGTCAGCACCTGATGATCACCGGGCAGGCCAAGTGTGGTCGGACCACGACCTGTGCGACGTTGATGCGCGAGATTGGGCGGGTCTACGCCCCGGGTGCGGAGGGGGCGGCACAGGATGCCGGGCGCCCGGCCGCGCAGGTGTGGCTGGTGGATCCGCGCCGCCAGCTGCTCAATGTGCTCGGGCCTGAGTATGTGCACCGGTTCGCCACCACACCGCAGGCGGTCAAGCAGCGCATGGAGGAGTTGGCGCAGGTCTTGGCGCCGCGGATGCCCAGCGATGATGTGTCGGTCGCTCAGATCGGCCAGCGGCACTGGGAAGGCCCGGAGATTTTTTTGGTCATCGACGATTCGGAGCGCTTGCCCGCGGGATATGACTCGCCACTGGTCCCGATCGCGCCGTTTGTCCAGGCGGGCTCTGATGTGGGGTTGCACATCATCTATACCCGGCTGTTCGGGCCGTTCATGTCGGGGATGGGCGATCCGCTCGTCAGGCTGCTTCGTGACGCGACCGAGCCGCTGCTGGTGATGGACTCTGATCCCGACCAAGGTTTCGTCAAGGCGAAATGGAAGGGACATTCCATGCCACGGGGCCGCGGATTCTTGATGAATACCGGCGATTCGGGCGAATCGGGAATTTATGTGCAAGTAGCCGAGACTGCGGTGGGATAGATCGCTGATGGGCCGCGCGTAAGTCGGCGAGCGTCGATACACTTTTGTCATCAGGCCGGGTAAATGGTCCGGCCGGGTTGGTTGTGGGAGGGTTCCATGTTTGTCGAAGCGTTGCCTGCGGGGATTGATGAGGCCGCCTCCGGGCTGTCTGGACTCGGGTCGACGGTAGCGGCGGGCAACGCCGCGGCCGCAGCTCCCATCATGGGTGTGGTGCCTCCGGCACCGGAGCCGGCCTCGGTGCTGTTGGCGGCGGCGTTCGGCGTGCACGGCGGGGTGTATCAGGTGACGCAGGCGATCGGGTCGGTGGTGCACTCGATGTTTGTCTCGACAATGGGCATCAGCTCGGCCGACTATGCCGCAACTGAGGCGCTGAACACCGTCGCGATGGTCTGACCTGCGGGTCCGTAGCACGTAGCCATGCCGGATTACGAGGTTCCTCCCGAGATCAACTCCGGTCGGATGTATGTCGGCCTGGGTTCGGCGTCTCTAATGGAGTCGGCGGCGGCCTGGCAGGCGCTAGCGGCGCAGCTCGGGTCGGCGGGAGCGGCGTTTCAGGCGGTGATCGAGGCTCTGACCAGCACCGCGTGGCTGGGTCCGTCGTCGATGACGATGGCGTTGGCCGCGGCCCCCTACGTGGTGTGGATGATCGCCACCGCCGAACAATGCCAGGCAGCGGCGCTGGCTGCCGCGGGGGCGGCCGATGCGTTCGAGGCGGCGCGGGCCGGCGTGGTGCCCCCGCCGGTGATCGCCCAGAACCGGGCCCAGCTGGTGGCGCTGCTCAACACCAACTTCATGGGCTTTAACACCCCAGCGATCATGGCCAACGAAGCCCATTACGGGCAGATGTGGGCACAAGACACCGCGACGATGTACAGCTTCGCCGGGCAAGCTGCCGGGATCACCGGCACGCTGGTGCCGTTCACCCCGCCGCTGCCGAACTCCGACCCGATCGGGCTGGCAGCCCAAGCTGCCGCGCTGGGGCAATCGGGTGGTACCGCCGCCGGGCAGCAGCCGATGAATTTCGCCAGCAGCGCGGGTAGCTTGCCTGCCGGTTTGGACGGCGAAACCATGTTGTCGATGGGCCCACAGCTGGTCAGCACCATTCCTCAAGCGCTGCAGGGGCTTGCCTCACCGCTGAGCCAAGGACTGGGGGGCGGCGGCCTGGGCCAGTTCCAGTCGCTGCTGAGCCCGTTCATGAGTTTCATGAATCCGGGCATGTTCGGAGCCGGCGGGACCTCGGCGGCCTTAACGGGTGCCGGCGGGCCGGGGCTGGCCGGGCTGGGCGGGGCGGCCGCCGAAGTCGAGGCCGTGGCCGGAGGGGCTGGCTCGTTGGGCGGATTATCGGTGCCGGCGACCTGGACTGCTGGCAGTGGGGTCGAGTCCGCGAGCGCGGCGCGGGCGGTCGCCCCGGTGGCCGCTTCGGGTGGTGGCGGGGTGGCCGCGGCAGCGCCCGCGACCACGGGAGGATCGGGCATGTATGGAGGGACCCCGATGGCGGCAGGTTTGCACGGCCGCGGTAACGATAGTGACGGCGCCCCGCGGTATGGAAAGCCGGTCAAAGTCGTGCGCCGAAGCTAGCCCATATAAGAGAGCATCAATGCCAGGAAAAATTCGCACAAATAGCTTTCGCCGACCGTTGCCGGGCGTCAGATCAGGCCAATAGACTGGCCCTACAGCAACACTGAATTAAATCACCCAGGCTTTAAGGAGAGCGTTATTATGGCCACCCGTTTTATGACCGACCCGCACGCGATGCGTGACATGGCCGGCCGGTTCGAAACGCACGCCCAGACCGTGGAAGACGAAGCCCGCAAGATGTGGGCCTCCTCGCAGAACATCGCAGGCGCCGGCTGGAGTGGGCAGGCCCAGGCGACCTCCTACGACACGATGGGGCAGATGAACCAGGCGTTCCGCAACATCGTCAACATGCTTCACGGGGTGCGCGACGGGCTGATCCGCGACGCCAACAACTACGAGCAGCAAGAGCAGGCCTCCCAGCAGATCCTGAGCAGCTAACTGCCAGGCCCCTACCCACCTTTCACACAAGGAGACTTCAGCCATGTCGATCAACTACCAGTTCGGTGATGTCGATGCCCACGGCGCTTTGATCCGTGCCCAAGCCGCTTCCCTGGAATCCGAGCACCAAGCGATCGTGCGCGATGTGCTGGCTGCCGGGGATTTCTGGGGTGGCGCCGGCTCGACGGCCTGCCAGGAGTTCATCACCCAGTTGGGCCGCAATTTTCAGGTGATCTACGAGCAGGCCAACGCCCACGGACAAAAGGTCCAGACCGCCGGGTCCAACATGAACAGCACCGACAGCGCCGTCGGGTCTTCATGGGCCTAGCCCGCAGTATTCACAGGCAAGCACGTGGCGGCACCGACAACGGTGCCGCCACGTTTGCGTTAGACGACCTGGAGACCGTCGATGACCACCGCTGACACCACCGCGGCCACCTCCCGCTCCGACATCACCGTCAACCTTGAGGGGTTGTGGCTGTTGCAAGCCATGCTGGGCATCGCCCAACTTGCCCCCGAGCTGCGTGGGCGACCCTACGGCCAAGCTCAAGACACCCAATGGCTGACCGCGCACCCAGGTCTGGCGGTGTTGGTCGACCAGGGAATCGCCGATGAGGGCGCCGTGGTGCGGTCCGATATCGCTGCCCGCATGGCGGTACTTGCCAGCCCCGACGTCGAAATCGTGGTGTTGGTCTCCCACGGCCCGATGAACGTGGTCACCCCGGTGGTGATGGATGATCCGAGCACCTGGCGGGCGATACCAGATGAGCAGCTACGCATCGTGTTGGCCCGCCGCGACGGCCGCTGGGCCTCGGCGGTGCGCGCCGGGTCTTTGATCACTATCGACGACTGTCCCGGCACTGATCAAGAGTGGATAGAACGCCTGATCGTCGAAGCGCTGGACTCGGTGCACCGGGTCGAGCCGGCACGAATCAGCGCGGTCAACGTTCCCCTCGATGACATGCGTAGCGCGGTCAGCGCGCATGCGCACGCCGGCTCGGCCGCGGCCAAGATGGCCGCGCTGCGCTCACTGGGGCTGCGCGGCGGCGCGCTGGCAGAGCTGGGCGCGGCGCTAGAAGATCCACAGGCCGAGGCCCTGGCGTATGCGCGCGCACATGTGGATACCGAAACGGTATGGAGCGAAACGGTGCTGAACCTGCGCGACACCGCCTCGGGGCGGGTGGCGCTGTATCGGCTCAACCCGCCACCGGGCACCCACCAGGAGTGGCTGGCGATCGCCCCGGCCACCCCGGCCCAACTGCATCACGCACTCACGACGGTCTTCGATAGCGTCGGGGTGCGGGCCTGGGCAAGTCACGAACGAATGGCCTGACAAAAGCGGTACCGGCGTGCCAGCAAAGTGTTCTCGATAAATACCGTATGGGCGTGGTATAGCGAGAATTCCGCCCCTAGGATCAGAAGTAGTAAACGCCAGACGCGCCACAGCGATGGGGACCAAATGACTGACAATTCTGACTTCATGTCGCGTTACCTGCCGCCGGAAAACCCCGAGCAGCACCGCGAACATGCCGCACCCACCGACGAGGTCACCGAGGAGGTGTCGTTGTCGGATTTGCGGCTTCCTGAGCCGACCGCACCGCCTGCGCCTCAGGTGCCCTCACCGCAGCTGCCACCGCCGCCGGTGGGCAAATACGAGTTCGCACCGCCGTCTGCGGAGGGCGGTCCGGCCCAGGCCGGGTGGCCGCCAGCGCCGGACACGGCGCCACCAGCAGCCGGCGACACCGAAGGCGCGCACGCGGCGCCCCCGCCGCCGGGCCCGTTAGGAGCGCCAGGCCAGCCCGGATTCGCTGCGCCGCCGCCGGCAGGGCACCCGAATGCGGTGCCCTGGTCGCGGGCTCCTGGCACGGACTTCGCCCCGCCCAGCGGCCCGATCAAACACCAGCCGCCCCCGATTCCGCCGCGCCCGCAGTTCGAACAACGTCAGCCGCCCCCGCAGCGGTGGACACCCCCCAACGTCGACCCAGTCGAACGGTGGGCGCCGCGTGCGGACCTGCAAAGTGTCGGCGCGCCGCGCACCAGACACGTCCAGGTCGAAGAAGTCGTCAAACGGCGCCGCGATCCGGCTGACATGGGTTGGCGCAAAGCGGTTTACGTCTGCACAGGCGGACTGATCAATCTGGGCGCTGGCCCTCACGAGCGCCAGCTCCGTGACTGGAAGGCCCGAGTCACCTCCAACATTCCCGGCAACTACCAGATCGCGGCGGTGTCGGTGAAAGGCGGGGTCGGCAAGACGCGCGTGACCGCCGGTGTGGGCACCGTGTTCGCCGCCGAGCGCAACCAGCAGGTCCTGGCGATCGACGCCGACACCACCTACGGCGGGCTGGGCCGCTTCGTTGACCCCAAGGCACTGAGCTCACTGGGGGATCTTCTTGCCGCTCAAGACATGGTTGTCGACTATCCCAAAGCCCGTCATTTCACTGGACAGAACAAGCAGGGCCTCGAAGTGTTACCGGGCAACCAGAATGTGGCCAACCCAATGGAGTTGAACAAGAAGGTCTTTCATGACACCGTCGCGCTGACGCGCCGGTTTTACCAACTGGCACTGGTCGACTGCGGCGCCGAGGTGGAAACCGAGTTCTTCAAAACCGTGCTGTCCAACACCGACGCGCTGATGATCATCGGCTCCTGCAACGCTGAGGGCGGGCTGGCGATCGAGACGACAGTCGAATGGCTGGCCGCGCGCAACGGCCACGAGCTGCTCAAGCGGTCGGTGATCGTGCTCAACGACATCCATGACTGCGCGACGAAGGCCTTCATCTCCCATATCACCGAGACGGTGGGGCCTCGGGTGCGCTCGGTCAAGACCATCCCGTGGGACCCGCATCTGCGCGACGCCGACACCCTGGACTTTTTGGCTCTGCGTAAAGCCACCCGGTTGGCGTTTTTGGAGCTGGCCGCCGAGCTTGCCGACGGGTTCCCCACCGCTGCGGGGGCGCGAAGCGCGTGACGATCGAACGGCAACGCGACAACCCTGTAACCGCGGCATCCGGTCCGGCTCTGCCCGACCGGGTCTTGGTGGCGGTCATCGCTGGGGCCACCAAGATCGGAGTGGTGTTGGACGCCACCGCGGCGGTGTCGGTGCAATTGACGGCGTTGGTGGACTTGGTCAACACGCGCCTTGCTGAGCTGGGGGAACCACCGTTGGCGGCCACTGCGCGGGGCCGTTGGACCTTGTGCTGGGTCGATGGCAGCCCGCTCAAACCGGGGTTGTCGCTGGCCGCCCAGGGCGTCAGCGATGGCACGCGGCTGTGGCTGCGGTTCGCCCCGGACACCGAGGCACGTATCAATGTCGTCGAGCATGTCACCTCGGCGGTGGCCACCGAGCTCAGTAAGCGCTGGCCGGCAGTCACACCGGTGTGGGCGGCCCGAGTCGGGGCAGCCATGGTGGTCGCCGGTGTGTTGGCCGCAACGGTCTTGCTGGCCCGCTGGCGTTACGGGCACCTCGGCTGGCTGCCAGCCGCCTATGGTGGCGCGCTGGCCGCGGTGCTGCTCGCGGCGGCGGTGATCATCTTGACGCGCCGCGGGACCAGTGTATTGGTGCGTGGTCTTGGTGACACGCTGCTGTTGACCGGCTGCGTACCGGCGGCCGTGGCCGCCGCCGCCGCGGTGCCCGGCCCGGTGGGCGCCCCGCACGCCGCGCTGGGTTTGGCGACCGTATTGGTAGCGGCGCTGTTGGTGGTGCGGTTCACCGGCCGCCATATCGCGTTGGGCACCGCGGTGATCGTGACCGCGGCCGCGGGCGCGGTGATCGGGTTGGTGCGCATGACACTGGTGACCTCAGCTCCGATCCTGCTGACAGTGCTGCTGCTGATGGCGGTGATAGGGATGCATGTATCCCCCACGGTGGCGCGCTGGGCGGCCGGGATTCGATTGCCGGTGTTCCCCTCGGCCTCGGGCCGCTGGATCTTTGAGGCGCGCCCTGATTTGCCGGCCGATCATGCGGTGGCCAGCGGGCAAGTCGCCACGTTCGCCGGCCCAGAGTCGGTGCGTGAGGTCGCGGTGGCCACCGACCGGGCGCACTCCTACCTGAGCGGATTGCTGGTTGCGACAACGGGTTTGGCGGCGGCGTGCAGCGTCGGGTTGTGCGATCCGCACGTGCCGCGACGCTGGCTGCCGCTGGTCTTGGCGGGCCTGGTGGCGGTCGCGGTGCTGCTGCGGGGCCGCTCGTTCACCGACCGCTGGCAGGCGACGATTCTGGCGTTGGCCGCGGTCGCGCTGGTGATCGGGGTGGCCGGGCGCTATGTGCTGGGGTTGTGGACGATGCCCGCACTGCTGGTGGGGGTGTCGGTGATGGTGGCGGTGCCCGTCGCCGGGCTGGTGGCCGGGGTGGTGGTGCCCAACCGCTTCTACACGCCGACGTTCCGCAAAGTCGTGGAGTGGATCGAGTATGTGTGTTTGACCGGCATTTTCCCGTTGGCGTTTTGGCTGATGGGTGTCTTGGCCGCGATCCGGTACCGGTAGCAGGGGTGACTTCGGTGAGTCGTGCGCAACAGGCCTGCGCGGCGGTGTCCGCTGTTGCAGTGGTGGGGTTGACCGGGCTGTGGGCTGCCCCGCCGGCTACCGCAGTGGAGCCCCCACAAATTGATGTGGGCGCAACCCCGCCCGATGGGCCTCCGAGCCCGGATCAGCCGATGCGCCAGGGCGCGTTTTGCCCCAAGGTGGGCACGCTGCCGGGTACGGACTATCGGGTGCAGCCGCACTACATGGACATGCTGGATTTGGGCGAGGCGTGGCGGTTTGGCCGCGGTGCGGGTCAGAAGGTGGCCGTCATCGACACCGGGGTCAGCCCGCATCCGCGGCTGACCGACCTTGTCGGCGGCGGTGACTACGTGGTGGCCGGCGGGGACGGCCTGGCCGATTGTGACGCCCACGGCACGATCGTGGCGTCGCTGATCGCCGCCCAACCGGCCGACGGCAAAACACCGCTTCCCCCGCCGCGCCAGAGCCGTCACCCCGACACGGTGCCCACCACGGAGGCCCCACCTCCACCCCCGCCGCCGCAAACGGTAACCGTGCAGCTGCCACCGCCCCCGCCCCCGCCGCCACCGGACGGGGCCGGGTGGCATCCCCGAGCGACCCCGCAGGTGGTGATGCCCGCCGGTCACGCCAAACTTGCCCCCGAAAGCCCTGGCACAGGACCTGATGACCCGGCCCCGCCTGGACCGCCAGCGCCGCCACCCCCGCCTCCGGGAGCCCCCGCGCCGCCGCCACCGCCGGCGCCGGCAGCGGACGGGTTTTCCGGGGTGGCCCCCGATGTGCAGGTCATTGCGATCCGGCAAAGCTCCAAAGCGTTTAGCCCCAAGGATGCCTTCGCCGGTAACCAGGACCCGGCCACCCGGCGCAAGGCCGGCGATATCCGCACCATGGCACGCGCGATCGTGCATGCGGCCAACATGGGCGCCACGGTGATCAACATTTCGGAGGTGTCGTGTATGACCGCGACCGACATGATCGATCAACGCGATTTGGGGGCGGCGATTCATTACGCCGCGGTGGACCGCAACGTAGTGATCGTGGCCGCGGCCGGCAACGTCGGCAATGAAACCGGTGTCGGTAACGACTGCAAGCAGAACCCGATTTATAACCCGTTGACGCCCAACGATCCTCGCGACTGGGCTGGGGTGACGACGGTGGCCACCCCAGCATGGTTCTCCGATTATGTGCTCACCGTGGGCGCGGTGGATTCCAGCGGCGCTCCGCTGGGCAGCAGCATGGCCGGGCCCTGGGTGTCGATCGCCGCGCCCGGTACCGACGTCGAAGGCCTCTCGCCGCGCGATGACGGGCTGATGAATGCCGTTGAGGGCAACAAGAACACGCTAGTCGCCCAGGCGGGCACATCGTTTTCGGCCGCACTGGTGTCCGGGGTGGCCGCGCTGGTGCGCGCCAAGTACCCCCAGTTGACCGCACATCAGGTGATCAACCGGTTGCTCGCGACAGCGCGGGCGCCAGCGCGCGGGGTGGATAACCAGGTCGGGCACGGCATCGTCGACCCGGTCGCCGCCTTGACCTATGACCTACCGCCTGGTGAACCTGTGGGGCCTCAGCACTTGGCGGCGCCGCTGGTGCTGGCACCGCCGAAGGTGGGCCGCGACATGACCCCGGTGTGGGTGGCCGCCGCCGGGGTCGGCGGGCTTGCGCTGCTGTGCTCGGTGGTACTGGGTTCAGCCGCCCTGATGCGTCGACGAGAGGGCCGGTGATGAAGTCAAATTTCCCGCTGAGTGTGGCTGCGAGCTGGGCGCGGGTCGTAGCGGTGTTCGTCGTCGACGTGGCGGTGATCGCAGCGGGCGCGGCCGCGGCGGGCCGCCCCGGCTGGTGGGTCGGTGTCGGGCTGACCGTGCTGATCACGGTCCTGGTGCTGCTGTGTTGGCGCGGTGCGCCGCTGCTGAGCCTGCTGTGGCGATCGGTGACCGGGCGCCGCCCGCGCGTCGGCGCCGCCGGCGAGCTGGCTGATTACGAGCGCCGCTTCGGGTCCGGGCCGGTCGGAATCCGCGCCGTGGGGCCACATTTGGTGGCAGTGGTCGCAGTCGACGGACCGCCGCATAGTCCCTCGGTGTTGGACTACCCGCGGGTGGAGTCCTTGGCGAAGCTGCCCCTCGAGGCGGTGGCCGCTGGGCTCGATCAGTTCGATGTGCACTTAGAAGGCATCGACATTGTCAGCGTGGGGGCGCGGCGTGCACCTAAAACGCATCACCCGTATGCGCCGGTGTATTCGGCCGAGGTGGGTGATCATCCCGCGGTCGGGCAGCGCCGCACGTGGCTGGTGGTGCGGTTCAACGCCTTGCAGAGTGCTAGGGCGATCGTGTGGCGCGAGTCGGTGGCAGCCACGATGAGCGCGGCCGCCGAATGGCTAGCAGCCGAGCTGACCAGCTTGCGTATCCCGTCACGGGTGCTCAGCGCCGCCCAGATCCGCGCCGCCGATGAGGCACTGCTGGCCGGTATCGACCCGACGGGCCTAGCGTCTGGATGGGGCCGGCTGCGCCATGCAGGCGGCTACGTGCAGACGTATTGGATGTCGCCAGGTGACATATCGAGTACTGCGATCGACCGGCTGTGGGCACCGGATACCGACGCCACCGCGGTTTCGGTCCAGCTGCGTCGTGCCGATAACGGGGCCACCACGGCGGGGGTGATGGTGCGCTACCACACCGGCGGCCCGCTGCCCGAGCCGCCGCTGACGGGCCTAAATCCGCTCGTCGGCCGCCACGACGCTGGGCTGGCCGCGGGTCTGCTGACCGCGGCCACCGGCGGGCTGAACCTGCCGGCCCGCGAGTTGGCCGCTGGGGAGAAGGTGGCGGTCCCGATCGGGGCAACGGGCATCATCGTGGGAACGACCGCCAGCGGGCATCCGCTGCTGGTGGATCTGCACGACCCCACCGAACTGGCGACGGTGACGATCGCCGGGGAGTTCGCGCTGCTGGTGCAGGTGGCGTTGCGGGCAGCCGCGACCGGATACCAGGTGCTGATTTGCACCAAGCAGCCGCAACGCTGGCAACAGGTCACCGGGGTCGGGCTGCAGATGGTGGGGGCGGCAGGCCTCGCTGAGCAGCTACCTCCGTCGCAGTACCCGTACGTGGTGGTCTATGACCGTGTCGGGGGCCCAACACCGGCGGGCGCGGCGGTCACCATACGCACCGTGGGTGCGCGCTCGGCCAGTGGCGCCGATATTCACATCGAGCAGGATGGTCGCGGCGCCGCGGTGATCCGCACGTGGGCATTTCAGTATCGGTTGCGGATCAACCTCGATTACGAGCGCCGCTTGATTGATGCCGGTCCCCGCCGGGCGGCCTAAACGGTTAGATTCGACATCACCATGACAGGTATCGAGGCAGACACTCCGGCCCGCAGCGCATTTCGGCGAGGGCTGCTGGCATCGGGTATTGGTGTGGGCGGCTTAGTGCCCAGCCATAACCGTCAGGTGGCCGCCGAGATGTTCCGCACAGTCACCCGTGCCGAGCCAGGCGTGTGCGATGGCTGGATGGGCCGAGTGCTGGCCGGTGAGGACACGGTGGAGGTGCTGGCGGGGGCGTGGGCGGCCGCAGAAACCTTCGGCTGGGAGATCCGCCGTCTCGGCGTGCTGGGCGGCGATTTCCGCCCACTGGTCTTCGATGGCCTATTTTTGCAGCTACCGATCGGGTCGGTGGATGCGCTGCGCGCCGCGTACGCCACGGTGCTGATCCGTGAAGCCAGCTACAGCCAAGCCGACGCGTTGGTGACTTCGACGGCCAAGCCGACCGATCCCTTCGACGCGGACATGCATACCTATGTGTGCGGGCTGCTGCATTTCCGCACGCAACGCTGGACCGATGTGTTGCGCCTGTTCCCGATCGACAAGCGTTGGTATCGGGCCGAATACGAGTGCGCGGCCACAGCGATGGCCACCACAGCGCTGGCATCACTTGGGGTGTTTGAAGATGCGTTTCGCCGCGGCGAGAGGGCCGCCGGCGATGACCGCGTGCCGCAGGCAGCCACCGTGACGCTCTACACCCAGGCGATGTGTCTTCGCCATCTGGGCCGCGAGGACGAGGCGGCCCAGCTGCTGCGCCGCGTGTATTCACGCGATCCGAAGTTCACCCCGGCCCGCGAAGCGATGGATGACCCCAGCCGGCGCCTGGTGCTCACCGACCCCGAAACCATTGAGGCTCGCACCGACCCGTGGGATCCCGACAGCGCCCCGAGTCGGCTAGAGACTGAGACGGCCCGTGATGCTGAGAAGGCGTCGGAATATTTGGCTGAGGGGCAAGCCGAGCTCGATGCCATGCTGGGCATGGAGACGGCCAAGCGCGAAATCAAACGCATCCGCTCCACCACGAAGGTCAATCTGGCCCGCTCTAAGGTGGGGCTGAGGGTGCCTGTGACCTCGCGGCACACCCTGCTGCTGGGCCCACCTGGGACCGGAAAGACCTCGGTGGCACGGTCTTTCACCAAACAACTGTGCGGGCTGAAGGTGTTGCGCAAGCCGCTGGTGGTGGAGACCAGCCGCGCCAAACTGTTGGGCCGCTACATGGCTGATGCGGAAAAGAACACCGAAGAAATGCTCGAGGGCGCCCTGGGTGGGGCGGTGTTTTTCGACGAGATGCACACCCTGCATGAACGTGGCTACTCCACCGGCGACCCCTACGGCAACGCCATCATCAACACGCTGCTGCTGTACATGGAGAATCACCGCGACGAGCTCGTAGTGTTCGGGGCGGGCTACGCCAAAGCCACCGAACGGATGTTGGAAGTCAATCAAGGTCTGCGCCGGCGGTTTTCGACCGTGATCGAGTTCCACAGCTACACCCCGCCAGAGCTGATCGAGCTGACCAAACTGATGGTGGGTGAAGACGAAGACGTGACTACCGATGAAGCCGTTGAGGTGCTGCGCCCAGACTTCGAGAGGTTCTATGCCGAAGAAACCCTCACTGCCGAAGGCGATTTGATCCGCGGCATCGACGTGCTGGGCAATGCCGGGTTCGTGCGTAACGTGGTCGAAAAAGCCCGCGATCACCGCAACGATCGCCTCGATACTGCCGAGCTCGATGACCTGCTGGCCAGCGACGACGTCGAAGTCACCGACGAGCAGCTGCTGCGGCTGCGCGAACTGACCCGCGAGGATTTAGCCGAAGGGCTGCGCGCCGCGGTCTCTGAAAAGCGCTCCGAGTAAGCCCGTGAAGCCGCGCAGCCGTCTTAGTGCGAACGACAGTGCGTTACTCGAGGCGCTGGTTCCGGTGGGCATCCTGGTGTCGCCCGACGAGATGATGAAGCTGGTGCC
>NZ_JCALEJ010000042.1:0-17745 GCF_059813315.1 Mycobacterium sp. NGS11
ATAGTTCCGGTCGGCCAGATACCCGAGGTACTCGTTGACCAACGCATACTTCCCGACGACTGGACCGGACAACACCCAGGCGACATGGGTACCTGTCTCCAGACGCAGCTGATGCTGAATCGTCATGAGACAAGTGCAACCCTGCCAACCACCACCGGTCAAGCATTTCCCTTGCTGGCGTGTCGTTTACACGCTCCAGCTGTCTCCGATTAGCCGGTCAACAGGCAGTCGCCGACGGTGCCGAACGAGCCAAGCAACCCCCATCGCCGCATGTTCTCGCCGAAGCTCCAAGACGTGAACTGAGTCCCGTGGTCAGCGTGCAGAATCGTTGAGCCACTTCGCGTTCGGTTCTCCACGGCCATGTTGACCGCATTGTTGACCAGTGCGGTGTCAGCGGTCGTGGAGAAGGTGCGGGCCACGATCATGCGCGAGAAGCAGTCCAGGATCGCACAGCAGTACACCTTGCCGTCGCGTGCGGGATGCTCGGTGATGTCGGTGCATCACAATTCGTTGGGCCCAGTGGCGGTGAACCGCCGGTTAACCAGGTCAACTGGGGTGTCGACACCGATCAGATTCGGCTTTCGCCGCCCAGGGCGCGGCAGCCCGTACAGACCTTGTTCAGACATGATCGAGTTGACCAGCTTGAGGTTGACGTTCATGTCGTAGTCGGCCAGCAGCGCGGCGCGGACCCGTCGGCGACCGTAGGTGCCGCGAGAACGCTGGTGGATCTCGGTGATCGTGTCGGCCACAATAAGCCGCCTCACCTCCCGGTCCGGGACAGGGCGGCGCCGGTGGTATTGCAGTAGGGAACGCGTTAATCCTGTTATCCGACAAGCAGATCGGGCTGAATGCCCTTGCGCGATCAGCCCTTCAGCGATCGCGCGTCGGCGTTTTGGGGGCACCACCGCCTGCTCATCGAACAACTCGCAAGCATCGCGGGTCAACGCCAGCTCCGCCTCGAGGTGCGCGATGCGCTTGTGGGCGGCAGCCAGCTCGTCGGCCTCCACACTCAGGGTGCCCTCGATGACTCCGGCATCGATGAGAGCCTGACGTTTCCAGCGGAACAGGGTCGCCTGGCAGATACCGGTCTCGGCCGCCACGGCGACCACCGGTTCACCCGACCGAAGCCGCGCAACGATTTGCCGGCGCACCGAAGACGAATACATACGGGGCATATGACCTCCCGATGATCACTCTGCCCTCGACTCTCACAACGGTGGACCAACAACACGGGTACAGATCTCATGGATCAATGAATCGGGGTCAGGCCATTACGTCGGCCGCCCGGCGTCGCCGCGCTGGGAGGCGGCTAGGGATACCTATCGTTATTTTCCAGTTCGGGTCCATCTGCACGCCAACGCCCGAACGCTCGGCGGCGGACCTGAAGCTCACTCGCCTGGCTGAACTGACCACCGCCCTGCGGACTGTCCGAAGCTTCTCGCGGAAGTGTCCGGGAACTTCACTTCGTAGTGAGAGGCGAAGGTGAAGCGCATGTCTGCACGTCGGTCTAAAGACTATCCGTTCGAGCTGCGTGAACGAGCGATCCGCATGTTCGGTGAGATCCGCCCTAAAGCCCCTCCGTGCCGCAAGACGTCCGAGACGCCGGTGCTTTAGGTTCAGGACTTCGCCGCGGCCCGGGCGAAAAGCCGCAGCAGTACCTGGCTTAGAGCCGCGAGTACCAGCTTCACCGGCGGGAACGACGCTGTGGACGACAATGTGTAGTCGATGCGGGTTCCCTGCCCCTCGTCTTGAGTGAGGCGTACCTCGCCCTGGTAACCGGGGATGGGTACGCCTGAGCGGGCGGCGTAACCGAACCGGTTCGGGACCTCGAAGGCTACCACTTCTTCGGTCATCGCCGGTCCTGGGCCGGGCGTACTGATCCGACGCACAGCGCCAAGACCGTTCGGCTCGGGACTCCCACGCCGGTCGATGGTCACGGTCACGCCTGGGCCCCAGTTCGACATACCTTCGTGATCGGTCAGGATTGCCCAGACGGACTCGATCGGGCGGGCGACGCTCGTGGTGGCGGTCGCGTGCATGGTGGCTCCTTTAGTCAGGGTGAACTCGATGAATGCCGCACGCCCGGCTGCAGTCCGGCGGGTGTCATAGTCAGGCTGCATCAGCCGGGGGACGCGGTCCAGCACAGGCCATACCCGCTGCTGGGGCTCTCCCAGTTCAGTTGTTACCCGCTTTAGGTAGCTACCTGAGGTAGCCGACGAGGGTTCCTTCGGTGCCGAAGAGTTCCTCTTGCCAGCGTTCCAGTAATGCACCGGTGTCGATGTCATCGGGATGGAACCCGGTCCGCTGGTAGACGCGCAGCTCAGGGATGAGTCCCCGCAGCAGGGGGCCGCGGTAGAGCCGGTAGGTTTCCCGCACTACGCGCAGCGGCCGGCGACGCGCTTCGGGGTCTTTGGACACCGAGTAGGCAGTCACCCCGAGGAGCACTAACAAAAGCAGGGGAATCATCACCGCCATGACACGCCGACGCACCTTCTCGGTGCCACCCACCGTCTGGAACACATCGAATGCCACCGACTTGTGCTCCAACTCTTCGATCGCATGCCAATTAAGCAGATTCCAGATCTCTAGCTCGCCCGGGATCGCCTGAATCTCCTCGTCACCAAGTACCCGCTCGGCAAGTACGGCGGTGAAGTGTTCGGCGGCCGCTGTCACCGCCAAAGGGATCCGCGGAGGCAAGAACTCCTCAACGCGTTTCACCCAATCGACGAACTTCTCCGAATCCCACCACGCGATCGGATACCCCATCTCGATGAGTTTCTCGTTGATCGCCCGGTGCTGTTGGCCATGCACCGATTCCTGACCGATAAACCCGGCCACTCGCTTCTTCAACCCAGGATCGGTGATCTCATCAGCAAACCGGCGCACCGACCGGATGAAGATCTCCTCTCCCGGCGGGAATGACCCCGACAAGTTAGCCACGAAGTGGCTAAACACCATGTCGTTGTTAACGTAGTACTTGCTGCTTTGAGCGAACGGGAAACGTATCCGCCGCGTCTTGGGGTAGCGAGGCTCCACTACCGGGGCCTCCGCAACCGCCACCCCACCAGGACCCATATCGCCCTCAACCATGACAAGCACCTTTCCTCGGACATTGGGTATCAGCTACTGATAGTAGCGCACCGATACTAACGGTTCCATAAGTTTGTGCGTCTGATAGAGCAATGATCAGAACTTGTGGATGGCCCTTGATGAGGGCGGCCTGAAAGCGGTCGCACCTTCCCGAGGATGATCTGAAGTTCGCGTAGGTCCGATCAACAGCCGGCGTTGGCGCGCTGGTTCGGGAAGGTACGTCTTACTCACCGTAGTTCACGATGCCCAGGAGGCCCACGACAAGACGGCTGGCCATCGGTCGTTGCTGGATGAGATCGTCCGCGATGGTGCCCGCCAGATGCAGGCCGCGCCGCTGAAGGCCGAGGTCGGCGACGCCTACGTCGAGCAGTTCGCCGACCAGCTCGCTGAGAACGGCCGCCGCCTGGTGGTGCGCAACGGCTATCACCGGGCCCGTGAGGTGCGGGCACCTGGCCTTCGGCCATGGCCTTCACTTTTGTCTGGGCGCCCATCTCGCTCGGCTCGAAGTGATCACGGCCGTCGACTGCCTACTCGACGAACTCGACGGTCTGGAAGTGGCCGGGTCCGTGCGATGGGGCACAAACCCGTCATTGCAAGGCCCGGTGTCGGTGCCCTTACGAATCAGGCGGCGCTGGACCACACGCCGATCGCGTCGGTAGCGGCAGAGCAGCGGCGCGACGGGATTGTCGTAGACGGTGAGCACCGGTGCACCGAATCCCACAGTCATCGACGCGCCACCATATCGTCGCCGACCTGGGACAGCGTCAGGTCGACTGGGTGGGAGGGGTTTGTATTGGGTCGCGTCCGAAAGTTGGTGTAAAAGCACGGGCCGGTTCGCGGCTTCGTCGTCAGCATACGGGCAGGGGAACTCGGGCGGCAGTCACACCACCGCGCAGTTGGCCCCTGAAAATGTCATGGGTGACGAGGCGCGGGTTTGCGTACACCCGCTGCCGGATGCTTTGTCAGCCCCCAGGGCCGACACTGCAAGCCCGAGAGATGTTCAGCCGTATAGGGTTTGGGCGGCTTCGGTCAGTGCGTTAACCGCAGCGTCGAGGCGGTCTTGGCGGCGCCGGTTGGGTTCGTGGTTGGCTTCGGCGGCCACGAACCCGATCAGCTCCTCCAGGTCGTCTGCACTGGTCAACAAGGCAGCGCCGCCGGGGCGGGCGCGCATGCCAAACACCAATCGCTCACAGTCGGGATCAAGCAACACCAGCTCGCGTAACACCGCGGCGGTCTTGTCGCTGATGATGATCTCGCAGGTCGTACGGCGAGTCTGCCCAGTTGCTGATCACCCCGTCGTCGTCGCGTCGCAGACGCTGCACCACCATCGGATCGGCGCTGAGGCCTCGGCCCCATGACGGCGATGGTCATCCGCCCGGGGCAGCGCCTGTGGGCCGGTCGGCGCCGACACGGCAATGCGGATACCCACGGATCACCGACCTCGCCGGCGGTGCCCGCCCGGACAATATCCCAAATGCTGCGCGAGGCGCCGCGCGGAACCCGATGCGTCGGGCGGCAAGCCGAGGAAGTGACCCGGATCAGCGACCAACACGTCGCCAGACCCTACCGGCGCCAAGCCAGGCGTTCGTGCGTACCGATCGTCGGTGGCTTTGCCTACGATCATGACTCGGGATGCTGCGATGTACCGCCAAGGTGTTGGCGCTGCTGGGGGTGTCTGAGCCGGCCATCGGGGAAGCCTGCGCGACCGACTGGTATGCCCATCTGGTCTGGATCGACCGACGCAAATGCCTGCTGGTGACCCACGCCGGCACCTTGTTCTCGGTGTTCATGCCCAACGTCACCGCCTCCGGGCTGCGCCCGATCGGCCCTCCCGTCGCGGCGGCGATCCAGGCCGCGCTGCATGCCGAAGGCCTGCCCGTCGATACGCTTGGCGATCTCGATCCCCAGCAAGTGGTCGTGGCCAAGACCGCCGACCGCCGCATCCTGGGCGCCATCAACGACCTCGCGTTCACCACCGAACACGTCATCGCCACCACTGGCGGTCTGGCTCGCTGCGACATCGACGCGCTGCACCACGGCCTGCATCGCACCATCAACAGCATCACCGGCTATATCGCACCGATCGACTTCGTCACCGCCAGCCGTCAAACCAGCGGTGACAAACTGTCCTCTGCCTGGGGGACGTACCGGCGTCGCAACCCGAGGCCGCTACGCGGTGGCCAAGACCGGATCTGCGGGTTCGGGCTCGTAATTCGTGGTGGTGGGCGGCGGCCGCAGTTCATGGGGTGGGGTCGAGCAGTGATCGGCGTAGGTCTTGCAGTAACCGGTGCCGACCGGGGTCATGGTCAGGCCCCGCCAACCGGCCGAGGCGCGATCAAGCACGGCCCATACCAGGCTGATAGCGCTGGTCTCGCCGGGGAATCGGCCAATGACGTTGGTCCGCCGCTTGGTCTCACCAAAGGAGCGCTCAATAAAATTCGAATGCCGAACGCGCCCATGGTGTTCGACCGGAAACCGCAGATAGGCCGTCCCTGCTTTGTCGGTGAGCAGGATCCGCATAGCCGCCGGGTCGAGGTCGCAGTATTTGGCGGCGAACGCCTCGATCCGCTTGTCCACGATTTCGACCAGCCGGGGTCCCGGTTCGATATTGAGGTCGGTGGTGTCGAAAATCGCCCAGTATCCGTCGCGGATCTCGGCTTGCATCCCGGTGGGAATCTCGGCGAGCACGTTGCGGAGTCGATGGATAAGACATCTCTGGCGCAACGCTTTTGGGTAGATTTGTTCGATGGCCGCGATCAGGCCCCTGGCCCCGTCAGAGACCACCAGCAGCGGACAGCCAAGGCCGCGCTCGCGCAGATCGGTCAAAAAGTCGGCCCACGCCTCGGTGGACTCACCGGTCCCGGGTGCCAACCCGACGAACACCGGCTTGCCCTCGGTGGTGATGCCCCAAGCGGCCAACACCGGTTCGGCCGGGGACCCGGGATGCATCCGAAAGAACGAGGCGTCCCAAAACAGATAGTCCAGCGCGATCTCGTCGAGTCGCCGGCGCGCCCACGCCTGATACTCGGAGCGGATCGCCTTGCAGATTTCGGAAACCGTCGACTTGGAGATCGCGGCCTGATCCCCGAGCGCTTCGGTAAGGGTGGCCTCCACATCCCGGACGGACAGGCCGCGTACGAACGCCGCGATCACCAGCGTCTCCAGAGCGTTGGTTTTCGTCACATGCTTACCGAACAGGCGCGACGCGAACGCTGCGGTGGTGCCGCGCAGCTGGCCGCTCCAACGTGACCGGCCCGGTGGTGGTTTTGACCGTCACCGGCCGATACCCGTTGCGTGAGCCGTCGCTAGCGTCGGAACAGCCGGCGGCGCGTTGGTAGCGTTCGCGGCCGAGGAACTCGGTGACCTCAGCCTCCAGCGCCGCCTCCATCAACAGCTGCGCGCCCAGGCGGCGACTTCTTCAAGGATCTCCAGCAGCTCCCGATCCTCGGCAAACAAGGCATCGATCTTGGTGCGGATACGGCCGGTGGCTGATACTCGAACAGGCACGGGCGTAACTTCTCCTTCTTCACAGACTTGCAGGTCGTGAAGCGGAACCTACGCCCGTGCTCCCTATTTCGACCGGATTCCGGACACGACCGATTGCGAAATCCCAAGGCGTCGCGGCGCAGGGCTTCTAGGCGGCCGTTGATGGCTTCGGTGGGTCCGTTGGAGGCGTGGTGGTCGAAGAACGCCAGGATGTCGTGGCGTCGGCGCCATAGGGTGCGGCCGAGGTGGGCGACCTCCTCCAGCCCGGCCGGCACGCCGCGGCGGATCGAATCGATCACCGCGGCCAGGAGCCGTTTGCCGCGGCGGCGGTTGGGGTCGCCCGTAGGCGGCGATGATCTTCTGATAGATCACGTAGGCCACCTTCACGGCGTGGTGCTCATCGGCGTCGAGCACGCTGGTCAGGCGGTCATGTTGGCGGGTCGAGAGCAGCTGGATTCGGGTGCGCGCGATGCGTCGGATCGCGCCCTCACCGGCCGCCACGTTTTGAAGTCGCCCCCGAACCGGGCGACTCAAGGTCGCGACACCCGAAGAAACCCACCCGTAATCCGCCATCCCCCGCCCCGCTGCCTTAAGAAACCAACGGTATCGCAGCAGTACTGCCAGTACCCTCTTGTGTGATCGGCGAAACTACCACCGGCGTATGCAACTATTCGATCGCCGCTGGGCAGCCCAGCCGCTTCGGCTTGAGAGGGACGCGGAGCCAGCGGGCCAGCCTGTCCGGCACATCGTCATGTGATCCCGTAGCGCGCAGGTGGTTGACCGTGGCGACGCACCTTCGACCGAACCCAGTTCATGAACGGCGTAGGCGAAATGCCAGCCGGGAGGTCAATCTGATCGGCTCCTCGCGCACGTGATCATACATTTCCCGGTTCATCAGCTCGTCGTCCAAATAGGAGCAGGAGCGAGGCGGGTAATGACGCGGACGGACGCGGCCTTGGTCGTCAACCGGCGGCCTTGGGTGGAGGTGCCGGGTAATACCGCGCCGGGCGAGCTTGAATCCCCGAACCGCACGCGTCCACGCGTGAGGCTTGGTTAGCGCAAGCGGCAGATTCATGGCAGACCGCCATACTCCGCCTGCGCGATTCCCAGTCGCACAAGTTGGGAAAGTTCGTTGGATAGCCTCATCAACGAAGTGTCGTGGGCGCATCGTGGAGCCTTTTGAACCAGGGATCCTTAGAGCGCTGCCTGATCATTCCCCCTTCGACACACAGACACATAAGGATAAGTGTACTAATAGTAGCGCTACACTACTACTAGTAGCGTTAGCTGCCAGGCGCGATTCGGTGCGGGCCAGCTACGCGCGGGGTTTAGTTGGACAGTTGTGCGGGATCGTGAGCATGTCTTCGGCGCGAAGGCCGCGATGACGACGATGTGGTGGCTGGTTAATCAACGCATCGATGCCGCGCATCTCCCGGGGACACGGGAGCACCTGAACATGCCCGCACCCGAAGAAAACGCAGCCAAACCCGCCAACCGCAGCCGGCATCACCAGCACTACACGGACGAAGAATCGAGGCTAGTACTGCAGCCGTAGATCGGGATCATTGGTGTTCGCGGCTCGATAATGGGAAAGTCGTGCTCGGTATTGGTGTCGTCGTCGCCATCGTGACCAGGCCAGCAGGGTCGCGACGGTGTGGTTGGTGGCCAGAAGCAGGGCGTCTTAGAGGTGACGAAACTCGTTGACGGTCAATGTGATCAGGCCTGCTGGGGTTCGGTGCGGTATCGCGTTCGATCGCGGTGGCCACGGCCAGGAAGTCGTGGGCGAGCATGGCCAAGGTGGTCCAGCGATGCCAGGAGCGCCAGCGCCCGCACTTGGTGCTGGTCGAGGCCGACGAGTCCTTTGGCGGCTCGGAAGGACTCCTCGATGCGCCAGCGCTGACCGGCCACGGCCACCAGTGTGCGCAGTGGCACCGAGCGCGGGCTGTAGCAGCGTAGGTAGGCGTGCTCGCCGGTGGCATCGTTGCGTCGGATCAGCAAATGGTGGACACCGGCGTCGGTGTCGTCTTCGGCCAACAGGCGAAACCAGGCCCAGGAGTATAGCCGTGGGCCGTGGACCCCAGCGCCGGCAGAGTGTTTCTGCCAGCGTGTGCCGGGATCAGCGCGGGTAGCGCATCGACGCGGATGGGGCCGGCTTCAGTGGGCACGCGCCGGTTGGCCGCCACCGCCAGCACGTAGCCCAGTCGGTGGCCGCGAGCGGCTGCCCGCGGTCGGGGGTCAGCGCCATAGACTTCGTCACCGGCCAGCCACGACGCGGGAACTTTGGCCCCCACAGCACGGTCGATCAGCGCGACGGCCAAGGCAGGTTTGGTAGCGAAATCCCAGTTATTCTCGGGGATTCCGGCATCGGCGCAGCGGTCATCGTCGTCGGCCCAGCTGCGCGGAAGGTACAGCGCCCGATCGATCAGGGTATGTCCGCGGGGTGCGGCGTAGGTCAGATACACCGCGACTTGTGAGTTCTCGATGCACCCAGCGGCGCCGCTGTACTGGCGTTGAACCCGACGCGGTGGGCGCCTTTCTTCACATCGCCGGTCTCGTCGACTACCAGAATCGCGCCTGGATCACCGAACGCATCGATGACATAGTCACGCAGATCGTCGCGGACGGCATCGGCGTCCCAACTCGCGCGTGCCAGCAGATGCTGCAATCCGTCGGGACTGACAGCGCCGCGGTGCTCGGCGATGGTCCAGCAATTCTTGCGGTCCAGACCCGAGACCATCCCGGCGATCAGCTCGCCGGCATGACGCAACGGCTCGTAACGGGCAAAACGCAGCGCGATGCGATCCAGGACCGCCGAGAACTCCGAATGCCACCGGATCAGGGTCTACGCTATGAGCCACGGCGACCGCGGCATGTTCAGAAGTAGTCACAAACTCCGAACAATGCCGCGGTCACCGCCCCGACCAGCGCAGACACGCCAGCATCAACGGGCCCCAATCTACGGCTGCAGTACCAGATTCGGCAATAGTTGAACCGCTCTCTTAGAGTTGAATAAAGTTGTGCGGCAGCGACTTTGGCAGTCCGGGTGGGATGCATTCCTTGCGCAGGTGCGGTCGCCCCGTGGCGGCCCTGGCTAGTGCGGCGGAGTCCATGGCGATGAAGTGCCCAACTGGGGCTAACCCCATGCTCCGTCATGCCTCAGTAGTGCGGTGAGGCCGCCGAGAATCGGTCGGTGGTCGCCGACTGCGGGCCATCCTCCCTTGGCAGCAGGTAGGCACGAACGGCCGAACGCGGCCCGTAGGGCCGAAGTAGCTGGCTGGCCGGGCGCGTGCGCACTTGCTGCGGCCACCAGAACCAGCGTCCCAGCAGCGCCGCGATGGACGGCATCATGAACGAACGCACGATCAGAGTGTCGAACAGCAAGCCCAGGCCGATTGTAGTACCGACCTGCCCAACGACTTTCAAATCGCTGAATACGAAGGACGCCATGGTGGCGGCGAACACCAGGCCCGCCGATGTCACCACACTGCCGGTGCCGGCCATCGAGCGGATGATTCCGGTTTTCAAACCGGCGCGGATTTCTTCTTTGAATCGGGAAACCAGCAGCAGGTTGTAGTCCGATCCCACGGCCAACATCAAGATGATGGACATCGCGAGCACCATCCAGTGCAGTTTGAAACCGATGATGTCCTGCCACAGCAGCACGGACAGTCCGAAAGAGGCGCCCAATGAAATCAGCACCGTGCCAACGATGGTGATCGCGGCAACCATGCTTCGGGTGATGATCAGCATGATGATCAAAATCAGGCTGGCCGCGGATATTCCGGCGATCATCAGGTCGTACTTGGAGCCGTCACGCATGTCCTTATAGACCGCAGCGGTGCCGGCCAGATAGACCTTGGCGCCCTCCAGCGGGGTTCCCTTGATGGCTTCCTTGGCCGCGTTCTTGATCGGCTCGACGTGTGAAATTCCCTCGGGGGTAGCGGGATCTCCTTCGTGGGAGATGATGAAGCGGGCCGCGTGGCCGTCGGGTGAAAGGAACATTTTCAGACCGCGCTTGAAATCGGGGTTGTCGAAGACTTCCGGCGGTATGTAGAACGAGTCGTCGTTGTGCGCGGCATCGAAGGCCTGACCCATGGCGGTCGAGTTTTGGCTCATCACGTCCATCTGGTCATATAGCGACGACATCGAGCTGTGCATGGTCAGCATCATTTGCTTCATGGTCGTCATGGTGGCGATCATTGGCGGCATCTGTGCCAGCATCTGGGGCATCAAAGCGTCCAGCTTGTCTATGTCACCCGTCAGGTACTCGAACTTCTCGGTGAGCTGATCGATGCCGTCGAGCGCGTCGAAGAGGGATCGCAGCGACCAGCAGATGGGGATGTCGAAGCAGTGCTTTTCCCAATAAAAGTAGCTGCGAATCGGCCGGAAGAAATCATCGAAGTTTGCGATCTCGTCACGCAATTGGCTTGTCACGTCCACCATTTCATGCGTGAGGCTATTCATGTGGTGGGTGACGGCGGCCATCTGCGCCGTGATGTTGTACATGCGCTGCATGGTGTCGATGGACTGCTGCATCGCGTCGGCCTGCTTGAGCACGTCATCCATGCGTTGGTGCATGTACTGCTGGTTTTCGACCTGCGTCGTGTTCTGCATGCTGATCTGGAACGGGATCGAGGTGTGCTCGATCGGCGTTCCCAACGGCCTGGTTATCGCCTGCACCCGCGCGACACCCGGGATATGGAAGACACCCCTGGCGATCCGGTCCAACACCAGCATGCCCGCCGGATTGCGCATGTCGTGATCGGTCTCAATCATCAACAATTCCGGATTCATCCGGGACGCGGGGAAATGCCGCTCGGCGGCGGCATAGCCGATATTCGCAGGGACGCTCGGGGGTAAATACAGCCGGTTGTCGTAATTGGTTTGATAACCGGGTAGGGCGAGTAGACCAATGAGGGCGATCGCAACTGACACTGCGAGAATTGGCCCCGGCCAGCGCACGATCGCGGTACCCACCCGTCGCCATCCCTGGGTCCGCATCTTCCGCTTAGGATCGAACAACTTGAAGAAACTGCCGACGGTAAGGACCGCCGGACCCAAGGTCAGCGCGGCAGCAACGGCGACAAGCATACCCACTGCACAGGGAATCCCCATAGTCTGGAAATACGGAAGCCGGGTAAAGCTAAGGCAATACATTGCACCGGCAATGGTCAGCCCAGAGCCAAGGACGACGTGCGCGGTTCCGTGGAACATGGTGTAGAAGGCTTTTTCGCGGTCCTCGCCCAGCGAACGCGCCTCTTGATATCGGCCGAGAATAAAGATCGCATAGTCTGTCCCAGCGGCGATGGCCAACAACACCAAAATATTCACCGCGAAGGTCGACAATCCCATGATGTTGTTGTAGGCCAGGAAAGCGACAACCCCCCGAGCCGCCATCACCTCGATCACCACCATGAACAAGGTGCTGAACACGGTGATAATCGAACGGTATACCCACAGCAACATCACAATGATCACCCCGAAGGTGATCATTGTGACCTTCTGGAGGCTCTTTTGTCCGGCCGAGTGCTGATCGGCGATCAACGCCCCGGCGCCGGTCACATAGGCCTTGACCCCCGGCGGCGCAGGCACGCTGTCCACGATCTCGCGGGCAGCCGCGACGGACTCGCTGGCCAGGCTCTCGCCCTGGTTACCAGCGAGATACGCCTGCACATAGGCGGCCTTGCCGTCGCTGCTTTGCGCACCGGCGGCCGTCAGCGGATCGCCCCAGAAGTCCTGGACGTACTGGACGTGCTTCTTGTCAGCCTCGAGTTTGCGGACGATCTGGTCGTAGAAATGGTGGGCGTCATCGCCCAGCGGCTTGTCACCTTCCAGCACGATCATGACCGCGCTGTCGCTGTTGAATTCGTTGAATACTTTGCCGATGTGCTTCATCGCTTGCATCGACGGCGCATCCCTGGGGCTCATCGACACGGTGTGTTCTTCGGCGACAGCGTCCAGCGATGGAACCAAGACGCTGAGAACGACGACAAGTCCCACCCAGGCCACGACGACCAGCACCGCGAGTTTGTGGACCGATCGCGCGAAAACCGGCATATGTGGGAGCCCTGCGGCCCGGTTATCGGTCATGCGGACTTCACTATGCAGAAGGTTTGAGCATTCACTCCCTGGCTGGACCTTTCGTCTTTGACGACGTCGTTGACGATGATGCGGCAGCCAATTTGGTTGCTGTCGCCCTGCGCGACGATGTTGACGCTCACCGAGGGCAGCGTCGAGGTAACCGAGAGCGTCCAGGGCAGCGGCACATTGCTGGCTTTCTGAGGCTGGGCATTGATGTCCAAGTAATTGATGTTCGCAATCGTCCCGGGCGGTCCATACACCTCGTAGACCACGTGCTTGGGATTGAACGGCTTGATCTCATCGGCGATGCCGCTGGTAATCGGGCGATTGTCCTGGACGCCGAAAAAGGTGCGAAGCCGCAGTACGCAGAAGCCCGCTACCGCAACCACAAGCACGATAACCAGGAAAATCCACATTTTCTTCACCGCGGCGGCAACGTGAATTCTCCCCAGCGTTGTGGCTCCGCCAGCGAATCATTTCGCCAGTCGCCGGGGTTGGTTCCCACTACCGGGGTAGGCCGAGGCGTTCGGCGACTCGACGCCCGGCACCGTAGCGCCCGGTGCGATAGAACGACGCCATGATGTCCTCGTAGCGAGGGCCGAGGATTCGGGGAATTGCATCGAAAACCCTTGCGTCAGGACCGATCAGCACCCGCGGCTTATTCTTCTTGACCCCACGCAGTATCGCCCTCGACGCTGATTCGGGGCTGGTGAACGCGATCCTATGGAAAATGCGGCTAAGCGTTTCGGGGTCCGAGTCGTCGGGCAGCCCTCGGGCGTGACCGGCGATGTTGGTCTTCACCCCGCCCGGGTGAACGCAGGTCACACCAACGGGATGCTTGGCGGCCCGGAGTTCTTGGCGTAGGGCCTCGGTGAAGCCGCGGACGGCGAATTTGGCGGCATTGTAGGCGCTTTGTGACGGAATCCCGACGAACCCGAAAACCGATGACACATTGACGATGTGGCCATCGCCGGACGCGATTAGGTGCGGCAGGAATGCCTTGGTGCCATGGGCGACCCCCCAAAAGTTGATGCCCATCAGCCACTCGAAGTCGTCCCAATCCATGTCGGTCACTTCGGCCGAGAGTGCCACACCCGCGTTGTTGAAAACAAGGTCCACTCTGCCGAATTCACCGATGACATTATTTGCGTGTGCGTACACTGCCGACCGTTGGGCGACATCGAGCTCGAACGGCACCGCCTTAGCTCCGACCTTCTCGCATCGACCAGCGGTATCGGCCAGCGTACTCGTGTCGATGTCCGACAGCGCCAGCTGCGCCCCCTGTTCAGCCAAACTCAACGCCAGGCTGCGGCCGATACCTGAGCCAGCGCCGGTGATTACTGCCACTTTATTGGTGAAGTCCTTCATAAATCGATCGCCTCCGAATGTATTTTGACTGGCCGACGGCCGGTCGTTGACACCGCCCATCCTCTTCTGGTATCAACCAGAGCCCACTGCCCTACACGACATGGCACTGGGTGCCAATCCGCCGGGACGTTCACCCCGTCGCCCAGGGCCGCCCATAGAGCAGCTAGAACCGCTAGGTATCCCGGAACATGACACGCGAGCCTCCTTGTTACGCGCCGTGCGACGTGGTTGCCGAGAGCCTCGATGCCGGTATCCAGCTTGAACGCCCCCCGCTTCCGGGTGTGCAATCCGAACAAACAGTATACGTAACAACTAGTACTATGTACTGCGAGTTGGGCCGATTGTCAAAGCAGTTTAAAGGGGGGAGTCGTGGAGGTGGCAGCGTGCGCGGCGGTGTGATGCGGCTCTCAAGCGCAGCGTTTCTGCACGTCATTGCCGAGCCTTGCGCACCCTGTCGATTCGCAGTAGCGTCTCACTAAACACCTAGTACTGTCGGTATCGGAAACCGGGTGTTCGAGGAAGGGGTAACTGGTTATGACGAGCGACCACATAGTGCAAGAGGCGACCAGTGTAAATGCGGTGAGTGTGGGGTCTCGGTATCCGACGACCCGGCGGATACGTTTCCCGTTTGCCCAGGGCAGCAAGTATTTCGTTAACGACGACATCATCTTCAGTCACTTTCTGGCGAACTTGTCGGGGTCGTTCCCGCCGGGGGAGGAGTTGTTCATTCGGTCGGTGCGCCGGTTTGCCGATGAGATCACCGATCCTGGGTTGAAGAAGCGGGTGGCCGGGTTTATCGGTCAGGAATCGGTGCATGGCCAGCAGCATCGGGCGCTCAACGACAAGCTCGTTGACATGGGGTATCCGATTGGGTGGTGGGATTCAGAAAAGTTTGTTGATTGGGTGAAACGCATCGAAGAGGTGCTGCCGGCCCGGATTCCGCTGGCGGTGACAGCAGCCGCAGAACACTTCACCGCCGTACTTGCTGAGCGAACCCTCGGTGAGGAGGAGATCCAGGCGATCCCGGGCGATGCGGAGGTGTGGAATCTCCTGAACTGGCATGCGCTGGAGGAACTTGAGCACAAGTCGGTTGCCTTTGATGTATTCCGCTCGGTGGGGGGTACCGAGCGGGTGCGTCGACGTGTGATGGCGGTAATGATCCCCCTTCTGCTCCTCCTCATAACCGCCGCACTGGCTTGGTCGGTGGCGCGGGATCCCGAAGCGCGTCGTCAGCCAGTGCGACTGGTGCGTGAGACCTATCGGCTCTACCGCGGCCCCATTCTTCGTGGCGTGATCCCAGAGCTCAGGCAATACTTGCGGCCAGGATTTCATCCCGACGACATCGACACCAACGCGTTGCTGGCGCGATGGCAGGAGGACCTCTTCGGTACCGAGGGTGCCCTGGTCGGCTACCTGAAGTGACCGACCACCACACTCAAAACAAAGGAGAGTGTCATGGTAGCTAGTCACGCAGCAGTTGCGAACACAGGAATGGCACCGGAAAGACCAGCAAGGAAGGCGTATCCGAAAACACGCCGGATTCGGTTCCCATTCGGTGATCCGCAGCCGATGCAGCGTCACTTCGTTGAAGACGACATCGTGCTTAGCCACCTTGTGGCGTTGCTGTCGGGCATATTTCCGCCCGGCGAGGAATTATTTATCAGGTCGGTCCGGCGCTTCGCCGATCGGCTGACCGATCCGGAGTTAAAGAAGCGGGTGGCCGGATTCATTGGTCAGGAGTCGGTGCATGGGCAGGAACACCGCCGGCTCAACGAGCAATTGGTGGACAGGGGCTATCCCCTGGTCAGTTTTTTCATGTTCGATACCAATAGTCGGCGGCAGCGGCTGTTGGTGCGGATCGAAAACCTGCTGCCCGCGCGGGTACCCCTGGCGGTCACTGCAGCGGCTGAGCACTTCACCGCCACGCTGGCTGAGCGAATGCTAGGCGAGGAGTTACAGAAGATCCCGGGTGATCCCGAGGTGCGAAACCTGCTCAACTGGCACGCGGTGGAAGAGCTGGAGCATAAATCGGTTGCCTTCGACGTTTACCGGTCCGTCCGCGGGCCGGAGTGGCTTCGCATCGGTGTGATGGGGGTTTTATACGTTCTGGCCATCCCGGTGATCACGATCGGCGTGTTGCTGTCCATCGCGACGGACCCTAAAGGGTGGCATCCGATCAAAGTGACGCGTCAAGCACGTGCTGTGTTTCGAGGCCCGCTGCTCAAGGGTTTGATGGCCGACCTGCGCATCTACATGAAACCTGGCTTTCATCCCGACGATGTCGACATCCGTGCGCTGCTGAACAAGTGGCAGCAGGAACTGTTCGGGACCCATGGCGCGCTTGTGGGTTACCAGAGATAGCAGCAAGTCCGGCGAGCCCGAATTGAGTACAACAGTCGAGATTGAACAGTTACCTGCTGGCGAGCGTCTCACTCCTGACCATGAGGTCGTCATTGTGGGAGCTGGCTTCGGCGGTATCGGCGCCCGTATCGCCTTGCAACGGAGAGGTATTCACGACTTCATCATCGTCGACCAGTGGGATCGGGTGGGCGGCACCTGGCAAGCGAACACGTATCCTGTTGTGGCGGTGGATATTCCGTCGTTTGTCTACAGCTTCTCCTAGGAGCAGCGCGGTGATTGGTCGCAGATCTTCGCTCCGGGTGATGAGCTTCGGGATTACGCCGAAGACGTCGTGGACCAACACGGCCTGCGCGAGAAGCTTCGGTTGAACACCACCGTCGCCTCGGCGGTGTTTGATGAGCACAACAATCTATGGCGATTGACCGCCGCGGGAGACCAGCAGATCACAGCCGATATGTCTTAATGGCGGTCGGCCGCCTGGAAAGCCCGAAGGTGCCCGATATCGCGGATTTGGACAAGTACTGTCAGTGAATGAATGGTGCTGGCTATCGGCGAAGGGCGAAGACCTACACCGGCGGAGTCCTGCTACCGAGGACACCGACATTGCAGGTCAGTTTCCATCTCACACGCCAACAGCGCCACTGGTCGGCCCAACCGGAGACGAAGAAGTTGATTCATCTGCTGCAATATGGCAGCTATTACCGGTAAAGCCGCATATTCGTTTCCGTCGTATTCGTCGGTGGGTGAAGGGTTATCTGAGCGTCGGCGCAGGGGTCCACGGTAGTGACTCGGTGCCGGTCCCTCTGGAAGGTCAGCGACGATGGCGCGAAAGGGTTGAGCCGCAGCTTTGTTTACTAGCGGCTAGATCAAACGAAAAGTCGTACGCTGGTGAGCATGTCTGAAGGTCGGACGGTGCGCCTCCTCACCGACATACTGGATGAGAATGGGGTAGTGATCCCAAAGGGCACATTGGCGACTATTCGTGAGGTCGGCGACGAATGGTTCATCGTCGATATCCACCGTGATGGTTGGCACCCTGATGCCATCGTGCCCCAAAAGTGGACTGAACCGCCAAGCTAGGCTAGGCGGTCACAGCAGGGACGGACGGTGCCCTTCGGTTCCCCCGACTCTTCTGGGACACCCTCAAATCACCAGTTGCTCATGCGGTCGCCGCGGAACCGTGAGCGGTGCTATTGCGGTAGCTGCGCGAACTCGAAGCGAGTGAGGACGGGCAACATCGTCAGTAACGCCATGGGGCCTACACCAACCGCCAAAACCTTTTGCGGGCGTAGTTCAATCGCGGTTAGGGCGTGGGCCAATCACCTTGCCGGAGCTGAGTGTCGGGTGGGTTCGTCATCC
>NZ_JCALEJ010000043.1:0-17545 GCF_059813315.1 Mycobacterium sp. NGS11
CCGGCGGTTGCGCCTGTGCGGTCACAGAAAGCACGGGTGGTCCGGTCGGTTGGCTCAATGCCGCTTGAGGTCTCATGCCCAACACCCGCTCAATCCGCCGGCACCACGATGATCGTGGCCGTGGTGGCGACGCCATCGGCCGCCGCCGCGGCGATTCCGGTGGTGCCATTGCTGACGGTGCGCACACCGGCGCCCGCCAAAGTACGTCCGGCCAGACTCGCGGCGGCCATCTCGCCGAACATGACCCCCTGCGACGTCGCCGGAATCGGCTGTACGGCACCCAGACTCGTGCCCGGCAGCACCGAGGCGACGGTCCTCAGCACAGGTGCGGCGGTGGCCCAGCCCTGCGGGACCGACAGCGATCCGACCATTGTCGCGCGGCCCATCGATCCCGTCACGCCTCCTATCTCGGGTGTCACCGCCGAGATGTAGCCGCCCCGCAACGGCGCCAGCGGCGACAGCCCTCCGGCGATGGCCTTTCCGCCTCCGAGCAGTTCGGCGACGCCCGGCGCGTTCTGAGCCAGACCCAGGGCCTGCAGGGACAGCAGCCACCAGCCGCCGGGCAGGATGATCGCCCCGATGGGGCTGTAAGCGCCGGTAAGCGCGGCGAAAAATGGCCGGAGGGCGGCCGTGATCGGGTAGATGGCCTCGATGATCGATGCCGCCGGCGTCGCCGCCGAGGGGGTCGTTGCCAGGGCTTGCAGCATCGTGGGCGCTGCGTTGATCAGCGTCGACAGCTGGGCTGGGAGCTCCGATGCTGCGCTTTGTGCCACCGCTGCGGATTGTCGTGCCATCCCGAACGGATCGGTGGTCTGCGGCGGCTCCGTAAAGGGCGTCAGCTGCGTGGCCGCTGCCGACGCGGCCGCGTAGGCATACATCGCCGCGGCGTCCTGGGCCCACATCTCGGCATACTCGGCTTCGGCGGCCGCGATGGCCGCGGTGTTCTGGCCAAGGAAGTTGGTGGCGATCAGCGTCATCAACAGGCTGCGGTTGGCGGCGATCACCGGCGGGGGCACCGTCGCCGCGAACGCCGTCTCGTAAGCTGCGGCAGCGAGTTTGGCCTGCATCGCCGCCTGCTCCGCCTGCGCAGCCGACGCGGTCGCCCACGCCAGGTACGGGGTGACCGCGGCACTCATCGACGTCGCCGCCGGTCCTGACCACGACCCAGCGGTCATGCCCAGGATCGTCGAGCTGTAGGCCGCCGCGTAGGAATGCAGTTCGGCTCCCAGCGCATCCCATGCCGCGGCCGCGGCAAGCAAGGGCCCCGCTCCGGCGCCCACGTACATCCGTCCTGAATTGACCTCTGGTGGCAGCGCCCCGAAGTCCACCGTCGCCTCCGTCCTCCTCTGGCGCCAGGGTAGGGGCGTATCTGCGACCAGCCCGCAAATGAGCTGCGGCTCAAATGAAATTCATGAGATCTGTCAAGCGGACATATGTATGTTTCATGTGCTCGCTGACAGTGCGGCTTAGCGTCGTTCGGCGGAGAGCTGCCCGGAATCACGTTTGCATCGCCTTTTGGCGGCGACACCGGCGCGCCCTCTTCTCACCGGGTAGCGCGGCCGCACCGGGTTCCTGCGCAGCGAATCCGGCCCGTGTGCAACAACTCTGGGGCTAGCGGCTGTTAAGTTGCTGCGGGCAATAGAATTTCGCCGCGATCGCCAAGAAGGATGTCGCGTGCTCGTTGGTGAGTCCGGGGTTTTGATTCTTCAGTTCGTCGACCATTTGAGGGCCGAATTCGCCGTCGCTCATGGATACGCACACCGATTTGGCGAACGTGATCGCCGCCTCGGGGGTCGAGTAGGTGATGCCCGCGCTCCGTAGCGAGGCAAGGAAACCGGCCTCGTCGCCGCCGGGTGTCACCGGGTCGGCCTGCGCGAGCGGAGCCATTCCGATCGCGGCCGAAATGCCAACACTGAGCGCCAGCAGGAGTCTCATGACTCGTGAGCGTGCCATGTTCCGGCGTGGTTCGCAGCGTGGGGCGGTCCTTGGCAGTTACCTTCAGCGGCAGAGCGTTCGAGCTCAGCGGTGTCCGCGATCTGCACCCGCAGGCCGCGGCTCACGCCTTGGAGAGCTGTTGAGGGCAGTAGTACTTCGCGGAAAGCACAGCGAAGTTCGACGCCATCTCCATGTCCATTCCGGGATTGTGCGATTTCACGTCGTGCACCAATTCCAGGCCGGACTCGCCGTTGTTCAGGCAGGAGCACACCGCCCTTCCGGCGGCGACGGCCGAACCTGCGCTGTTGAAGCTGAAACCGGCCTGCTGCAGTGCGGCGACAAAGCCTCCGTCGTCGCCGTTCGGCGCAGGCGGAGGGTCGGCGTGTGCCGGTGCGGCGAGGCCGGCCACCGCCAACACGCCAAGTGACGCCAGTAGTCGTTTCATCTTTACCCTTTCCGTTGTGCGCTGGGTGCGGGGATGGACTGGTTTGCGTTGTCGCTCAACCTATCTGGGTGTTGGTCGGGACGACCTTCGATTTCTCGCCCTTCTTCAGGTGCACCGCGTGGATGCCCGGCTTCTTGGCAAGCTGCTCGAGGAGTGCGTCGAGATTCTCTTGATCGACGTTGTGATGCTGTACGGTGTCGGGCTTCTCCGAGATCTGTGCGACAAGGCGTTTCAGCTGTTCCGGCGATTGCTTGTCTTTGAGGTCTTTGATCGGAGTCATCCGGTTACGCACACCCGCGCGCGCCACGGTCGGACCGCCGGAGCCCACGGCGCTGCCCAGCATCCCGGCCAGTCCCATCGAACTGAACAGGCTCCCCTGGCCCAGCGCGGCCGCGGGCACCGCCTCCGGCCCGGCCGCCGACAGCGCGGCCGCGACGGTCCTGATGGCTGGGGTGGACGTGGCCCAGCTCGGCGGGATCGACAGCTTGCCGACCAGGGTGCCGGCGTTGCCCATTCCGGCGATCGGGCTGATCGAGCCGTACAAGGTGCCGCGGCCGAAACCCAGCGCACCCAGCCCCGCGCCCAGCGCGTCTTTCGGCAGCGCCCCGTAGCCGACGGGCGGGGCGAACTTGAGCCATTGTGACAACGGGAAGTTGATCAGCAACCCGATGTCGTTGAACTGCGTCGTCAGGCCTAGCGGCACCTTCACGGCGTTGTACATGGCGGTGTAGAAGCCGGCCCCGCCGGGGACGGTGTTGAACAGATCCGTCATGAACGTCTGGTAGAGGTAGGCCAAGTTCGCCGGCGTGGAAAAGGGCCCGCTGTACGGCAGGGTGGTGGTCGCCGCCGATGCGGCGGTGTTGGCGACATTGGCGGCCGGGGTGCTTGCCGCCGAACTCACCGCGGCTGCTTGCATCGGCTCTGCGGAGTCATTGGTGGTCTTGGGTGCCGGGCTGAATTCGGTCAGATTGTTGGATGCGGTCGCCGACGAGGCGAAGTACGTGTCCATCGCCGTGGCATCCTGAGCCCAGAACTCGCTGTATTGGGCCTCGTTCGCGGCTATCGCGGAAGTGTTCTGCCCGAACAGGTTTGTCGCCACCAGCTGCGCGAGCAGCGCGCGATTCTCCGCGATCACCGCGGGCGGCACGTGCGCGGCGAATGCCGTCTCGTAGGCGGTGGCCGCATCGATGGCCTGGGCGGCGGACTGTGCGGCCTGCGCGGCGGTCTGCTGCATCCACGCCACGTACGGCGCGGCCGCGCTCACCATCGCAATCGAAGACGGGCCCAGCCAGGGCCCGGCCGTCAGGCCCGACAGCACCGACGAGTACGACGTTGCGGTGGACTGCAATTCGGTGGCCAGGTTCTGCCATGCCGTCGCCGCAGCCACCAAGGATCCCGCTCCCGGTCCGCTGTACATCCGGCCCGAGTTGAATTCCGGCGGAAAGGCTCCGTAAAACATCTGTGGTACCCCCTACCTGGCTGCCTGGGTCGACAGCGCTTGGCTGCCATACGGTTTGGTCATCGCGGTCACTCCTCGACGTAAGGGATCACGATGATGGTGGCCGCGGCGGGGTCAGCCTCGGCGGCCACGCCGCCCAGCTGGCCCGCCGTAAAGGCGGCGCCACCGACGGGCCGAGTTGCGGCGGCCGCGACGGCGCGTCCGGCCAGGCTGGACAAGACCATCTGGCTGAACGCCCCCTCTTCACCGGCCATCGCGGCGGCCGCCGCCGTGCTGGACGGTAGCGCTTGCGAGAGCGTTCGGATCGCCGGGGCGGCTTCGGTCCAGCCCTGCGGCACCGACATGCTGCCCACCACAGCGGCTTTGCCCATCGACCCCGACACCTGCCCTGCCCCCACCGCGGAGCTGAGCATGGGCTTGGCGGCGTTGGCGCCACTGGTCAGCGGCGCCAGCGCCCCGGAAATGGCTTTCGGCCCAGCCAGATACGCGGCCGCGCCCTGACCGTTCTGTCCCCAGGCATACGCCTGGCCGAACGACAGGAACGGGCCGCCTGGGATGGTGCTCCACGACTGGGGCGAGAAGGGCCCGGTCAGCACCGACCAGAATTCGTTCCAGTTGGTGATGAAACTCGGCACGGTGAGTCCGCTGCCCGATGAGGGATCGGCCGCCGTTGTCGCGGCTTGTACCGCCGGCTGCGCGGTGGTGCTCAGTTGTGACAGGTGGCTGACGGTATTCCCGCTGGACTGTCCGGTGCTCTGGGCGACCGCGGCCGCTTGCGAAGGAGCGGCCGAGTCGTTGGTGGTCCGCGGTGGTTCGGCGAACGGGGTCAGCTGCGAGGCACTCGCCGACGACGCGGCGTACGAATACATCGCGGCGGCGTCCTGCGCCCACATCTCCATGTAGTGGGCTTCGGTGGCGGCGATCGCCGGGGTGTTCTGGCCGAGGATGTTGGTGGCGACCAACATCGCGAGCAACGCGCGGTTGGCGGCGATGACCGGCGGCGGAACGGTGGCCGCGAACGCGGCCTCATAGGCGCCTGCCGCGAGTTTGGCCTGAGCACCCGCCTGCTCGGCTTGCGCGCCGGTGGCGTGGATCCACGCCACATACGGTGCCGCCGCGGCCGCCATTGCGATGGATGAGGGGCCCGTCCACGGACCCGTCACCAGGGTGTCGATCGTCGAGCTGTAAGAGGCCCCGGTGCTTTGCAGCTCCGCGGCCAATTCGTCCCAGGCCGCGGCCGCGGCCAGCAGCGGCCCCGATCCCGCTCCGACGTACATCCGGCCGGAGTTGAATTCCGGCGGAAAAGCCCCGAAATCCAACATCTAAGGCCTCCGGTCCCAGTTCTGGCCGCCGCGCTGGGCACGGGTCGCCGGCCCCGGCATCGACACGGACGCACAATTCATCGAATGTGTCACCGGATACATGCGTGGATTCCGTGTGTTGCAGATAACAAAGCCATGCCGCTCCTAGCTCTGAATCGGCGCCTAAATGGCGTGCGAACGACTAGTCAAGCCACGCTGCTGTTGTTCCGATAATCGTGCAGGCCGCTTATTCAGCCAACGTTCCCGCCAGGTAAACCTTTGTAAAACAAATGTGTTCGCGAGCCCTTGACCCGTGTGAGTCCGTTGAACACTGCCCCTGAGGTAATGGCGTGAATCACGTCGTAAACGGCAGGTGAGCAGCTTCCAGCGCCGGATCCACACAAATTGATTCTTGGATCCGAAAAATTCGGCGGTTCTTCATACGAGTCGGCGACTCAGCCGACTCGATAAGTTAGATCAGTACTAAAAGCTCTCGTATCCGCTGGCGAATCGTGGAAACCTCCTATACCGGCGCAAGAAAATGACTAAGGCGTATATTTATTGGAATCGCATTTCATGGCCGCCGCGATTTCACCGGTAGCTTTTCGGCGCTGCCGCAGAAACTGTTGAACCTTCAGTCCAGCAGTCGGTCTGCTCGCAGATCGCCCGGATATTCTTCAGCCGACGTATCGACATCGCCGAGCACGTATTTGATCGTCATACCGGTCTCCTCGGGTTCACCTATACGAGTAGACGCGGCCAGTCTGGCGTAGCACTGATTAGCTACTGGCAGTTTCCTGGAAGGCCATTTTCGCAGATCAACTCCCCTTTGCGGGTGGACTCCGCCGCCGGCAATCGGGCTTCGAGACGTTGCCGAATTGCGGCCATCCGAGGGCCGGAGCGGCCGATGTCCCGGTTAGCTCTTGTTTTGGGAGTTCGTCCCGCCATCGCTGCTGGCTAGTCGGTCGGGACAGTAGGCGCTGGCGGCGGCCTGGACGAAAAGAGCGGCTTTACCCATCGTGACCGCCGGGTTGAACTCGTGCAGATCCTTGATGATGTCGGCCTCTGAGGTGCCCGAGTTTGCCAAGTCGCATACCTTTTGGCCCGCTTTTATCGCGCGGTCGGGGTTTTGATAGCTGATGCCAGCCTTGTTGAGCGCGGTGAGGAACGCGTCGTCGTCGCGATCGGCGTGCGCCGGTATTGCCATGCCGACCAGCGCAAGGGCGCTGACGAAAAACGGGAGAAACCTCATGTCGTGAGCTCGCTTCCTTAACCGGCCGCGGGTGGCCGGCCCATGATGCGGGGGCGGAATCCGTACATCGGCTCGGAGAACTCGTCCTCATGCCCACCGGGGAGGCCGGCCAGTGGCATGCCCGGCATGCCGACAGCCCCAGCCTCTTCCATCACCATCGGGGTGGCGGAGCCGAAGCTGTGGTATGCCCCCAGGCCGACCTGAGTCGTCGTCGACAGCGGTGTGATCGCCGCTCCGGTGGCGCCCCAGGCCGGCGGAACCGACAGGGCGCCAACCACACTCGCCTGGCCTACGCCCGCCACCGCTGCCGCACCGGGCGCGGTCACCGACGCCAGGTTCGCGGTACCACCAAGACCGGCGGCCAGGACCCCCAGGCCCGACGTGGTCGAGTCGACTGCGTTCAGGGCATTGATGGAGTTCACGTTGACCGCCGAATCGACGAATGTCGTCGGGTTCAGCAGCCCACTGGTGGTGAAGGCGTTGGACAAGTTGGCGACCGAGGCGTTGTTGAGGAAGCTTCCGAACACGTTCCCGTCGGAACCATCCAAAAAGTTCATGAGTCCCGCGAGCCCGGGCTGGCCGGGTCCGTTGGTATTGGGGGCGAGTCCTAGCCACGAAAGCAGTCCGCCCGACGGGTCGCTCGAGGCGTCATCGGCGGCGTTGACAACCGCGGCGGTCTGTTTGGCGGTTCCGTCGACGGTGGTGTCAGATTGCGGTTGTTGGAACGGTGTCATCTGGGTCGCCGCGCGCGAGGCGACGCTGTAGTTGGTCATCGCGGCTGCGTCTTGAGCCCACATCTCGCCGTATTGGGCCTCGTTGGCCGCGATAAGTCCGGTGTTCTGACCGAAAAGGTTGGCGGCCACCAAGTGCTTCAGCTGGACGCGATTGGCCGCGACGACGGCAGGGGGCACGGTCGCGGCAAACGCGGCCTCGTATGCGGCTGCGGCGGCGTTGGCCTGTGCGCCAGCCTGCTCGGCCTGGGCGGCGGTGGTGCTGAGCCACTCGACGAAAGGAGCGACCGCGGAAGACATTGCGGCCGAAGACGGACCAAACCAGCCCTCGCCCACAAGCGACCTGATAACCGCATCGTAATTAGTTGCAGCGGAACGCATTTCACCAGATATGGCGTTCCACGACGCCGCGGCGGTCAGCATGGATTCTGAGCCCGGCCCGGAATACATTCTGGCCGAGTTGATTTCCGGCGGCAATCCCGCATAAAGCGACATGACATCTTCTCCAGGTTCTCAGCCGGCGGCCGGCGGACGTGGCATGACGACGGGTCGAAACCCGTATTTGGGGATGGCGCGGCGTAGCCGCCTGCCGGTGGCACCCATCGGGCCCGCGACGCCTCCAGGCCCGCCTGCCGCCGGGGCGGGCCCCGCGTCCGTGAGACCGGTGACGCCGGTGGCCTGCACGGCCGTTTGACCGGGGGCGATATTGCCCGCCGACGTCCAGGTTTGCGGCACCGACAGCGAACCCACCAGACGCGCGTTGCCTACCTCGGCAGTTGCGCCGTCTAGGCCGGCCGGTCTCGCGCTAGACGTCAGGTCCGCAGCAGCGACGCCTTCGGCGTCGGCGTCGAAATCTGCTAGGCCCCCCAGTGTCGTTGCATGCTGCGCTGCCAGGACGCCCTGCGCCGACGCAATGATGAACTGCGGGTTGAACGGGCCACCGGCGAGGGCACCGTTGACCACCGCGGTGGAAAAGAAGTTGCCGTTCGTGAACGTGCCGAAGGCCGAATTGCTTTTCCCGCTCAACAGGTCGGCCAGCCACGATGACAAAGAACCCGTCGACGAAGATGCCGCGGGATCTGCGGCCGCCGAAGCCAGTGTCGACTGCACCGTTCCCGCCGGTGCTTGAGCCGCATTGATCACCGAATTGGCTTGGGCCGCGAGTGCGTCGGTATTGGTATTCGGCTGCGGCGCCGTCATAGGTGTCAATCGGGCCGCGGCCGTTGACGCGACCGCATAGCCGTTCATCGCGCCCGCGTCTTGCGCCCACATTTCGGCATACTGCGCTTCTGTCGCCGCGATCGCCGGGGTGTTCTGGCCGAAGACGTTGGTCGCCACCAGGATCGCCAGCTGAGCGCGGTTGGCCGCGATCACCGGCGGGGGCACCGTCATGGCAAAGGCAGACTCGAAGGCGGAAGCCGCCAAGAACGCCTGACTACTAACCTGCTCGGCCTGGGTGGCGGTGCCATTCAGCCACGCCAGGTAGGGCGCGGCCGCGGCCAGCATCGACATCGACGAAGGGCCCAGCCAACCCGAACCCGTCAATTCGTTCACCACCGCCCCGTAAGAGGCCGCAGCGGAGCGCATCTCGGCGGCCATCGTGTTCCATGCGGCGGCGGCGGCCAGCATCGGTCCCGATCCGGGCCCGGCATACATTCTGGCCGAGTTGATTTCGGGTGGCAGCGCCGCAAAATCCAGCATCGTCGGTTCCCCCAGGACTTCTCAGCGGGCCGAGACTGCGTTGATGGCCTCGGTGGCCGCGTATGACCCGGCACTGGTCTGCAAGGTGTTCACGAAGTTCTCATGCACCGCGGCGGCCTGGGCGCTCAGCGCCTGGAACATCTGGCCGTGCTGCGCGAATCGCGCCGCCGTCAGCAGCGACACGACATCCGCGGCGGCAGGCACCACGCCGGTCATCGGGACGCCGGTGGCCGAGTTCTGGGCGGTCAGCGCAGAGCCGATCTCTTGCAGCAGTCCGGCTGCCACCGACAACGAGTCTGGTTGTGCCATAACAAAGTTCATCACGAAATCTCCCCACGAAAAGGTCGGCACGCCAGGGTCTGGCCATGCCGCGGGCGCGCAACGACGCGATGGCGGTGCGCATGCTACGAAAACTGGCTAATTACAAGCCAATTCAGGCAAAAATGAAGCTGAGGCCGGATCGAAGCGAAATGGTCAGCGATCTGGCGTACGGACTGTCACCGGGACTAATTCGCTCTCACCTCCTCAAAGCCAGGGCGCGCGAGGGCGCCGCACAGTCACACGGGGAGGAACAACCAGGCGAAAAGGCCGGTCGCGGCACCCCTCTCGTCAGAGCTTCGGCACCACACGGCGTATCCGGCTAATCAAAGCCGGAAGCCACTTGGGCTCAACCCTTAATCCGGGAGGAGCTGTCCTGACCCTGGGCGTCTTTCGACGTTCGAGGTCAGTGGCCTGTGTCCGTGCAGACGCCTCACCTAGCGAGGTGCTTGCATTGGCAATGGTGGCACTCGGCCAGGGTTGAGTCAAGCTGACGTACAACACAATCCCTGAGGTTCACTCCGAGGTCACCTGGGATGCATCCGGCCGGCGCCCGCTGCGAGGGCTCGCTGACCCGAGGATGACGGGTCAGTCCGGCTTCTTCTCGGCGACGGCCGCGCTGAGGCCCTCGGCGAGATCCTCCTCGGTCAATTCCTTGAAACGCAGCAGTTGCCGCTCGCTGAACTCGGTCACATCGCTGGCCAGCACCGCGTCCAGGTCCTCGTCGTCCAGGCGGAAACTACGGTGATCGCGGGCCTTTTCCACCACGTTGCGCACGAAACCCGCATTGCCGAGCGTATCAATGCCGCGGATGAGATCGCCGTCCTCCGAATAGCTTTCGTCGAGATAGAACTTCGTGTACGACGGCAGCAACGCCTGTGCCGATTCATCGGTGATCACGTCTTCGTTCTCCTGGCCCATCAACCGGGTCAGCGCGACCAACTCGTCCGGGGTGTAGCTGAAGAACTCGATGACGGTCGAAAAACGCCGTCGCAGACCCTGATTCACCTCGAGCATCTTGTCCATGGCCTTGGCGTAGCCCGCGCCGAAGACAACCAGCTCGTCGCGATGATTCTCCATGTACAACAGCAAGGTGTTGATGATCGCGTTGCCGTACGGGTCGCCCTGCTGATAGCCCTTCTCGTGCAGCGTGTGCATCTCGTCGAAGAAGACCGCGCCGCCCAGCGCACCCTCCAGGAGCTCCTCGGTGTTCTTCTCCGCGTCCGCCATGTAGCGCCCCAAAAGCTTGGTGCGGCTGGTTTCGACCACCACCGGCTTGCGCAGCACGGTCAACCCGCACAGCTGCTTGCTGAAAGCCCTTGCCACCGAGGTCTTTCCGGTGCCCGGCGGACCGAGCAACAACGTGTGGCGGGACGTGACCGGCACTGGCAGCCCCATCTTGGCGCGCGCCAGGTTCACCTTTGTCGTCGACTTGATGAGCTTGATTTCGCGCTTGGCGCGTTCCATGCCGAGCATGGCGTTGAGCTCTGCGTCGCCTTCGGCCAGGTACTTCGCCGCCTCTTCGGCGTGGCGAGCGGCCTCGGCCTCGGCTCGGGTCGGTGCGCTGTCCGGGTCCCACGGGTCGGTACGGGCCTCGATGGTTTCGGGATCGGTCAGGACCAGGCGGAAGTTTGGGTTGTCCAGCGCTTCGCGGGCCGGCGTGAACTTCGGGTCCCGCGAGTACACGCGCCGCAGCAGCTCGACGGCCTCGTCCTCACGGCCCAGGTGCCGCAAGCACATGCCCTGGGTGTACAGCGCGATGTTGGCCGCGCCCGGCACCCGGTCGCCTTCGATGGCCTCCTGGCCGCGGCGCAAGGCCTCCTCGAACACACCCAGCGAAGCCAGCGCCGTGGTGGCCATCGCTGCGCCCGCGGCCTTGAGTTCGGGTTGCCGCCAGGTCTTCCCCTCGGCGAACTGGTTCAGCACATCCGGCCACCGGGCCGTCCGGAAGTACAGCACGCCGCGCACGTAGCTGACCAGTTCCTCGTCGACCGGTTGGCGGGGTTCGACGCCGTCGATGAGTTTCGCGGCTTCCTCGTAGCGTTTGGCCTCTGCGAGAACAGCGGCGTACGCGCATGCCAGCGTCTCCACGCTGGTGACCGCCAGCCGCAGGAACAGCCCGTCGGAAACCTCTGGGCGGAACTGCAATTCGGTCACCCCGAGGCGGCGAGTCTCCCAGCCGAAGGTCCGGATCGCGGACCACGCACCGGAAAGCACATCGATGCTCTGCTCCCCCGCCATGATCCGCGCCAGCCAGGCGTCACACATCGCTGGATCCAGGTTGGTCGCCGTGGTGAACATCTGCGACGCCACCTGCGGATTGTGGCTGGGCTGCAGACCATTGACCGAGACGCCGGAGGCCAACAGGCCGGCGACCATCGCGTTACGCGCGCCTTCGGCGGTTGATTGCGGCCTTGTCATTGCGCCACAGGGACGCCCGTCGGGCTCGCCGGCAGGCGGTGGACGGATAGCGCGAGGTCGTCATCGTCGGCGCGCATCGGACGGCTCGGCACGACCAGAAGGGGGCGCGCCGTCGGGGCGGGCAGGCTGGCCCGCACCGCGGCGAGCTGGCGGCCGGTGAGCCGGTTGAGGCCCGACGAGACGTTGCGGCGCAACCGCTTCTCGGTGTGGTACCGCACCCATGCCGATACCTGCGGCCGGCCGCCGCGCGAGGTGAGCCGGATGGTCAGCACCGTGGCGACGGTTTGGTCCGCCCACAGCTCATCCAGCTTGTCGGTGGTGATGTCGGACGGCGACAACCAAAAGCTGGTGACGAACCCGTTGAAGTGCTTGAGACGACGCCAGCCGGGGCGGCTCCAGGTCGGTTCCAGATCGGCCAGCACCGCGCGGTCGACTTCCGCGAGCTCCTGCGCGGTCAAGGGCCGGGCCGCGCAGGTCAGCCCGTCGAGATCTTGGGCGAGCCGCTCGGTGGCGGCCACCAGGGTCGACGCCAGCGAGTCGCGGGCGGCGACGGCGGCAACGTTGCGCTGCGGGTTCATCCGCAACACCAGCCAGGTGCGGCGAATGTAGGAGGTGGGTGCGTCGTCGGGCACCTCCCGCTCCTGGGCGCCCCGGTCGTCCAGCTTCGACAGCTCGGCGCCACTGCCGCCCCCGCCGACCTTCACCGACACGATGTCGATGTCGTCGAGGTGGATGTCGAACTGGCGCAGGCCGGAGGCGACGGCCGACACCAACAGCGTCGGCGCCGAGTGCCGGTGACGAAGGCGCGAGGCCGAGTCGTCGTCACCGCCGCTGATGCCGATCACCGTGACCAATTGGCCTTCGTACTGCCGCACGCCGACCTTGTCGCGCCCGTACTTGCGCTGATAGTCGAGGGCCGGGGTGCAACCGGCGGACAGTGCGGAGCCCGGGTCGGCGGACCAGTCCCACAGCCACGTCGCCAACCCCGTCGTCACGGTGAGGCCGTGGTAGGTCACCAGCGACAGCAGCGTCACCAACAAGGCCAGGCCGACACCCACCCAGAACGCGATGCGATACGTGCCCTGCCAGGATTCGGGGCAGTGGCTGGCCACCAGCATGATCACGACGTCGATCAAGAACACGGTGGTCAGCCGCGGCCATGCTAAGGACAACCCAAACCTGCGCTGACGCTTCATGAAAGCTGCTCCGCCCCTACTGCTGTTTCCGTGATCGCTTCATCAGCGTCGCCGTACCGAACACTCCGCCGCCGATCAGTAGCGCTCCTAGCAACCCTCCGGCTGCCACCCACACCGGCACCATATCCCGGTGCGGGGCGGGTGTCGGAATGTTCAGCGGTGCCGATAGTTGCTGCGGCGGTTTCACCGGACCGTCGGGTACATCCCAGGTCAGTGCGGCCACCGGGTCGACGACACCGTGACCGACCTGGTTATCCACGCCGCGCGCGGGCGCACGGGCGGTGCGGGTCAGGCGGTTGATGACCTGATACGCCGACAGCTGCGGATACTTGGCCCGCACGAGTGCCGCGACGCCGGACACAATCGCCGCGGAGAAGCTGGTGCCCGACGGGACCAGCAAGGTGTTGTCCGGCCCGTCGATCGCGTTGATCAGGCCGTCGTCGCGCGGCGAGAGTCCGACGACGTCCGTCCCGGGCGCGGCGATCCCGACCCACGGCCCGGCCACGCTCGTCGACGCCTGGCCCTGGTTGCCCTGGCTCTGCGGGCGGCCTTCGGTGTCGACCGCGCCGACCGTGAGGACGAAGTCGCTGAACCAGGACGGCGTCACGACCGTCGTGACCGCGTTCCAGTTGCGAGGATCGTTGGGCTGCAACGGATCATGCGGCGGGTTCTGCTTGCAGTCCTTTTTGCTGGTGTCGCCGGCGGCAGCCACGATGACGGCGTTCTTGTCGACCGCCGCGTAGCGAACGGCCGCGCCCAGCGACCGCTGGTCGATGATGTTGCGCGCGCTCATGCAGGTCACATCGGAGATGTTGATGACCTGAGCACCCAGGTTGGCGGCGTGCACGATCGCGCGCGCCATCGTTTGAACGTTGTCGATCTTGGCTGAGGTCTGCGGGTCCTCGTCACCGGTGTAGGCGTCCTTCAGGCCGAACGCCTGGCTGGACTGCCGGATCGCGATGATGTCGACATCCGGGGCAACTCCGCTGAACGCGTCCGGACCGCCCTTGGGCGGTGGCGGGGGTGGCGGTGGCGGTGGCGGTGGCGGGTCGAGTGGGCGCGGGCCGCGCAGGTTGTCCACGTTGGCCACGTGCCCGCCACCGGCATAGCCGGGAATGGTCACCGTGCCGCCGCCGTGACCGGCCGCCGGCGCTTGCCCATTGGGGCCCGGTCCACCTTGCGATGGTCCGGGGGGCGGGCCCGCGGGCGCTGGAGCCGCCGGAGCCGCCGGCGCCGGCGGCGGCGCCCCGAAGGGACCCTGGGGCGGCGCTTGTTCCTGAGACTGGGGCGGCGGCGGGACCATCGTCACCGTCTGAGGCAGCGGCGACAGGGTCACCGTCTGCGGCGGTGGCGCTTTGGGCGGTGGCTCCGTAGTGGGGATGGTGACCGGCTTGCGCGGTGCCGCCGGCGGCACTCCCGCCCCGTTGGCCGGCGCCGCACCGATCATCGACGCCACGATGGTGCCGTGCGCGTCGCAGTCGGACAACCCGTCCCCGGCCATGATGTAGTCACCGCCGGGAATCAGGTGCGGAAACCTCGGGTGCGGCGTCACGCCGGTGTCGATGACGGCCACCTTCACCCCGGCACCCCGACCGAACTGCCACGCCTCCTGCAGATTCAGCATGTCCATGTACTTCGGCTGCAGCCGGAAATCCGTCCCCGGCAGGACACCGACCTCGGTGCAGTACGAGTTCTGCTTCATCGGCGCCCCGGGCCCCGGCGGACCGTCCGGCGGGACCGCGGCGGCGTCGATCGTCGGGGGCGAAATGGCGTAGGCGGGCGGTAGGCCGGCTAATGCACCCGACGCCAGTAAGGCGGCGGCAACGGTCGCGGCGGACGCGCGACTACGCCACACCCTGCCCTTAGCGATAGCGGATTGCTGCATAGACATTCATCAACCACAATGCCAGCGGGAAAATTGGCATCAGGCAGAGGTATTCAATCCATTCCACGAATTTGCGGAATAATGGGCTGTACACGGTGTTCGGCACCACGGCCGCCGATGTCAGTCCCGCGGCCGGCAGCAGCACCAGGATCGCCACGCTGATCGACACCGCGAGCGGGCTCTGCAGTACCAGCGCGTAGCGCAACACGACGGCACCGACGATCAGCACCGCGGTTCCGGCCAGGGTGATCGCCTGCCAGCGGTCGACGTAGGAGCGGCCGCGCAGCATCAGGAACCCCGCGCTGAATCCGGCCAGCAAGAGCGGCAGCCAGCGCTGTCCTGTGTGCGGATCCGACAGTGCGGTCAGGGACACGATCATCAGCACGCCGAGCCCGATCAGCAAACCCGACAGGAACGAGCGGGCGCGTTCGGCCTGGGTCAACACGTCGCGGACCGACGCGGGGCCCTCCAGGACCGGAGGCCCGCCGTCGGAGCGCACCACGGTGGTGGGCAGGTCGGGCCGGGCCTCGAACACCCACCGGCTGGTCGCCGATGGAAAGACGGGCAACCGGATGCCCGCCAGCCGCCGCGAGATCGCCGGTGCGCTTTGGTAGATCATGACCGACACCAGCACGGTGCAGGTGAAGAGCGTCACGGCGCTCGTCATGGCGACCATGCGGGCGAGCGCGGCAACCGTCGTGATCAGGCCGACGGTGACGATGGCGGTGTAGATCGCCAGTCGGCGACCGGTGAACCGCAGGGCGAGGATCGCGCCGACGCTGAGCACGCTGAAGCCCAGAACCGCGTGCGGCGATCCAACACCACCGGGCGGCGCCGCCGCCGCAGCGATCGACACCGGTGCGAGGCTGCTCAACAGCATGGTGTCGGCGACGCGACGCTCCTGCTGCGAACGGGCCCGCATCAGCAGCATCAGCGAAACACCCAGCACCGCGGCGCCGATCACGCCCGCGTACACGGTCGGAAGCCACGAGTTGTGGTGCCAACGCCACCAACCGAGCAGGCCGGCCGCGGTCGTCACCCCGATGGCCACCATCGACGCCCCGACCTGCACCGCGATCACCGGGTCGATGGCGGCGAAACGCTTGCTCAGGTCCGCCGCGACCGCGGTGGAGATGTGCTCGATGACCTGCGAGCGGTGCTCGGTGTCCGGGATGAACCGGATCCACAACCGGTCGCCGTCGTAGACGTCCTGCTCGCTCAGCGATTGGGTGGCCCGCAGCGGCGAACCGTCCACCAGGCACAGCGCCCAGCGGCCCCGGCCCGACGCCTCCAGCGGAGTCTCGCCGAGCTCTCGCAACCGGCTGTTGACCACCTTCAGCAACGGTTCGGTCATCACCGAGACCGGGGCGTTGGCGTCCAGCAGGACACCGATCTGGACACCCGCGCCGGCCATCACGCCGACGACGACTGCCTGAGGCTGCGAGATTCCCTCAACGTCAGGCTGTGGTACTTCAACTACCGCAGTCATCGTCTTGCACTCCTTGTGATGAATGTGTCAAAAGCCCATGCCGCCAGCCGCGCGCGGGCGTGCGCCGGCGCACTCGTCGAGGTGCTGTGGCCCCCCGCAAAGTGCATTCCGACCAATTGGAATTCCATCTGCCTCGCCTTGCGATTAAGAGTTGTCGTTGACACCGGTTCGAGATTTGCTGATGCGCTGACAGAAGTATGCCGTGTTCGCAGCTCAACCGCATGTTGAGCGCGACGACATTGATGAAATCTTTGTTTCGCGCGAACCTCACACCCTGCTGTGGGTTTTCCACTCGCCGTAGGGAAGTGTGTCCAGCACAGTCTTGACGCCCACCTGCACCAACTGCGGGGTCGCCGGGCAGATGGCAAGCCACGCCTCCCCCGAACCCGCGGTGCGGGCCTGCTGGTAGAGCGCGATGCGGCCCCCCGAGCCGTCTTTGAGCGACAGCACCGACGCGCTTGGGCCCTTGGCGTCGTCCTGGTACTGGCGGGCGTACACCGCAACCTCGGCGGCCGGGTCGGACAGCGCCTGACCCAGGGCGGCCACGGTGGCGGCGCTGATTCCCATCCGGCGCAGGTCTCCCCCCGAAAACACGTTGAAGCCCGACTCCTGCCACGACTTCGTCGCTTCCAGCATTTCCTCCAGCGGGACGTTGACCGCGTTGATTGCTGCGGGCTCCGCGTGGTGGATGGACTCCAGGGCGTCGATCACCAGGGAGGCGATCGAGGCGCTGTCCGCGACGGCGACGTCGTCGACGGTGATCTCGCCGCCCACCCGAACGGCCGACACCCAGTGCTGGCCGCGGCGGGCCAGCACCACCCGAAATTCGTTGTCGGGGATATCGCGGGAGCCCGGGGGCTGATTCTCGTCATCGAGCACGCCGTAGGCCAGCTTGCCTCGGGACAACAGAGCGACCACCTCGAGGTCGGGCGCCGCGAGCACCCGCATCCGCGCGGCCACGTGCTCGTTCACCTCGTCGTTCTCGACGATCCCCTGCTCGCGCATCACCGCCATTCCGGGATGCTCGTTGAGCCAGTCGCTCGAGTCGGTCGACACATATGGCCGGCACCGCAGCTCCGGCGCGACGTGCCGGATGTCCAGGAGCGCCTGAAGCATCCAGAAACCGTCGACGTTGACAGTGATGTCGGTGCGGGTGCTCTGTTGGTCCATCAAATCCCCACTTGGTCCCTAATACTTCAAGCCAAATTGCACGGTAACCGCAGGACGCGGCAGCACACCGACGGGTGGTGTGCTGCCGCGCCTGAAGTTGCGGGTCAGGCCCAGGAGGACCCAACGGCGCTGTCGGTGCTGGCCATGTTGCTGCCCGCGGACTGAACCTTCTGTCCGTGCGCGTTGGCCTGCTCGTAGATGACCTGGAAGTTGCGACCCAACTGGGTGATGAACTCCTGGCA
>NZ_JCALEJ010000044.1:0-15858 GCF_059813315.1 Mycobacterium sp. NGS11
TCAGCAAGGTCGCCATCGCACCCCAGGTGCCGGGCCCGATGCTCGGCAGCGGTTCGGCAATCGTCCGCACCAGCGGGAACCGGGCCGTCGCCGAGGTGCGTCTGGTCGACGGGCCCGAGCCGGGCATGCATTACGACGTCGGCATCATCGAAGAACCCCGCCCGGCCTCGTCGACCTGCGGACCCGGGGACCCGGGGACCGCGTTTACCGGCATGGATCTCGACGGCGCGGGGAACGGAACGACCACCGTTACCGACACCCTGCACCCGGGCACGACCGGCATATGGATGATTATCGAGCGGCCGAATGCGAACTCACAAAACCCGGCCGAGTTCTATACGTCCGAGTTCCTGGTGCCGGTGCGGGCGTAAACCAACGCCGTCAACCTCTGCACAATCGCCCCGGACGAAACAGGGACTTCGGTCCCTATCTTGACGCTCGCGGCAAATGCTGCGATGGAGGTATCGACGGGGCGAGAGGAAACGGTGTCGGCGCCAAACGAGGAGACAAGGCAGCAACCGATCGCGGCGGGTGAAGCCACCGGCGACATCGGTTCGGTACTGCCTGCCGACCCGCACGACGAGATCGACGCATCGTCGGCCGTCGCCGAGGCGGCCGCGACGCTGGCCCGCGGCTCGGCCATGCTCGTGGTGAAGCGGGGTCCCAACGTGGGCGCGAAGTTCGAGCTGAACCAGCCGGTGATGAACGCGGGGCGGCACCCGGCCAGCGACATCTTTCTCGACGACATCACGGTCAGCCGCAGGCACGCCGAGTTCCACGCCGCGAATGGCGAATTCCGCGTCGTCGATCGCGGCAGCCTGAACGGCACCTACCTCAACCGCGCCGCCGTCGACTCTGCGGTGCTGACCAACGGCGACCTACTCCAGATCGGCAATTTCCGGCTGATCTTCCTCACCGCCGCGGGCGGCTGACACTCGGTGACCGCCCCGCTCGGCGCGTAGCGTCTGACTGATGAGTGACTACGCCGTCGAGGCGGTGGACCGCCTGCCGTTTTCCACCGATGAGAAATCCCAGCGCTACGCGACGGAGAACTACCGCGGAGCCGTGGGCCTCAATTGGTACCTCACCGATCCCACGCTGCGATTCACCATGGCCTACTACCTCGAGCCCGAGGAACTGGAACTGGCCGAGCGGCACTTGACGCGCATCGGTGAACTGATGGGCGGCCCGGTGGCGCGGTGGGCCGAAGAGACCGATCGCAACCCACCGCAGCTGCAGCGCTACGACCGGTGGGGTCACGACATCAGCGAGGTGGTGATGCCGGCCTCCTTCACGCAGTCCAAGCGTGCGGTTCTGGATGCCCAGCAGGCGCTGCGAACCGAGGCACGCGAGGCGAAGATCAGCTCGTCGCTGCCGATGTTCGCGTCGAATTACCTGCTCAACCAAGCCGATATCGGGATGGGTTGCGCATTGGGCACCGGCGGCGGCATGGTCCAGTCGCTGGTGGCCGCCTACGCGCCACCCGATGTGGCCGAACACGTGCTGGCCAAATTCGCCTTGGGCGAGTGGGCCGGCGAGACGGCGCAGCTGCTGACCGAACGCACCGGCGGCTCCGACTTGGGCGCGCTGGAAACCACCGCTCGACGCGTCGGCGGCGAAAATGGCCAAGCGTGGTTGCTGAACGGCTTCAAGTGGTTCGCATCCAACTGCGCCGGGGAGGCGTTCGTGGTCTTGGCGAAACCCGAAGGGGCACCGGATACTTCGCGGGGCGTCGCCAACTTCCTGGTGCTGCGCACGCGGCGCGACGGTTCGCGCAACGGGGTCCGGGTCCGGCGGCTGAAGGACAAGCTGGGCACCCGCTCGGTGGCGTCCGGTGAGGTCGAATTCGTTGACGCCGAAGCGTTTTTGCTGTCCGGTGAGCCCACCGACGCCGCCGGCCCGTCGGACGGCAAGGGGCTGGGACGCATGATGGAGCTGACCAACGCCGCGCGCCTGGGCATCGCCTTGTTCGGGCTCGGTAACGCGCGACGCGCCCTGGTCGAATCGCTGTGCTACGCCCGGCAACGGCAAGCATTCGGCGGCGCGCTCATCGACAAGCCGCTGATGCGGCGCAAACTCGCCGAGATGATCGTCGACGTCGAGGCCGCACAGGCGTTGGTGTTCGACGGCACCGGCGCCACCAACCATCGTCAGCCGCGCAGCATGCGGCAACGGATCGCCGTGCCGGTCACCAAGCTCAAGGTGTGCCGGCTGGGGATCACCGCGGCGTCGGATGCGATCGAAATCCACGGCGGCAACGGCTATATCGAGACCTGGCCGGTGGCGCGGCTGCTGCGTGACGCTCAGGTCAACACCATCTGGGAGGGCCCGGACAACATTCTGTGCCTGGATGTGCGACGCGGGATCGAGCAGACGCGCGCTCACGAGACGCTGTTGGCCCGGCTGCGCGATGCGGTGTCGGTCGCCGACGACGGCGAAGCCACCCGGCTGGTCGCCGGCCGGATCGAGGACCTCGACGCGGCGATCACCGCATGGACCAAGCTCGACAGACAGGTGGCCGAGGCGCGGCTGTTTGCGCTGGCCCAATTCATGGGTGACGTCTATGCCGGTGCGTTGCTCATCGAGCAGGCGGCCTGGGAGCGCGCCACGCGCGGTGGTGAGCGCAAGGCGCTCGTCGCGCGACTGTACGCGCAGCGCTATCTCGCCGATCGCGGGGCGCTGCGCGGTATCGACGCCGACTCCGACGAGGCGCTGGAGCGCTTCGACGAACTGCTGGACGGCGCGTTGAAGACATAGGCGAGGCGCGCAATGGCTAGTCACCGGTTATACCGACCCAATCCCCAACTCGCCCAGCACATCGAGTATTTCGGTTACTGGGACGGCGCAGGCGCAACCGGCCCACACGCCAGCCGCGCGCTGCCGCGAGGAGCGGTCACCGCGATCATTGACGTCGATGGCCGCACCGACCTCGGCTTCTACGCCTCCGACGGCCACACACCGATGACGGTCCCGTCCGCGTTCGCCGCCGGTGCGGGCGTGGCCTCCTACGTCATCCGGGTCGGGCCCGACCACAGCATCATGACCATCCATTTCCGGCCCGCGGGTGCTTTGGCATTCCTTGGGTATCCGCTGGGCGACCTGGAGGATGCCCTCGTCGGACTGCAGGATCTGTGGGGCTCGAGCGCAGAGCGGCTGCGCGAGCAACTCAGCGCAGCCGGCTCGGCATCACGGCGGGTGGCGTTGCTGGAGACGTTCCTGATCCAGCGGATACGCCCGCACGCCGTAGGGCCGGATCCGCGGCTGGCGTCGATATTGCGCTCCGCTGATCTCGACCCGTCCATGCGGGTATCGAAAGCTCAACTGCTGACCGGCCTTTCACGTAAGAGGTTCACCGCGCTGTTCCGTTCCGAAGTCGGACTGTCCCCGAAGGCCTATTTTCGGGTGCGCCGTTTGCAGGCGGCCCTGCGCGCGCTCAACACCCCGGCGCGGGGCGCGGCGATCGCGGCCGACCTCGGATATTTCGACCAGCCCCACTTCGTGCGCGAGTTCGGCTCGTTCACGGGTTTTTCGCCGACGCAGTACCCGCGGCGACGATCGTCGATGCCCGGACATGTCCAACTGGGCGCGGTGCCGGACTGATTCGCGAACGAGGCCAAAATATCCAAGCCGCACCGCCGCGCAGCGCCGATGATGGCGTCATGGACAACCTCGATGCGGTCGCGGACACCGGCCTGTTGGTCGCGGCGATCCGCGCCCACGAAACCGCCCGGGACGACCGGCTTTTCGCCGACCCCTTCGCCGAACGGCTGGCCGGCGACCGCGGACGCGAGTTGCTTGCGGCGGCCCTGACCGAAACCGGGGAACGGTCCACCGTGCAGATCGTTGTGCGCACCCGATTCTGGGACGAGGCGCTGCTGCGAGCCGCACAGAAGGTTCGGCAGATCGTCATCCTTGCTGCCGGCATGGACGCCCGTGCGTACCGGCTGTCCTGGCCCGACGGCACCGTCGTCTACGAGCTGGACCAGCCGGAGGTGTTGTCGGCAAAAGCCAGTCTGCTTGCCGGTGATCCGCCGCGGTGCCGGCGCGTCCCGGCGAGCGTCGACCTGGCCGACGACTGGCCGGCCGCCATAAGCTCCGCCGGCCTGGATTCATCGGCGCCGACGGTGTGGCTGATCGAAGGGCTGTTGCAGTACCTGGACACGACCGCGGTGGATGCGTTGTTCGATCGTGTCGACGCGCTCGCGGCGCCCGGCTCGGTCCTGCTGTATGACGTCGTCGGCAAAACGCTCCTGGAATCGGCGGCCATGGCGCCGCTGCTCGAGTCGATGGCGCGCAGCGGCGCCCCGTGGCTCTTCGGCACCGACGAGCCGGGCCGGTTGGCGCAACGCCTTGGCTGGTCGGCAACGGTCACCGACGTCGCGGAACCCGGGAATCGGTACGGCCGCTGGTATGCGCCGGCGGCGCCGATGGACGTGGCGACGGCGCCTCGCGGCTATTTCGTCGAAGCCACCAAGTAGCGCGACGTCGACCGGGCGATCGCGATTAGATCGGGATGAGACCGTGCTTACGCGCCGTGCGGAACCAGAGTTGCTTCTCCCGCAGCAGTCTCATCGACTTGCGCAGCAGCAGCCTGGTCTCGTGCGGGTCGATGACGGCATCGATGAAGCCGCGCTCGGCGGCGGTCCACGGGATCGCCATGTTGAGGTTGTAGCCCTCGATGAAGTCCTTCTTGATCTGCTGCGCCTCGGGCGTGGTGGGGTCGGGGAACCGCTTCATCAGCAGCTGCGCGGCCCCTTCCGCGCCGATCACCGCGATCCGCGCGGTCGGCCACGCGAAGTTGAAGTCGGCGGTCAGCTGCCGCGACCCCATGACGGCGTAGGCGCCGCCGTATGACTTGCGGACGGTGATCGTCACCTTCGGCACGTCGGCCTCGACGACCGAGTACAGGAACCGGCCGCCGCGCTTGATGATGCCGTTCTTCTCCTGCTCGGCGCCCGGCAGGAAGCCAGGCGTGTCCACCACGAACACCAGCGGGATGTTGAACGCGTCGCAGAACCGGATGAATCGCGCCGCCTTGTCGGAGGCCTCGTTGTCGATCGACCCCGACAGGTGCATGGGCTGGTTCGCGATCACGCCCACCGGGCGTCCATCGACGCGGGCGTACCCGGTGATGATGGCCGGCCCGTGTTGCGCGGCGACCTCGAGGAAGTCGCCGTCGTCGAAGATCCGCAACAGGATCTCGTGCATGTCGTAGGCCATGTTGTCCGAGTCCGGCACGATCGTGTCGAGCTCCAGATCGGTCGGGGTCGTCTCCGGCTCCAGGCCGGGGTTGACGATCGGCGGCTCGCTGACGGCGCTCGACGGCAGGAACGACAGGAAGTCACGGACGTACTGGAACGCCTCGGCCTCGGAGTTCACCACCTGGTGGATGTTGCCGTAGCGGGCCTGCGCGTCCGAACCACCGAGCTCGTCGAGGGTGACGTCCTCGCCGGTGACTTCCCGGATCACATCGGGGCCGGTGACGAAGAAGTAGCCCTGGTCGCGCACCGAGACCAGCAGGTCGTCCTGGATCGGTGAATACACCGCTCCCCCAGCGCATTTGCCGAAGATGAGGGAGATCTGCGGCACCAGGCCGCTCAAAGCCTCGTGGCGGCGGCCCAGCTCGGCATACCAGGCCAGCGAGGTGACCGCGTCCTGGATGCGGGCGCCACCCGAATCCTGGATGCCGATGATCGGGCAGCCGACCATCGCGCACCACTCCATCAGGCGCGCGACCTTGCGGCCGAACATCTCGCCGACCGTGCCCTGGAACACGGTCTGGTCGTGGGAGAACACCCCGACCGGCCGGCCGTCGATCATGGCGTGTCCGGTGATGCAGCCGTCACCGTAGAGCGCGTTGGGGTCGTTGGGCGTTTTGGCCAGCGCCCCGACTTCCAGGAAGGTGCCCGGATCGACCAGGGCGTGCACCCGCGCGCGGGCGCTCGGGATGCCCTTCTTGTCGCGCTTGGCGGCGGCTTTCTCACCACCGGGCTCTTTGGCCAACTCCAGGCGAGCTCGGAGCTCGGCCAGCTTCTCGGCGGTGGTGTGCTGAATGGGAGCTGCCTCCGGAGCTGGCACGGTCTCCGTCACTACTTGCCCACCTCACTCGTCTGACTGGTTTCGGCCTCCACCTTATTCAGCACGTCGGCGAGGTGAGCACCGACCTTGCCGATGATCGGTTCGTCGATGGCCTGGATGTGCTCGCCGCCGATCGGAACCACCTCGAGGTCCGCTACGTACTCGCCCCAGCCGCCGTCGGGCTGACGGATCGCGTAGCGCGGCTCGAACTGGATGACGTCATCGTGGTAGCGATCGGCCATGTACAGGGTGACGTGCCCGTCGTACGGCTCGATCTGGACGGTCTCGAGCGCCCGGTTGTCCAGGTAGGACGTCCGCTGGTGCTCGACGATGCCGCCCGGGATCTGCACGCCGCTCTGCTGGACGATGTCCAGGACGAACTTGACCTGTCCCTCGTCGTCGAGCGCTTCCAGCTGCTCGTAGGGGATCGCGGGAATCTCGACGTTGAAGGTGCGCTCGGCGAATTTCGCGTACCGGTCCCAGCGCTTGCGGGTCTCCTCCTGCGTCTGCGGGATTTCCTCGCCGGCGCGCACCGTGTCGATCATCCCGACGAAGCGCACGTCGGCGCCCGCCCGCTTCAGCCCGATCGCGCAGGCGTACGCCAGCGCGCCGCCGAGCGACCACCCGGCCAGGATGAACGGCTTGCCCTCGTTCATCTCCAACAGCTTCGGCACATACTGGGCGGCCCGTTCCTGCACGGTGCCCTCGACGCGCTCGAAGCCATACATCGGCGTGTCCGCCGGCAACCGCTTCAGCAGCGGCTCGTAGACCACGGTCGAACCGCCGGCCGGGTGGAACACGAACACGGGTATCTGCGACTCGTTCTGCGGGGCCCGCAGGGTGCGGACGAAGCCGTCGATCTGACCGGCCTCCAAGTACTGACGGACCTTTTCGGCCAGCGCTTCGATGGTCTCCGACGTCTGGACGTCCTCGGCGGTGATGGCGCCCTCGGCGCGCTCCGAGAGCCGCTGCGCCATCTTGGCCGCGGTGTCTGCGTCCAGCTTGGGCAGCGGATTGAAGATGCCGCCCGGCGACTTGCCCGTGACGATCGCCCAGGTGGCGAAGGTGACGCGCTCGGCGGCATCACGCGGTGGCACATCGGAATTCAGTGCCTTGGCCACCGCCTCCTGGCTGAGCGCACCCGCCAGGTCCGGCTTCGCGCCGTTCGTCGCCGCGCCCTTCGGGCCGGACGGATCCGTCGGCGGCGGCGGGATCGTCGCGTCCGACGGCGTCTCCGGCTGGGTCTCGGGCTCCGCCTGCGGGTCGGGTGCGGGTGCGGCGGCCGATGTCGGCGTCGCCCCGCTGAGCAGCTGGGCCTGCTCCTTGGCGATCTCCTCGGGCGTCAGCGTCTTCTGGTGCTCGTATAGCTGCTCGACCTCGTCGCGGTGCTCGACCGCGTACTCGATCAGCTTCTCGACGGCGTACAGGTTGGCGTCGCGCACCGCGGTCAACTGGATGGGCGGCATGTCGAAGTCGTATTCGACGCGGTTCTTGATCCGCACCGCCATCAGCGAGTCGAGGCCGAGCTCGATCAGCGGCACCTCCCACGGCAGGTCCTCGGGCTCGTAACCCATGGCCGCCGAGACGATCATGCCCAGCCGCTCGCCGATGGTCTCGCCCGAATCCGGTGTCCACCTGCCCACGTTGGACGGCAGGTAGCGGTTGGTCAGGCTGTCCGACAGCGTCTCGGCGTCGTCCGGCTCGGCCGGCGCCGCGGGTGCCTCGATCGCGGCGGTCGTGGTCGGCGCGGCGATGGTCGCACCGGCGCCCACCGCTGTGGGCAGCGCGGCCACACTCTGGCCCGCCCGCGACACCAGCGCGTCGTAGACCAGGGTGAAGGACTCGTCGATGCGGGCGTGCACCTGCACCGCGGCGCCACCGGGGTGCCGGGTCATCGTGGTCACCAGTCGGGCACCCGCGCCGGGCACCGCGCGCTGCTCGGAAGCCACCAGCTGAGCATCCGAAAGCACCTGTGTGGCAGCGGATCTCACCAACGCGGCCAGATCGGTGTCGCCGTTGCGCGGTGCGTACTCCCACACGTGCCGGCCGTCCGGCAGCGCGACGTGTGTCCCCGGCATGATCACCGAGCCGTCGCCGGAGAAGTGCACGTCGAGCCAGTGCTCTTTGCGTTTGAACTTCGTCGGCGGGATGTTCGCGTAGTCCTCGGGGCCCTGCGCCCGGGTGAACAAGGTGCGGATGTCCAGGTCGTGGCCGTGGACGAAGAGCTGGGCCATCGCCGAGATCATCGACTCGACGTCGTCCTGCTTGCGGGCCAGCGTCGGAATCAGTTGGGCGTCATGCAGACCCGCGGCCGCGGTGGTCAGGCCGATCTGCATCAGCGCCACCGGGTTGGGCGCGAGCTCCAGGAAAGTGGTGTGGCCGCTGTCGACGGCGTTGCGCACGCCGTGGGTGAAGTAGACCGAATGCCGCATTCCCTTGACCCAGTAGGCGACATCGTGGACGGGCTCGCCGCCCGGCTTGATGTAGGTGCCCTCGTGTACGGTCGAGAAGATTCCGACCGTCGGGCTCAGCGGGTGAATGCCCTGCAGCTCGGCGGAGAATTCGCCGAGCAGCGGATCCATCTGCGAGGTGTGGCCCGCACCCTTGGTTTGCAGCTTGCGGGCGAAGCGGCCCTCGGCCTGCGCGCGGGCGACGATCGCGTCGATCTGGTCCGGCGGGCCGCCGATCACGGTCTGGCTGGGCGCGGCGTAGACGCACACCTCCAGGCCGGGGAAGTCACCGAACACCGTCTTGAGCTCGTCGGCGGAGTACTCGACGAGCGCCATGAACCGGATGTACTCGCCGAACAGCATCGACTCGCCCTCGCCCATCAGGTGCGAGCGCGACGCGATCACGCGGGCCGCGTCCGCCAGCGACAGGCCGCCGGCGAAGTACGCCGACGCGGGTTCGCCGAGCGACTGGCCGATCACCGCAGCGGGTTTGGCGCCGTGGTGCTTGAGCAATTCGCCCAGGGCGATCTGGATCGCGAAGATGACGACGTTGCTGGTCTCGATGCCGTAGTCGACCGAGTCGTCGAGGATCAACTCGAGCACCGAGTAACCGCGCTCGTCCTGGATCAGCGCGTCGACCTTCTCGATCCACTCGGCGAAGACCTCGTTGCGCAGGTACAGGTTCTTGCCCATCTTGCGGTGCTGCGCACCGAAACCGGCCATCGCCCACACCGGACCGCTGGTCACCGGCCCGTCGGTGCTGAACACGTTGGGGCGCTGCTTGCCCTCGGCGATCGCGCGCAGGCCCTTGACGGCCTCTTCGTGGTCATGGGCCAGCACCACCGCACGCGAACGGCCGTGGTTGCGCCGCGACAGCGCCCGGCCAATGGATTCCAGCGACGACGCCTGCCCCTCCGGGCTCTCCATCCAGTCCGCGAGCTCGGCGGCCGCGACCTTCTTGCGCGACGTCAGGAACGCCGACACGGCCAGCGGAATCAGTGGCGCTGATTCCTCTTGTGCGGCAAGCTCTTCCAGCGCGATCGCTTTGAGGCGCAGCGCCTCGTCGGTGACACCGGGAAGCTCGTATTCCTCTTCCTCCACCTCGGAGGGGTCCGGAATGATGTTGCCGAAGTCGTCGAACCGCAGCGAGTGGCTTTCCATCGTGGGCGCCTCGGCGGGGTACTCGCCGGCGGCCGCCGGAGCGATGACCTCGGCCTGCGGCTCGGCTTCGCGCTCGACGACGTCGCGGGGCAGCACCTCGCGCACCACCAGGTGGGCGTTGGCGCCACCGAAGCCGAAGCTGGACACGCCGGCCAGGGCGTAGCCCCCGTAGCGCGGCCAATCGCTGGCGCTGTCAACGACTTTCAGCCGCATGCCGTCGAAGTCGATGTAGGGGCTGGGACCGGCGAAGTTGATGGACGGCGGCAGCTTGTCGTGCTGCAACGCCAGCACCACCTTGGCCAGGCTCGCCGCGCCGGCGGCCGACTCCAGGTGTCCCACATTGGTTTTCACCGCACCCAGCAGCGCGGGACGGTCGGCGGGGCGGCCCCGCCCGACGACGCGGCCCAGTGCCTCGGCCTCGATCGGGTCACCGAGGACGGTGCCGGTGCCGTGCGCCTCGATGTAGTCGACGGTGCGCGGATCGATCCCGGCGTCCTTGTAGGCCCGGCGCAACACCTCGGCCTGGGCGTCCTGGTTGGGGGCGATCAGGCCGTTGGACCGGCCGTCGTGGTTGACGGCGCTGCCCGCGATGACGGCGAGGATCTGATCGCCGTCGCGGCGGGCGTCGTCGACCCGCTTGAGCACGAACATGCCGCCACCCTCGGACCGCGTGTAGCCGTCGGCGTCCGAGGAGAACGACTTGATCCGGCCGTCGGGGGCCAGCACCGCGCCGATCTCGTCGAACCCGAGCGTCACCAACGGCGTGAGCAGCGCGTTGACGCCACCGGCGACCGCCACATCGCACTCGCCGTTGCGCAGCGCCTGCACCGCCTGATGCGTCGCCACCAGCGAGCTCGAGCAGGCGGTGTCCAGCGCCACCGACGGTCCGCGGAAGTCGTAGAAGTAGGACACCCGGTTGGCGATGATCGAGCTGGCCGTGCCGGTGATCGCGTACGGGTGCGCGACGGTGGGGTCCGACACCGCCAGGAATTGGTAGTCGTTGTTGGAGAAGCCCACGTACACGCCGACGGCCTCGCCGCGCAGGCTCGACGCCGGGATGCGCGCGTGCTCGAGCGCCTCCCAGGTGAGCTCCAGCGCCATCCGCTGCTGCGGGTCGATGTTGTCGGCCTCGGTCTTGGCGACCGCGAAGAACTCCGAGTCGAAGCCCTTGATGTCCTTCAGGTAGCCGCCCCGGGTACGCGCGGTGCCGACGCGCGCCGCGATGCGCGGCTCCTCGAGGAATTCCGACCAGCGGCCCTCGGGCAGATCGGTGATGGCGTCGCGACCCTCCATCAGCGCCGCCCAGGTCTCGTCGGGGGAGTTCATGTCGCCGGGCAGCCGGGTCGACAGGCCCACGATCGCGATGTCGACGCGTTCGGCCGGGCCGGTACGCGTCCAGTCGGCGCCGTCGAGTTCGTCGTCGGCGACCTCGGGTTCGCCCTCGATGATGCGGGTGGCCAGCGATTCGATGGTCGGGTGCTGGAACGCCACCGCGACAGACAGCGTCACGCCGGTCATGTCCTCGATGTCGGCGGCCATCGCCACGGCGTCCCGCGACGCCAGGCCCAGCTCGACCATCGGCACCGACTCATCGATCTCGTCGGGTGATTTCCCGACCGCCCGGCCCACCCAGTTGCGCAGCCATTCGCGCATCTCGGGCACGGTCATGTCGGTGCCCTTGGCGGGGGGTGCGGCGGGCTCCTGTCCGCCCGGGGTGTGGTTTTCGGGGTGCTCGGTGTCAGCCATGGTCCTCAGGAATTCAGTCAGTGGAGCTGGCGAACGCCGTCGGCGAACCGACGCCGCTTCGCAGACTGCCGTCGAGGTAGGCCGCGCGGCAGGCGCGGTGCCCGATCTTGCCGCTGGAGGTACGCGGGATCGTTCCCGACTGCACCAGCAGCAGGTCGCGCACGGTGACGCCGTGGCGCACGGCGATCGCGGCCCGGATGTCGTCGGCGATGGGCTGGTAGTCCAGCTTGTGCGAGCCGGCCGCGCGCTCGGCGACGATCACCAGCTGCTCGGAGACGTCGTCGGGGTCGTACTTGATGCCGGCGTGCGGGTTGTCGAACACTTCCTTCGGCAACTGGTTCGCCGGCACCGAGAAGGCGGCCACGTAGCCGGTGCGCAGCGCCTTGCTGGCCTCCTGCGCCGAGTACTCCAGGTCCTGCGGGTAGTGGTTGCGGCCGTCGATGATGACCAGGTCCTTGATGCGACCCGCGATGTAGAGGTGGCCCTTGTGGTAGGTCCCGTAGTCGCCGGTCTTGACCCAGGTGCCGTCGTCGGGGGCACCCTCGGCGTGTGACTGGCTGATCCGCGACTTGAGGATGTTGCGGAAGACGTCGTTGGTCTCGCCTTCCCGTCCCCAGTAGCCGGTGCCCAGGTTTTTCCCGTGCAGCCAGATCTCGCCGATCTGATCGTCCGGCAGCTCGCTGGCGGTCTCCGGGTCGACGATGACGGCCCACTCGTCGACGCCGATGATGCCGGCCGAGACCTGCGGGACGGCCTTCGGCGAATCGGCGGGCACCTCGACGAAGCGCTGCTTGTTCAGCTCGTCGCGGTCGACGTGGATGACCGTGGGCGCCTCGTCCATCGGCGTCGTGGAGACGAACAGCGTCGCCTCGGCCAGGCCGTAAGACGGCTTGATCGCGGTCTCCCGCAGACCGTAGGGCGCAAACGCCTCGTAGAACTTGCGCATCGACGCCGGGGACACCGGCTCGCTGCCGTTGAGGATCGCCTTGACGTTGCTCAGGTCCAGCGGCGGCTCACCCTCCTTGGGCACCCCGCGGACCGCCGCGTGCTCGAACGCGAAGTTCGGCGCGACGGTGAAGACCTCGCTGTCGGGATCGTCCTCGGGCTTGCGCGCCATCTCGCGGATCCAGCGGCCCGGGCGGCGCACGAAGGCGGCCGGCGTCATGAAGGTGAAGTTATGGCCCAGCACCGGCGAGAGCAGCGCCGTGATCAGCCCCATGTCGTGGAAGAACGGCAGCCAGCTCAGCCCGCGGTCGCCCTCCTTGCCTTCCAGGCCGTTGAGCACCTGCAACACGTTGGTGGGCAGGTTGAGGTGGGTGATCTGCACGCCGGTCGGGGTGCGGGTGGAGCCGGACGTGTACTGCAGGTAGGCGATGGTGTCCTCTTCGGCCTCCGGCGGCTCCCACGTCGACGCGACCTCGTTGGGGACCGCGTCGACGGCGATCACGCGGGGCCGTTCCTTGGCCGAACGGGCGCGGATGAACTTGCGGACGCCCTCGGCGGCGTCGGTGGTGGTCAGGATCGTCGAGGGGGCGCAGTCATCGAGGACGGCGTGCAGGCGGCCGACGTGACCCGGCTCGGCGGGGTCGAACAACGGCACCGCGATGCGGCCGGCGTACAGCGCACCGAAGAACGCGATGAGGTAGTCGAGGTTCTGCGGGCACAGGACGGCGATGCGGTCGCCCGGCTGGGTGACCTGCTGCAGGCGGGCGCCCACGGCCCGGTTGCGGGCGCTGAAGTCGCGCCACACGATGTCGCGGTACTCGCCGTCGCGTTCGGTGGAGAAGTCGACGAACCGGTAGGCGAGCTTGTCGCCGCGAACCCTCGCCCACTTTTCAACGTGCTTGACCAGGTTCGTGTTGTCCGGGAACTTGATCTTTCCATTCACGATGAACGGGTTGTGGTACGCCATGCCGCTCTCCTGTCACGCCTGTTTTCGGTCGGCTAGGCCGACTCGTTGTCCCTAGGTCGGCTCCGCCGACGGCTTCGTCCCTCAGCCGGCCATGCCGCCGGTTGCATGTCTGGTCACACGCGCCGGACCTCGCACGGCACCCGTCGAGAACGCCGGTGATGTGCCAGCCCTAGCCAGCATCCACCCGATCGGGTGCGCGACAAAGGTCCGATAGCTCTTAAATTCCTCTTAATGTTACGGGGCCGCCTACGGCAGACCAAATCACAAGGTACCGCTGATCGGCATCGGCAACCGCTACCTGAGGCTTGTGTCCGGCCAGCCCGATCATCCGTGTTTTGGTTGTGGCGCATTTGCGATCAGACCGTGAGCCCAGTTGAGCGTCCAGTCGGTCGCCGGCGCCCCGTCGATGCTCCAGCATTGCGTCGTCGCGTACAGCGCGTGGACCGGCTGACCGGCTCCGCCGGCCAAGGTGTTCAGCGTGGTCGGCAGGTTCGCAATGCTGAACGCCTCCTCGGGAGCGGCGCAGATCAGGTCGCCCGGCGCGCAGATTTCATTGGTCTTGCCGTTGAGGTCGCCGAAACCGCCGGGGCGCTCACCGGTCATGGTGAGGCCCATTCCGGACAGGATGGGCACCTCGTGCAACGTGATCTCGGCTCCCTGCCCCGGCGGGTTGGGCCCGATGTCGTTGCCGACGCCGATCTGGCGACGACCGTCAGCGATCAACGTCACACCCAACACCAGGTCGTCGTCGACGGGTCCGCGCCCGTTGCCGATGTCGCTGGCGATGTCGCCCATGATCACGGCGCCCTGCGAAAAGCCCATCAGCACGTAACTGGTCAACGGGCACTTGGCGTTCATGTCGGTCATCGCCTGCACGGTCGCGCGGGTGCCTTCGGCGCGGCTGGCGTTGTAGGACATCTGCGTGTCGCCGCTCAGCGGATTGTGAAACTGCGCGGTGTACGGCGTGGTGAAGGCCTGCACCCGCGACGACGGGAACTGCTGGGTGAGGGTCGCGGTCGCCTTGTGCAGCAGCGCGTTGGGGAATTGGACGGGGTTGCCGGGGTCGTCCTGCACCGAGGACTCCCACGTGCCGGGGACGTTGACCAGGAGGACGTCGGGGCACGAAGCGTCCTGAGACGCGGGCCGCGGCTTGTGCGAGTGCGTCGTCGTCGACGACGGGGGCAGGACCCCGGGCGGGACCGCGCTCGGCTCCGAGGAGTGCCCGCGCAGCAAGGTCACCGCGGCCAGGATGCCAAGCAGGACGACGGCGGCGACGGACAGTGCGGCGATCCAGGCGAGGGTGCGTTGCCGCTTACGCCGCGCGCTTGTAGCCATGTTCTCCTGCCAGCAGTGTCGGTGGAACGCAGCTACGCGGTCCTCCCGACCCCTGCTGCACCCCCTACACGGTACCGGCTCGGCCGGGTGGGCCGGCCGGCCAGCGACCCGCAGCGGGCGGCATCGCCGCGCTCGCGATCGGCGCTAGCCCAATGGCGCCGACCCGCAGCGCCCGGCTTCGCCGCGCTCGCGATCGGCGCTAGCGAATGGCGCCGACGATCTCGCCCGACATCGCCCCGAGCTGCCCCGACCACGAACCCCAGCCGTTGTCGCCGCCGCCGGGGAAGTCGAAGTGGCCGTTGTGGCCGCCGTTGCTGCGGTACTGCTGATAGAACATCCGGCTGTTGCCCATCGCCTGGGCGGCCTGGCCGATCATCGCGGCGGGATCGCTGGCGCTGTCGTTCGTCGGGCTGTAGACCCAGACGCGGGTGTTGTTCTGCGCCAGCAGCGAGGAGTGCACGTAGGGGTCGTGCCACTTCCACCGGCCCAGCTGCGGGGCTCCCCACATGCCGTTGCCGTCCACACCGCCGAACTGCTGCAGACCCGCCAGGATCGCGCCGTTGGTCGTGGTGTCCGACGGGTAGAGGAACCCGGACAGCGAGCCTGCGAAGCCGTAGCGGTCGGGGTGGAATGCGGCCAGCGCCATCGCGCCGTAACCGCCCTGCGCGGCACCGACGGCGGCGTGCCCGCCGGGCGCCAGGCCCTTGTTGGCGGCCAGCCAGTCGGGCAGCTCGCTGGACAGGAAGGTGTCCCACTGCTTGCTACCGTCCTGCTCCCAGTTGGTGTACATGCTGTACGCGCCGCCGGCGGGCGCCGCGACCGAGATCCCCTTGCCCGCCAGAGTGTTCATCGCGTTCCCCGCGGTCACCCAGTTGCTGACGTCCGGTGCGGCGTCGAACGCATCCAGTAGCACGACCATGTGCGGGCCACCGGCCATGAAGGCCACCGGAATGTCGCGGCCCATCGCCGCCGACGGAACCATCAGGCTTTCGTAGCCTGCCGCTCTGGCCTTGCCGACGGTTGCCGCGGGCTGTAGCGCGAAGGCCAACCCGACCGCCAGCACGGCTACGCAGAACACCCGGAAAAGCGCCGACATACCCCGCACGACCGTCATGTCCACCCTCCATCGTGTAGTCGCTGAAAGCACATTAGCCAGGGCCGTGGTTCCCCCGCTCG
>NZ_JCALEJ010000045.1:0-15235 GCF_059813315.1 Mycobacterium sp. NGS11
CCGCGACCGAACCATGTCCTCAACCTCTCAGCCTGGGCGGCATTTATCCACAAGCCGCGACCCTGCCAAATAGTTTGAGTCAGTAGACCGTGGTAGTATCGAACGTATGTTCGAATCAAGGGCGGGTGTCGGGTCGTCGCCGGAGGTGATGGCCTGGTTTGACGACCTTGGCGAGCGGCAGTGTCCGTCGCGGACGCCGGAGTCCGTGGGGTTGGTGGATGAGATTTGCGTGTCGGCGCGGGCGGAGAATCGGGCCGCGGCCGCCCAGTTGGTCGCGATCGGGAAGTTGTTCGCCTACCGGTTGTCGCGGTGCTCAGAAACCGAGGAGTGGGCGATCGACACCCAGGAGGCGGTCGCTGCCGAGGTGGCCGCGGCGTTGCGGATCAGTCAGGGTCTGGCCGCCAGCCGGGTGCGGTATGCCCGCGCGATGCGTGAGCGGTTGCCGAAAGTGGGCGCGGTGTTCGCGGCCGGGGATATCGGCTACCTGATGTTTCAGATCCGTCCGAGCTGGGCATCGATCACGTATTTGTCCCGCTGCCACCAGGTACGACATCGGGGCACAGGTCGCGGATTGAAATCTCGACGAACGCAACCGAAGCCTGTTCGGTCATCTGACTGTTGTGCCACAGGAATTCGGCGACTTGCGCTGGTGTAGCACCAGCAGCAACCCGTCCGCAAACTTCGTGTCCCACAGCGATTTCCGCGCCATTGCCGTCGCTGTTATGCAAGCCGGCAGCTTCCATGTCCGATAGGAACGTGTCCTCGTCGGCATGTGCCACAGCGGGAGCCAGTATCAGGGCCAGTCCCACTAGCGCCGCGAACGATGCAGCCTGCGAAGCCTTGATGACTACGACCCGGACCAACATGATCCAAAATCCCCTGTTTGGTGACATCGCTGTGATGACGCGCCCGAATCGTCGACTACAGCCTAGACGCCTGCCGAATTACTCACATCGGAATTTGTAAAATTTGCCCTCAGAGGCGTCCTCGCTGATTCGGCCAGTACGGCGCGCACCCTGGGTCTGGAGCCGCGAACACTCTGGGGTCGTCGGGGTCGTAACCTTCATCGCGGATCGCGGAAGAATAACTCTGGCCTGTCCAGGCAGTCCATGCCACCACGCCTGATCGCAGCCGCGATCTGGGCGCACCGGTTGAATGAAGGCCAACGCCCGGCTTGACGTCTCGTTTAACTTTTCTGGTGCGTCGGTGTCCCGTCGGCGTAGCGTTAATTTGTTGGCTGCATTCGGGACAGCGTCGGAACTGGGTTCGTTTAACACACACCGAATAAGGCGCGGATCGGAGAGAATGATGCTTGCCCCCGTTCTTTTCGGATTTGGGGCGGCCCTTGCAGCAGCGGGAATCGTATTGGTTCCGAAGGCAAACGCTGCACCCCCAGATGTTGAGAATCGGTTTGTCCAAATCGTGCAACAACAGACCGGCACCACGGCAGATCGGCAGACCATCCTCGCCGCCGCATACGACGATGTGTGCGGACCCTTCCGGCCTGGGACGGTGGCCGACCTCGCCGTTCGACTTGGTATCAATCCCTACACACAAGTGGGTGCGGTACGCGAGGCAGCAACCTATACCGGTCTGTGCTTCACGTAGGAGCCAACAGGTCCGGCGACACCGCCAGTCTGGGCGTGTTCCCGCGTGGCTCGGTGTAGCTACGCCCCAGAATGTTAATCCGTGAGCGAAGGACGAAATCGTCATGCAGACAAGCTGACCATCGCCGCCGTGCGACCGTGGTGTAAGCGCCACGCACGCATACTTGCTATCGCGCTTTGGGTTTCGGTTGTAATCCTCGCCGTGGTGGTGTGTGTTCAGACCGCGATGCTGCACCGCATGGGCTGGCGCATCGCCCTGGGTACCGTGCCCGAGTGGATTTCCGCCGCTGGCACCTTGATCGCCGCAGCAGGGGTTCTGGCCGCGTTCGGCACCTTGCAAATCGGCCGCAGGGAATGGGAATCCGAACAGGCTGAACGGCGCGATCAACTGGCGAAACAGGCACAACTGATCATCGTGGAACCCACCCCGCCGCCGTTAGGCGTGTACAACGTGACACCAACCGAGGACCGGTTGGTAGTCATCCGAAATCACAGTCAGGAACCAATCTTCAACCTCAACATCGACCGCCGATCGCCAAAGGGCGCCTGGAACACTTCCTTCGAGCAAATGCTTCCAATACAGCTGGGGCAACCCCCTGCTTACAAAACCCCGCCTGACCCCGTGCCTGTCCTTCCGCCCAAGGGATCGACCGTTCATCTTCGGCCGGACAGTCGGCTGCCTTTGAGTGAACCTGTGTCGGAATACGTGAGCTTCAGCTTCACGGACGCCCGGGGCACAAAGTGGCGGCGCGTGGGGAGTCGGCAGCCGTTCCAGCAATTCGATTGAGGCGACTGAGTCTTTGGGCTTTCTGGTACGGGCGCGCCGGTTACCCGGGGCGCAAGCCGTTCGTTAGCGGGCGTCATGTGCCCGCTCTTTTGTCGTACAGTTCCTGGGCCGTGGTCACGAACACGAATGCACCGGCGCACGCCGCGTCGAACTGCGCTTCATCGAATGTGCCAGGGTTAGACCGGCCGGTTTGAACCCAGTGGTATCCGTGCGCAGCGGCAGACCCCATACGCCACAGACCTAATACTGCTGATCCAAACCAGGTGTTCGCGTCCACCAAGTGGTCACGGAGCATCGCCACCGTGTCCTTCGGTGCTGTCAGGTTCTGCACGCCTAATGCGCCTGCTTGCGATGCAAACGACGCAATGTCGGCGTCCAACTTTGCGATTGCGGCCAGCCTCGACTGTTCCTCTGATGGTTGAAGATGGCTACCAGCGAAGCCATTGAAAGCTTTTCGCTGTTCCTGCAAATTCTGGAAATTGATTTGTAAGCAGCGCAGGCGACGATCATCGCTGTTATCAGGTTCCAGCATCCAGCGCACCCGCGCCGAAGCCAGCAATGCCGTTCGCAGTGTGGTGAAGTGCGCATGATGCCGGAACGGCTGACCAGACACCAGTGCGTCGACGACCGATCCAAGATGATCGATTGCGGTGGCAACGCCGTAGGCCGCGACTTCCGAGACGACATAGGGGCGCTGGCCCGACGCATCGTCCACAGCCAAGTCGCTCCCAGGCCTCGGGGTGTGGTAGGAGGTCACCCACTGCTGACCCGTGGTCTGCACCCACGCGACCATCGCGGCCCGATGCTGCTGAATTCCCACGGCAAGCAGTTTGGCCCGTCGTTGTTTAAGGGCGCAAACTATTTTCTGCGGCACCCGCGCTGCGCCTTGCTCCTCGTGTTCCGCCGACAACGACCGATGGCCCGATTCCATCCCCAGGGCAGCATGCGGGGGAGCGAAGCAGAGTGTTCTTTAGCCAGTCGATGACATCATTTGGTGAAAACGTTTTGGGGCTGGCGCGACCAGCAGCTGCCCGACGGCACGCTGATCTTGACCTCGCCGGCCGGACACACGTATGTCACCACTCCGGGCAGCGCGCTGCTGTTTCCCAGCCTGTGCCTGGCCACCGGCGCGATACCGGCCGCCGAAGCCGACGTGGCGCCCGATTACTGCGCCGAGCGCACCGCCATGATGCCCAAACGTCGCACCACCCGCGCCCAAAACCGCGCCACACGCATCGCCACCGAACGGCGCCGTAACCGCGACGCACGACTGTCCCGGGCCGGCCCCACGGTGAACTCCACCTGGCCCAGCGCCTACGGGCCCGACGACCCGCCACCGTTCTAACGGAGTACCGGGCAGGTTCTCACATCGTTGGGTGGCACGCAGCCGACGCCGCGGCCCTAAACGGCGCGGAACGGGGTCGACCATCGATCTGATCGGCTGCCCGTTTGGGGAACCACTGCCCTTCTAGCTGGCCTGATGTGCCATGATGTCCAAGCTGTCAACACTCAGGGAGCAGCAGTGGATCTCAATTTTTCGATGGTCACACGACCGGTCGAGCGGCTGATCGCTACAGCGCAGAACGGGCTGGAAGTCTTGCGACTGGGGGGCCTGGAAACCGGCAGTGTCCCGTCGCCGTCGCAGATCGTCGAGAGCGTGCCGATGTACAAGCTCCGGCGGTATTTCCCGCCGGACAGCCGCGGTGGCCAGTCGTCCGTCGGGCCGCCGGTGCTGATGGTGCACCCGATGATGATGTCTGCGGACATGTGGGACGTCACGCGCGACGAAGGCGCCGTGGGAATCCTGCACGCCCGCGGGCTTGACCCCTGGGTCATCGACTTCGGCGAACCCGACAAGGTCGAAGGGGGCATGCGTCGCACCCTGGCCGACCACATCGTCGCGCTCAGCCAGGCCATCGACACGGTCAGGGACACCACCGGCAGCGACATCCATCTGGTGGGCTATTCGCAGGGTGGCATGTGGTGCTACCAAGTGGCCGCCTACCGGCGTTCGAAAAGCCTGGCCAGCATCGTCACCTTCGGTTCGCCGGTCGACACCCTGGCCGCGCTGCCCATGGGTATCCCGGCGAACTTCGCCGCGCCGGCCGCCAACTTCATGGCCGACCACGTCTTCAGCCGGCTGGCCATCCCGAGCTGGATGGCGCGGACCGGCTTCCAGATGCTCGACCCGCTCAAGACCGCCAAGGCGCGCGTCGACTTCGTGCGCCAGCTGCACGACCGGGAGGCGCTGCTTCCGCGCGAGCAGCAGCGCCGCTTCCTCGAGCGCGAGGGCTGGATCGCCTGGTCGGGCCCGGCCATCTCCGAACTGCTCAAGCAGTTCATCGCCCACAATCGGATGATGACGGGCGGGTTCGCCGTCAACGGCCAAATGGTCACCCTCACCGACATCACCTGCCCGGTACTGGCCTTCGTCGGCGAGGTGGACGACATCGGGCAGCCGGCATCGGTGCGCGGTATCCGGCGGGCGGCGCCGGACGCCGAAGTGTACGAATCCACCATCCGCACAGGTCATTTCGGTTTGGTCGTCGGATCCAAAGCGGCGCAACAGAGTTGGCCGACGGTGGCCGAATGGGTGAAGTGGCTGTCCGTCGGTGGCGACAAACCCGACAGCATCGACCTGATGGCCGATCAGCCCGAGGAGCACACCGACAGCGGCGTCGCGTTGAGCTCCCGGGTCGCGCACGGGGTCGGCGAAGTCTCCGAGGCGGCGCTGGGGCTGGTGCGCGGAGCCGCAACCACCGTCGTCGCGGCCAACAAGTCGGTGCGCACCCTGGCCGTCGAGACGGCCAGGACCATTCCGCGACTGGTCCGCCTGGGCCAGATCAACGACCACACCCGGATTTCGCTGGGCCGAATCATCGAAGAACAGGCTCACAACGCGCCCCAGGGCGAATTCCTCTTGTTCGACGGCCGCGTGCACACCTACGAGGCGGTGAACCGGCGCGTCAACAACGTCGTTCGCGGACTGATCGAGGTCGGCGTGCGGCAGGGAGACCGGGTCGGCGTGCTGATGGAGACCCGGCCCAGCGCGCTCGTGGCCATCGCCGCGTTGTCCCGGCTCGGCGCCATCGCGGTGGTGATGCGGCCCGACGCCGACCTCGCCGCCTCGGTGCGGCTCGGGGGAGTGACCGAGCTGCTCACCGACCCCGCCAACCTCGACGCGGTGCGCGGGTCCGACCAGGGGCTTCGCCAGGTGCTGGTTCTCGGCGGCGGCGAGTCGCGCGACCTGCACCTGCCCGACGACTCCGACGTCATCGACATGGAGCAGATCGACCCGGATGCCGTCGAGCTGCCCGGGTGGTACCGCCCCAACCCGGGGCTGGCCCGGGATCTGGCGTTCATCGCGTTCAGCGCGGCGGGCGGCGAGCTGGTGGCCAAGCAGATCACCAACTACCGCTGGGCGGTGTCCGCCTTCGGCACCGCCTCGACGGCCGCCCTGGACCGCCGCGACACCGTCTATTGCCTGACGCCGCTGCACCACGAGTCGGCTCTGCTGGTCAGCCTGGGCGGCGCAGTCGTCGGCGGCACCCGCATCGCGCTGTCGCGCGGCCTGGACCGGGACCGATTCGTCCAAGAGGTGCGCCAGTACGGCGTCACCGTGGTGTCCTACACGTGGGCCATGCTTCGCGAGATCGTCGACGATCCCGCATTCGTTCTGCAGGGCAATCACCCGGTGCGGCTGTTCATCGGTTCCGGCATGCCAACCGGCCTGTGGGGGCGCGTCGTCGAGGCGTTTGCGCCCGCTCACGTCGTCGAGTTCTTCGCCACCACCGACGGGCAGGCGGTGCTGGCCAACGTGTCCGGCGCCAAGGTCGGCAGCAAGGGCCGCCCGCTGCCGGGTGCCGGGCGAATCGAGTTGGGCGCCTACGACGTCGAGCACGACCTGATCCTGGAGAACGAGCGGGGCTTCGTGCAGATCGCCGAACCCAACGAGGTCGGCGTCCTGCTCGCCGCGTCCAACGGCCCGGTCGATCCGAGCGCGTCGGTCAAGCGCGGCGTCTTCGCCGCCGGCGACACCTGGATCTCGACCGAGTACCTCTTTTATCGCGACGACGACGGCGACTTCTGGCTGGCGGGCCGGCGCGGCTCGGTGGTGCGCACCGCGCGCGGCCTGGTCTTCGCCGAGCCGGTCACCGACGCGCTGGGTTGCATCAACGGCGTCGACCTCGCGGTGACCTACAACGTGCCGGTGGGCGATCACGAGGTGGCGGCGTCGGCGGTCACGCTGTTGCCGGGGGCCTCCATCACCGCGGCCGACCTGACCGAGGCGTTCGCCAAGCTTCCGATCGGCCTGGGTCCCGACATCGTGTGTGTGGTGCCGGAGATGAACCTGAGCGCGACGTTCCGGCCGACGGTCAGCGCCCTACGGGCGGCCGGGATTCCGAAGGCCGGGCGTCAGGTGTGGTGCTTCGATGCCGGCGCCAACCAGTACCGCCGCATGACCAGTGGAGCCCGTTCCGAGCTGAGTGGAGCGCAATCATGATCGATGACGCGCTGCTGAGCATCCTGGTGTGCCCGGACGACCGGGGACCGTTGGTGCTGGTCGGGTCCGAATTGCTCTACAACCCGCGGTTGCGGCGCGCCTATCGCATCGAGGACGGCATCCCGGTGCTGCTCATCGACGAGGCGCGCGATGTCGGCGACGACGAGCACGTCCGGCTCATGGCACAAGGCCGTCCGGCAGATCCCCGGTGAGGTAGCGCTGCAGGTTCGGTGCGACGGTTTGTGCGATGTGCTCGGGCGCTAGCGATGTGAACGGCTCCAGTTGCAGGATGTAGCGCGCCATCACCACGCCGACCAGCTGTGACGCGACGAACTGGATCCGGATGGTTCCGCTGCCCGGTGGATTGTCCACTCGGGAGCCGACTTCCACGCCGATCACGTCCTCGATGAACGTCCGGAACAGCTTGGACTCCGAACCGGCCAAAATCGACCGCAGCGTCGCGATGAACGCCGCACCAACCTCGGAGTCCCACAGCGACAACAACGTTGACGGAATCCGGTAGCCGAGCTCCTCGATGGGCACCTCGCGTAACGGGCCGATGACGGCCATCGGGTCGATCGGGATGTGCACGGCCGCGGCGAACAGCTTCTGCTTGGTGCCGAAATAGTGATGCACCAACGCCGAATCCACTCCCGCCGCGGCGGCCACCGCGCGAATCGAGGTATTGCGAATCCCGTTGCGCGCGAATAGCTCCCGTGCCTTTTCGAGAATACGGTCGCGGGTGTCGGAGTTTCCGGCCGGCCGCCCCCGCCGCCGGCGCCCGGCATTGGTGGTCGTCACGTGGACCCTCCGTGGCGACCCGCAGCGCCCGGCAGCGCCGCGCTTGCCATCGCCACTAGGGTGTCCGTCGCCGCAGTGTCGCCGCGGCCAGGCACAGCGCCGCCAGGGCGAAGCCCAGCACCACGACGATGTCGCGCACCGCGATGAACGTCAGCTCCGGGTGCGCACCGACCTGCTGCAGGGCCTCCAGCGCGTAGCTGGCCGGCAGCACATTGCTGATCCATTGCAGCCAGTGTGGCATCAGCGCGCGCGGCACGATGATGCCGGCCAGCAGCAGCTGCGGCACCATCACCAACGGGATGAACTGCACGGCCTGAAACTCGGTGCGGGCGAACGCACTACACAACAGGCCCAGGCCGACTCCCAGCACGGCGTTGACGATCGCGATGACGAACACCCACGCCGGGCTGCCGGCGGTGTCGAAACCCAGCAGCCAGAACGACACGAGGCACGCCAGAATCGCTTGCGCCGCAGCCGCGATGGAGAAGGCGGTGCCGTAGGCGATCAGCAGGTCCAGGCGGCGCAGCGGCGTGGTCAGAATGCGCTCCAGCGTGCCGGAGGCCCGTTCGCGCTGCATGGTGATCGCGGTGATGATGAACATCACGAACAGTGGGAACAGCCCGAGCAGGATCAGGCAGGCGTTGTTGAACGGGGTCGGCGTGCCGGGGCGGTGCGGGGCGTTCTGGAACATGAAGTACATCAGGCTGATCACCAGGACGGGCACGAACAGGATCATCGCGACGCTGCGATGGTCGGCGACCAGCTGGCGCAGGATTCGTGCGGTTGTCGCGGTGTAGCCGCGCAGGCTCAGCCCGCTTCGCGCATGGTGCTGCGCTTGATGATGGACAGAAACGCGTCCTCCAGTGACGTGCATCCGGTGTCCTCTCGCAGTTGGGTCGGGGTGGTGTGGGCGACCAACCGGCCGTCGCGCATCAGCAGCAGGTCGCCGCAGTGGTCGGCTTCGTCCATCACATGGCTGGAGACCAGCAGCGTGGTCCCGGTGCGAGCCAGCTCGGCGAACTGCTCCCAGAGGTCCGCGCGCAGCACCGGGTCCAGGCCCACGGTCGGCTCGTCCAGCACCAGCAGGTCGGGCTGGCAGACCAGAGCGCACGCCAGCGAAACCCGGGTGCGTTGACCGCCGGACAGGTTGGCGCACAAGGAAGTTCGGTGATCGGTCAATCCGACTCGGTCGATGGCGGCATCGGCGGCCTGGCCGTCGAAGCCGTACAGCGCCGCGAAATAGCGCACGTTGTCCACGATCCGCAGGTCGTGGTAGATGGTCGGGTCCTGCGGCAGGTAACCGATGCGGTGGCGCAGTTCGGGGGAGCCGGCCGGCCTGCCGAGCACGCTGACCGCGCCGGACGTGATGATCTGCGTGCCGACAATGCAGCGGATGAGCGTGGTCTTGCCGCAGCCGGACGGGCCGAGCAGGCCGGTGATGCTGCCCCCGGCGATCTGCACCGAGAAGTCATGCAGCGCTGGGCGTTTTCCGCGGACAACACGCAGGTGCTCGATGCGCACCGCCGGCTCCACCGGACCGGGAATTAATTCATCATGCGATGAACTCATCATGCGATGAATAATCGTCCGGTCGTGCGGGGTTGTCAAGGGCGAGATCGAGATAGAGACGGCGCGGCGCCGGTGTGCTAGTTGAACCGCTCGCCGGTGGCGGGGCGGCGCTGCGGCAGGTGGCCGTGCACGCCCTCGGCGTAGGCGGTCTCGGCGTGCTGCGTGAGGTCGACGCCGGTGGTCTCGTCTTCGGCGCTGACCCGGAAACCCATCAGCCGGTCGATGACCTTGCCCAACACGAACGTCATGGCGAACGCGTAAAGCGCGACGACGCCGATCGCCAGCGCCTGCTTGCCCAGCTGGCCGAAGCCGCCCCCGTAGAACAGGCCCTGCGGGCCCGCCGTCATGACCGCCGTCGCGAACAGGCCGATCAATGACACTCCGACCACGCCGCCGACGAAGTGCACGCCGACGACGTCGAGCGAATCGTCATAATTGAAGCGCAGTTTCGCCCCCACCGCGAACGCGCACACGATGCCCGCCGCCAGCCCGACGACCGTCGCGCCCAGCGTGTTGACCGTCCCGCAGGACGGCGTGATGGCGACCAGGCCGGCGACCACACCCGACGCCGCACCGAAAGTGGTGGGCCGGCCGTCGCGGATCTGTTCGACCGAGAGCCAGCCCAGCATGCCCAGGCACCCGGCGACCAGCGTGTTGAGGAAGATGGCCGCGGCGGTTCCGTTGGCGGCCAAGGCGGAACCGGCGTTGAAACCGAACCAGCCGAACCACAGCAGCCCGACACCGACGAACAGCAAAGGCAGGTTGTGCGGCCGCATCGCGTCCTTCTTGAACCCGATGCGCGGCCCGAGCACCAGCGCCAGCGCCAGTGCCGAAGACCCGGAGACGATCTCGACGACGAGCCCGCCCGCATAGTCGAGGACGCCCAGCTTGGCCAGCCAGCCGCCGGGGCCCCAGACCCAGTGCGCGACAATCGAATACACGGCGATCGCCCACAGCGGGACGAAGACCATCCAGGCGGCGAACTTGGCGCGGTCGGCGATCGCGCCGCTGACCAGGGCGGCCGTGATGATCGCGAACGTCAGCTGGAAGGTGGCATACAGCAGTTCGGGGACAGTGCCGTGGACGGTGCCGGGGGTGATGCCGAGCATCCCGAAATGCCTGAGGTTGCCGGCGAGTCCGCTGACCCCGTCCTCGGAGAACGCAATGGTGTAGCCGACCAGCAGCCAGGCCACCGTCACCAGCGGTATGGAGATGAAGCTCATCATCATCATGTTCAGCACACCGGTGGTGCGGACCATGCCGCCGTAGAAGATCGCCAGGCCGGGGGTCATCAGCAGAACCAGCGCGGTGCTGGCCAACAGCCACGCCGTGGCGGCGGGATCGATCGCATGCATGAGGTGGGCTCCTTCTCGCGGCCCCTGGGGTCACGGGACACCGGGATACTGCCACGTTCGGCCTGCCGGTAGGTTCGTTGGGTTCAAGAAAAGAGGATTCAGGATCTGATGTGGCCGGGGCTCGAGGACGCTTTCGCCAAGGCACGGCTGCTGCGCGGCTGTTAGTCGACCCGGTCGAGGCCGCGCGCCGGCTGTTGGGCGCCACCCTCACCGCGCGGGGCGTGAGCGGGACGGTCGTCGAGGTCGAGGCCTATGGGGGAGTTCCCGACGGTCCCTGGCCCGACGCCGCCGCACACTCGTACAAGGGGTTGCGCGCCCGCAACTTCGTGATGTTCGGGCCCCCCGGGCGGCTGTACACCTACCGCAGCCACGGCATCCACGTCTGCGCCAACGTCTCCTGCGGACCCGACGGCACCGCCGCGGCGGTGTTGCTGCGCGCCGCGGCCATCGACGACGGCACCGACGTCGCGCGCGCCCGTCGCGGCGAGCTGGTGCGCACCGCCGCCCTGGCGCGCGGCCCCGGCAACCTATGCTCTGCCATGGGAATCACCATGGACGACAACGGCATTGACCTCTTCGCGCGCAACAGCCCGGTGACCCTCGAACTGCACGAACCGCTGACCGCGACGGCCGGCCCGCGCGTCGGCGTCAGCCAGGCCGCCGACCGGCCCTGGCGGCTGTGGCTGCCCGGCCGCCCGGAGGTTTCGGCGTATCGCCGCAGCCCCCGCGCGCCGGCCCCGGGCGCCAGCGACTAGCCGGACGGTTCCCGGGTGGAAGGATCTTGGATCATGGGCGAGATGATCATCGACGAGCTGGGCTGGCGCGGCCTGATCGCGCAGTCCACCGACCTCGATGCGCTGACCGCCGAAGCCCGGCGCGGGCCGCTGACCGTGTACGCCGGCTTCGACCCCACCGCGCCGAGCCTGCACGCCGGGCACCTGGTGCCGCTGCTGGCGCTGCGCCGGTTCCAGCGCGCCGGCCATCGCCCGATCGTGCTCGCCGGAGGGGCCACCGGCATGATCGGCGACCCGCGCGACATCGGCGAGCGCACCCTCAACGAGGCCGACACCGTCGCGGAATGGACCGAGCGGATCGGCGGGCAGCTGCAACGCTTCGTCGACTTCGACGAGTCGCCGACAGGCGCAGTCGTCGTCAACAATCTGGACTGGACCCGCCCGCTGTCGGCGATCGAGTTCCTGCGTGACATCGGCAAGCACTTCTCGGTCAACGTGATGCTGGACCGCGACACCGTCCGCCGGCGTCTCGACGGCGACGGCATCTCCTACACCGAGTTCAGCTACATGCTCCTCCAGGCCAACGACTACGTCGAGTTGCACCGCCGCTACGGCTGCACCCTGCAGATCGGCGGCTCCGATCAGTGGGGCAACATCATCGCCGGCGTGCGGTTGGTGCGCCAGCAGCTGAGCGCCTCGGTCCACGCGCTCACGGTGCCACTGGTGACCGCCGCCGACGGCACCAAGTTCGGCAAGTCCACCGGGGGCGGCAGCCTGTGGCTGGACCCGGCGCTGACCACGCCGTATGCCTGGTACCAGTACTTCTTCAACACCGCCGACGCCGACGTGATCCGGTACCTGCGCTGGTTCACCTTCTTGACGGCCGACGAGCTCGGCGAGCTGGAACAGGTGACGGCCGAGCGCCCGCAGCAGCGCGCCGCACAACGGCGCCTGGCCCGCGAACTGACCGTGCTGGTGCACGGCGAGACGGCCACAGACGCCGTCGAGCACGCCAGCCGGGCGCTGTTCGGGCAGGGCGAACTCGACCGCCTGGACGAGGGCACGCTGGCGGCGGCGCTACGCGAAACCCCGGTCGCCGAACTCAAACCCGGTGCGCCCGACGGGATCGTCGACCTGTTGGTCGCCAGCGGGCTGTCCGAGAGCCGCAAGGCCGCGCGCCGCACCATCGGTGAGGGCGGCGTCTCGGTGAACAACGTCCGCGTCGACAGCGAGGAGTGGGCGCCGCGGCCGACGGACTTCCTGCACGGCAAATGGCTGGTGCTGCGCCGCGGCAAGCGCACCGTCGCCGGGGTCGAAAAGCTTTAGCCGGACCGGGGCGGATGGGCCGCGCGAAACGCGTGCGTGCACGAATCTTTACCGCACCGTGTCCTCGACGTGACCCACGGGGACCACTGTTGTCACGGTGCTTTTCGCGACGCGTGTGCGGTTGACCGGTCTGCCGATACTGGGGGTGAGCACCGGCCTGGTGGCGCTGGCGTTGTCGGCGCCGATCCGCGCAGACGTGGTGAGCAATGCATTCCTGTCGGCGCTGACGAATGCCGGAGTTTCCTATACCCAGCCGACCGGCACCACGGCGATGGGGCAGTCGGTGTGCCCGATGCTGTTCGAGCCCGGCGGATCGTTCGACGAGGTGACCGCCAAGATGGCCGAGGGCAACGGAATGTCCTACGAGATGGCGGGCCGGTTCACCATCGTCGCGATCGCGACCTACTGCCCGGCGCTGATCGCGCCGCTGGTGGGTAACCGGCCGCAAAGCTAGGCGGCGGGCTGCCCGTATTCTCGGCTGCGTGGTCGACGACAGGCAACGACAGCGCGGCGAACGGCGGGGGCGGCCGGCGTCCAACGGCTGGTCGGGTCCGGGCCGCGCGCGCCCGGCCCAGCCGCAGGCCGCCGGACGCGGGGAGGCACAGGCCGATCGCGCGCCGCAGGACGGGCCGCCGATACCGCCCGGCGTGGAAGCCAAGCAGCTGGCGCCCGAGATCCGGCGCGACCTGAGCACGCTGGACCGCGCGACCGCGGACGCCGTCGCGCGCCACCTGGTGGCCGCGGGCGAGCTGCTCGACGAAGACCCGGAGGCCGCCTTGCGCCACGCCCGGGCCGCGCGCGCCCGGTCCAGCCGGATCGCCACCATTCGCGAAGCGGTCGGCATCGCCGCCTATCACTGCGGCGACTGGGCCCAGGCGCTCGCCGAGTTGCGCGCGGCCCGCAGGATGGGCAGCAAGTCCTCGCTGCTGGCGCTGATCGCCGATTGCGAACGGGGACTTGGTCGCCCGGAGCGGGCGATCGAACTCGCGCGCGGGCCAGAGGCCGCCGAGCTCAGCGGTGACGACGCCGACGAGTTGCGCATCGTCGCGGCCGGGGCGCGCGCGGACCTCGGCCAGCTCGAGCAGGCGCTCACCATCTTGTCCACGCCGCAACTGGACCCGGCCCGCACCGGTACGACGGCCGCGCGGCTGTTCTACGCGTACGCGGACACCCTGCTGGCGCTCGGCCGCGGCGACGAAGCGCTGCAGTGGTTCCTGCACTCCGCTGCCGCGGACGTCGACGGCGTCACCGACGCCGAAGACCGGGTCAGTGAACTCGGCTGATGACCGGCTCAGATCACGCCAAAACCCTTGCGCAGCAATATGACTGCCTGCTGATAGACCTGGACGGCACGATGTTTCGCGGCCGTCGTCCCACCGAGGGCGCGGTGCAGGCGCTGGCGCAGGTGCGCGGCCGCGCCTACTTCGTCACCAACAACGCGTCGCGCAGCGCCGACGAGGTCGCCGCGCACCTGACCGAGCTGGGCTTCACCGCCGTCGCCGACGACGTCGCCACCAGCGCCCAAAGCGCGGCGCGGCTGCTGGCCGACCGGTTGCCGCCCGACTCACCGGTGCTGATCGTGGGCACCGAGGCCCTGGCCGACGAGATCACGGCGGTCGGGCTGCGCGCGGTGCGCAGCTACGACGACGGCCCGGCCGCGGTCGTGCAGGGTCTGTCGCAGACCATCGGGTGGCCGGAGCTGGCCGAGGCCGCGCTGGCCATCCGGGACGGGGCGCTGTGGGTGGCGTCCAACGTCGACCTGACGCTGCCCACCGAGCGCGGGCTGTTGCCCGGCAACGGATCGTTCGTGGCCGCGCTGCGGGCGGCCACCGGCGGCGAGCCCGAGGTCGCCGGCAAGCCGGCGCCCGGACTGCTGCGAGATGCCGCGGCCCGCGGCGACTTTCGCGCTCCCTTGGTGGTCGGGGACCGGCTCGACACCGACATCGAGGGCGCCAACGCCGCCGAGCTGCCCAGCCTGATGGTGCTCACCGGGGTCAATTCCGCGCGGGACGCGGTTTACGCCAAGCCCGCCCAACGTCCCACCTTTATCGGGAACGACCTGCGCTCGCTGCACACCGACGCCGGGCGGCTCGCGGTCGGGCCGCAGTCGGGCTGGCGGGTCGAGGCCGCGGACGCGCAGATCACGGTCAGTGCCGACGGGGCGGACGACGACGGGGATGGCCTGTCGATCGTTCGCGCGGTCGCCGCCGCGGTGTACGCGCGCCCCGATTCCGACTCAGGCGAGGTGCGCATCGAGGCCGCCGACGACCGGGCGCGCGCCGCGCTGGGGCGCTGGTCTTTGGTGCACACGGACTAACGGGTGACTAGCGTAGGAACGCGATGACTATCGATCCCGACGAGATTCGCGCCGAAATCGACGCCCTGCTCGCGCGGCTGCCCCAGCCCGGGGACGGCGAAGACCCCGAGCAGGTGCCCCTGGAACGCCAGCTCGACGAGCTGGAAGAAATAGCACGCCGCCTGTCCGAGGCGCATGACGTGCTGCTGGCCGCGCTGGAGTCGGCGGAGAAGGGCTGAGTGCGCGGATGTCGCGA